>JAVFAO010000061.1:0-23992 GCA_034002465.1 Myxococcota bacterium
GTGATCCGATGCATACACTCCGTTTGCAGGTTCGGAATACACCCGGCGAGCTGCGATGGGCTCAATTGAGGTCGAGGCGGGACGGAGCCAGACGTAGTCGATGCGCGAGCTCGGTGCCGACGAGGGGAAGGTGTGGCCTGGCTCGGCAGGGTGCAGGGCTCGCCAGACATCGGTGAAGAGCGGGCTCATCACGCGCTCGACGCCAGCCCCAGGGCCTTCGTTGTAGTCACCGGTAAGCGCGACGGGCAGGCCTTGCTCCCGCGCGACGATGGCGTCCGCGAGGCCTTGGGCTTGGAGCTCGCGGGTGGCGGCATCTTTGTGGTCGAGGTGGGTGCTGCCGAAGAGCAGCGTGCCATTGCCGTCATTGACGCGGACCAAGATGGCTTTGCGGGGAAAAGTGCCCATCGGCAGCTCGATGCTCTCTTCGCTGAGCAGCGGATAGACGCTGGCGACGGCGATGCCCTCGTCGTAGCGATCCCAAGAGAGGTGTGTGCGGGCGCGGCTGACCTGGTATCGAGGTCCACCCCGGCGCTCGACCTCGGCGAGCAGCTCGACGAGGTTGTCCCGTCCGCCAGGCTCCGCGCAAACCTCCTGTAGACCCAGCAGAGCAGGGGCTTCTTCGACCAAGCCTGCTGCCAACAGGGGAAGGCGCGCGTCCCAGTCATCCATCAGGCAACGAAGATTCAAGCTCATGACCTTCATGTTCTGCTCCAGCACCTCGAAACGGGCGGCGTCCTGCGGCGAGAACCCATCTTGACTCCCCAGGCGCCCCTCATCGCCGCGGTCGCCATAGATCCAGGCCTGCCCATCGTAGCGTGCCCGTACTGCCCACAAGAAGCTGCCCGTCAGCTCCGAATGCAGTGTACCCATCCACTCGTCTGCACTGCCGCAATCGCAGAACGGGTTGTATTCGGCATCAACCCAGGTCCACGTGGCGGCAGAAGGCTGCTGAGCTGCCGGGCCGTAGCCGAGCTGAACCTCGAGTCTGGTGTCGACGCCATCACTGGGTGTCACGCCCTCCATCCAGACCCGCGCGTAGACCCTTTCGCTCGGCTCGCCTGAGCGCGCGTAGACCTGCGGCGGCCATTGGCTGTGGCAGGAGAGCGCAGACGGCTCGAGCTGGTCTTCATCGGGAAAGGTGTCGGTGAAGTCCGTGAGCTCGACGTTGTCGCTGAGCTCGACGTTGTCGCTGAGCTCGACGTTGTCGCTGAGCTCGACGTTGTCGCTGAGCTCGTCGGTGTCAATGAGCTCGTTGGTGCTGTGCGGCTCTGCCTGCTCACAGGCACAGAAAGCCAAGAGCAGGATGCTCGAGAGAAGCACAGGGGCAGCGCTGCTCTTGGCTGCTGTGTGTAGGCTCGTTCTGCTCTGTGAGAGCTCCATTCTTTCAGTCTCTTGTCTCATGGCTCTGTAGCCTTTCGTTGGCACCATCCGCTCAGACATTGGAATAATATTTGAGTTCGCACTCGGGACAGAGGTCATGTGAGAAGAGCGCGTCGGTGTGTTCGGTGATGTATTCTTCGATACGGCGCCAGTACTTGTGATCATCGAGGATGCGCTTGCAGTGGCAGCAGATGGGGATGATGCCATGGAGGGTTCTGATCTGCGTCATCGCGTCTTGCAGCTCTTGGTTGCGTTTGACGAGCTGCTCGTGAAGCTTGAGCATTCTTTCGCCGACGTCGACGCGTGCCCGCAGCTCGAGAGGGTCCACGGGTTTGGACAGATAGTCGTTGGCGCCCGCATCCAAACCTTCGGCGACGTAGCGTTTTTCGCTGAGGGCAGTAAGCAGGATGATGTAGGGCGGAGACTCGACGGAAAGCGCACGCAGTCGTTTGCACAGCTCGGGGCCGCTGAGCTCGGGCATCATCCAGTCGAGGATGAGCAGCTTTGGGGCGTCGGGGGCTTGGGCGGCATTCCAAGCTTGACGGCCATCGACGGTGACCACGACTTCATGGCCGGCACGTTCGAGCAACAGCAGCAGCAGATCGCGGGACGTTCGGTCATCTTCGGCGACGAGAATTCGCATCTTCGAGCTCTCCTCCTGTTGCCTGACGAGCCCCCGAGCACCCGCCAGGACGTCCAGCGCGTCTACCCGTGGCCGAGCAGAGACGCCAAGATGGCCTTGCGGAGCTCCTCATAGGCCGCTTCGACGTGAGCGAGCTGCGCGGTCGACAGCGGCGTTGCACACTCTTGCTCCAGTTTGGCGAGCTCCTCGCTCATGAAGGCCGCGCCGATGGTGGCGGCAGCGCCCTTCATCTTGTGAAGCTGAGCCCGCACAGCCCCCAGCTCCCCAGTGTGGCAACACTGGCGCAGCATGTCGAGTTGTTCCGGCATGTCCTCGATGAAGGCCCGGGCGATGTCTCTGGCCAGCTCCTGATCGTCAAGCACGCGCGAGAGCAGGGCCGAGAGGTCGAAGATGGAGTGGATGCGTTCGGGTTTTTTGGGCGACGCAATCGCAGCACCTGTCGTCGAAGTTCGAGAAGCGTCGCCTTCGTCGGCATTCGAGCGTGTGTTGTCGGCTTCGCCATGGGCGAGGGCGGCGCAGCGTTGTTCGAGCTGAGGTAGCCAGCGCTGCAAGAGCTCATGCAGCATATCGGGGGTCACTGGTTTACTGAGCACATCATCCATTCCGGCTTCCGTGCAGGCGGCGAGCTCGTGGGCGGCGCTGTGTGCGGTGAAGCCGATGATGACGAGCTTTGCGGTGGACGCGTCGGCGCGCAGGGTGCGGGTGGCGGTCAAGCCGTCCATCTCTGGCATCTGCACGTCCATCAGCACGAGTTCGTAGGGGATTTCGTGCAGCGCGCGGACAGCCTCGGCCCCGTTGGCGACGGCCTCGGCGCTGAGCCCGAAGCGGCGCAGCATCCCCAGCAGCACTTGCTGGTTGGTGATGTTGTCTTCCGCGATGAGGATTCTGGTCTTGCAGTTGGCGAAGGCGCCGAGGTGTTGACGTGGGCCCAAGCGATTAATGATGTCTCGCCGGGCTGGCAGTGCATCCACCAGGCAGAGCGCGAGCACAGCCCGCAGCTCTCGAGGGTTGATGGGTTTGCAGACATGCCCCGCGAAACCGAGCCCGCCCAGGCGCAGCGCGTCGGCACTGGTGCCGAGCGAGGTCATCAGCACCATTCGCAGCTGCTCGAAGCGAGCCTCTGCCCGAATCAGGCGGGCCAACATGATGCCGTCCATTTCGGGCATCTGCATGTCAATCAGCGCGATGTGGAAGGGTGCGTTGTCGCGCATCGCGGTATCGAGCTGCCGCAGAGCGTCTGTGCCGTCGGTGGCCTCGGTGACGCACACCTGCCAGGCGGCCAGCTTGGTCGAGAGCAGCATGCGATTGGTCGCGTTGTCATCGACTAAGAGAACGCGCAGCCCCTTGAGCTTGGCGTCGTCGCGCAGCGAGCGTTCCTGTTGCTGAGGGGAGACACTGACGACGACGGTGAACCAGAAGCTCGAGCCCTTGCCCTCCTCACTGGTGACACCGATCCGGCCGCCCATGAGCTCGGCGAGCTGCTTACAGATGGCCAGGCCGAGGCCGGTGCCGCCGAAGCGTCGCGTGGTGGAGGCGTCGACCTGGCTGAACTTCTGAAACAGCAGGCTCTGCTTGTCTGCGGGGATGCCGATGCCCGTGTCCTTGATCACGAAACGCAGCACCAGTTCATCCTGGCCGCTTGGGTGGCGTCGTTGTGGGGAGGCTCGCTCGACAAAGAGCGCGACCTCGCCCTTGGCGGTAAACTTGATGGCGTTACCCAACAGATTGGTGAGGAGCTGTCTGATGCGACCAGGATCACCCCGAAGCCGTCCTGGGATGGTGTCATCGACGGAACAGAGCAGCTCCAGTCCTTTCTCCTGGGCGGTCAAGCCCACGCTCAGCAGGAGCTCGTCGAGCAGGGCTTGCAGGTCGAAGTCGAGGTTCTCGAGCTGGACGCGTCGCGCTTCCATCTTGGAAAAGTCGAGCAGATCGTTGAGCAGCAGGAGCAGGGACTCGGCGCTCGACCGAACGATCTCGGCAAACCGCCTTTGTTCTTGGGAGAGGGGGCTATCGAGCAGCAGCCCTGTCATCCCGATGACCCCGTTCATGGGGGTTCGGATCTCATGGCTCATGTTGGCCAGAAACTCTGTCTTGGCGAGATTGGCGCGCTCGGCAATCTCTCGGCTCAGGCGCAATTCTTCCTCGATTTCGCGGCGTTTGCGCAGGTTGACCAAGACTTGAGCGAAGAGCTCGAAGAGCCTGAGCTCCGGCTCCGAGTAGGTTCTGGCTGTGCTCAGGTGCTCGAAGCCGACGAAGGCAATGCATTGCGCCTCGACCATCAGCGGCACTGCGAGCAAAGAGACGACACCAGAAGCTGCCAACAATCGTCGATAGGGATGGTCTTCGTCCAAGAGCTCGAGCTTCGGGACATGAATACACTGCCCGGCGCGATGGGCCTGCTGCCAGGGGGCGCTGAAACTGAGCGCGACAATCACTTGGTCATCGACGCAAGGGGTGTCCTGAGTGCTCCACTGATACGGGCGATTGCAGACCTGAAGGGAGAAGTCGTAGTCGTAGAGATAGACCCGGTCTGCCGCCACGAAGTCTCCCAGCTCGGCAAGTGACGTCGCGAGGACCTCGTCCACTCTGTCGATGGGAACGCTGATGTAGTGCGCCGAGATGCGCGTGAGCAGCTGCTGAAAGCGCGATTGAGAGCGCAGCTCGAGCTCTGCCGCCTTGCGCTCGCCGATGTCGACCAAGCTGCCGCGCAGTCCGCAGAGCTGTTCGCCTTCACGACGCGCCGCGGCGCTGGCGCTCAACCAGTGCAGCCGTTGGTCGTGGGCGAGCAAGCGAAGTTCGAGCTGCACCGGCTCCGCTTCCGCGCAGGCCTTCTCGAGCCAAGCAGCAAAGTCTTCGCGACCATCCGATGGATGCAGCTCGAGCAAGCTGCGCGAGCCCACCAAGTCGGTGGGGCGATAGCCCAACACATCCTCTACGACGTCGTTGACGTAGGAGAAGACGCCGTCTTGGTCGAGCTCCCAGATGATGGTCCGATTCTGTTTGGCCAGCTGCTCGAAGCGTCGCTCGCTGGCGAGGAGCTCCTCGCGTCGGGCGAAGTCCTCGCTCAGATCTCGAAAAACCAGGACCGCCCCCATCACTTTCCCATCCTGAGCGTGAATGGGAGCGCAGCTGTCGGCGATCTGATAGCGCTCGCCACTTCGGGCGACGAGCTCAGCGGGCTCCGCGAGGCCGCTGCTCAGACCCTGTTCGAGGGCGAGCGCGACGGGGTGATGCTTGCGTGCTTCTCCGTCGAGCCCGCGTACGCAGTAGACCTCGTCGATGGCGAGTCCTAGCACCTCCGATAGGGAGACGGCGCAGAGCTTCTCGGCGGTTGCGTTCATGTTGGTGATCTGCGCTTGCAGATTGCAGGCGATCACGCCGTCGCCCACGGAGCGAAGCGCCGCTGCCTGCCGCTCCTCGCTCTCTCTGAGTCGCTGGCTGCGTTCTCGAACTGCCTGTTCGAGCTGCTCTCTTCTGTGAACGAGTAAGCCCAGAACGAGGGCGACGCTTGCTGTCAGCAGCAATCCCAGCAATCCGGTCACCAGGCCAGCAATCCTCGGGTGGTAGCGCTCGAATGCCGGCCCCGATTCGGCGGTGATGGCGAAGAGGGCTCCGAAGCTCAGGACCGGAGTCCGCATCGTTAGCCGAGGCTTGGACTCGGGCTTGATGCTGCTGGCCAGGCGTTGAGGGCCGAGGCCACCACGATAGAGGTCGATTTGCATCGCCAGGGCCTCGTAGTCTTGCTGCCGCTCGAGCAGCTCCGAGAGTTGGATGGTGGCCATGACAAAGCCGCGCAGGGAATCATTCGCATCCAACACCGGGCGAAAGACGAGCACCTCCAACTCCTGACTGGAGCCCGTTGCGTCCTTGGGCAGAGCTTGGCTCACCACGCTTGTTGCGTGCCATTCATGGCACGCACCCTTAGGGCTGCCTTCGCAGCGAGTGTCCGCCTCCTGGCTTCGACTTCGTCGCGAGGCTGTTGCAGCTTGCATCGCAGCGAGCAACAGGGGTTGGGAAGCCAGGTCGAAACCAATCCGCTGACAGCCCACCGAGCCTTGCGAGGCGAAACGCAGCGGGAAATGGACTGCGCGCGCCTTTGCGGGCACCCTTTGACCGTTGGCGTCAAACTCCCAGGGACTCTGCCAGCCTTGCCCTGTGGGTAGCCGCTGGCTTTCTGGGAGGGCCTCGAGCCACGCCCAGCAGCGTACCGAGGGGACGGAGCTGAGGAAGCCCGTATAGTGCTGGAAAGCTTCGCCGCTGAGGGAATCGCTCTGTTCGATGAAACGGCCCAGACCCTCGAGCTCGATGTCTTGGATGTCGTGGAGTTGATCGGCGACGGATTCACTCTGGCGCGACGCAAGCTGAGCAAATGCCGCCTGTTGAGAGATGAGCTCGTGCTGGTCAGCGGTCCAGGCGAGAAAGAGGCTGAGGGTGATGCCAAAGACCCCGGTCAGGCCTGCCTCAGGTCGTATCCAGGGCGCTTTGCGCGAGGCTGAAGGCTGCTGACGACGACGCCGTGAGAGGACGAGCAGCAAGAGCGCCAGCAAGAGCATGACCAGCAGGGGAGGTAGGGCGTTTGCGAGCTTGCGTTGCTGCCAGTCTCGAGCGTCGAGGTCGACGCACAGGACTGCGAGCACGGTTTGGTCGTGGGGGTTGCGGATGACGACAGCGGCGGTCACCCAACTGCCCCAGCGGTCGGAATAGGGGCCCTCGAGCGTGTCTGTGCCGCGTTCGAAGAGCGCGCGCAGCTTCGGGGGGATTTCGGCGTAGACCTGGCCAGGCGGGGACTCGTCGGGTGATGCGAGGGGCTCCGAGTCAATGAGGAAGACGACCTCGCCAGCGCTGTTTTGTTGCAGCAAGTAGATGAAGCGGGTCGAGGGGAAGAGGCTTCGGGTATCGATGAGCTGCTGCTTGAGCTGCTGATACGCCGGCAGCTCGCTGTCCGAGGGCAAGCCGCGCAGCTCTCTGACGACCTGCGGATCCATCGCTGCGGCCACGACAGCGGCTTGGTTCAGTGCCTCCTCACGATTGCGTTCCTCGCTCTTGAGCCAGACCCAGCAGCTCAGCAGCATGCCGCAAAGCAGCAAGAGCAGCGCGGTGACAACATACCAGATGCCAAGGCGTGGCTGTCGAGTTCTCGAGCGCGTTCCCGTCATGGCTTGCGAGCTCAATCCGTGGCTTCGACATGGTGGGGAGGAAGCATCTGGCCAAAGAGCGCGGTGCGTGAGCGCCAGAACACGATAGGAGATCAAGTTTGTCTTGTACAGCCCTCGTCAGATTGATGAAGCGAGTGCTTTGGGGAGGACGTTCATCTCAGGGAGCGCCAGGCGTCTGCTGAACGGGCAAACACCAGTGCGCGCTCGCCGCGACGCAAGCCCGGAGGGTGCGCGCCAGGGACGGCGCTCAACAAGTGGAGCGAACAGGCCAAGCGCCCAATCTACGAGAAGTCGCAGCCAGGAGGCGGAGACTCGCTGCGAAGGCAGCCCGAAGGGTGCGTGCCAGGGATGGCACGCAACAACTTGGGGGCACCGGCCAAGTGTCCAATCGACAAGTAGGGGCGGACCTGCGTGTCCGCCCTCCTTGGACACGTGCAGCAACTTGGGGCGCTGGTGTCAGCGCTGTCAGGCCTCTGCTTCTGGGTCGGCTTCTTCTGTCTTGGCGCGGATGAGCAGCATAAAGCCCCCACCGCCAATGAGCAGCATGATGCCGGCCTGCACGGCGGTCTTGATGGGGAAAGCCTTGGAGGGATCGAACTGCAGCGCGAAGAGGGCGATGGAGCCCACCGTCAGCAGAGCGTAGACGACGAGCAGCACAGTGCGCGCGCGTTTGCGTGTGGCGGCGGTATCGGTGCCGAAGAAGTGGTTGTAGACCACCAGTCCGCCGCCTGCGAGCACACCGAGCACCGCGAAGCCGAGCCAGAAGCGGAAGGTGGTGCTCTCTGCGGCGCTGCTTCCGACCACGGGGGTGATGAAGTGCTGGTAGAGCTCGCCGCCTACGTTGGAGCCGACCAGCGAGCCGACCACCCCATAGAGGAAGGCGTAGCCCATGTAGGTCGCCTTCTTCTCCTGAGGCGCTACCATGCCGACATAGCTGATGTATTTGGGGTGTGCGGTCATCTCGCCGATGGAGAAGACGACGATACCAAGGACGAAGACCCAAACGGAGCTGGAGAGCGCGAGGCAGAGGAAGCCCATGGAGCCGATGGCCATGCCGGCGACCATGGTGGGCAGGGCTTTGCGTTGCTTGACGATGCGGCTGACCAGCATTTGCAGCAGCACGATGGTCCCTGCGTTGAGCACGGTGACGTACTCGGCGTCGAGTTTGAAGGAAACCGAGAGCCCGACAGCGCCAAAGGCGTTGCTCACGGCATGGTCCAGGGGGGTGGTGTCGATGAAGTCACGCAGGTACCAGAGCACCGTTCCGAAATTCTGGAAGTACAGGATCCAGAAGCAGGAGTAGACGAAGATCATGAGCATGAAACGGGCGTCGGAGAGGACGATGGCGGCTCCCGCGATGACCTGGCCGAGGGTTTTGGTGCTCTCCGGCTTGGGCGGATCGCGGTAGAGCAGTCCTGCCACGAAGAGCATGGCGGCGCAGTAGATGGCGCTCGCGGTGAAGACGTAGGACCAGTCGAGTCCGGCGAGGTATCCGGCGAGGATAGGGGCGATGAGGGCGCCGAGGTTGATCATCCAATAGAAGATGCCGAATCCGAAGCCAGAGTTGGACTCGTTGGTGGTTCGAGCGATGGTCCCTGAGATGATGGGCTTGAAGAGGCCCGCGCCGGTGGCCATGAGCAGCAGGGTGGCGAAGATGGCACCGTAGCTGTCGACCTGTCCCGAGAGGAAGTAGCCCGCGCCGAGCAGCGAGAAGGCGACGAGCAGCATTCGACGGTAGCCGTAGCGATCGGCGAGGGCCCCACCCAGGATGGGCAAGACGTAGGTGAGGGCGTAGACCAGGGACTGGAGGAGCCCGACGTTGTTTTTCGCAAATCCGAGGACGTCGGAGAGATAGACGGCGAGCAGGGCGTTCATGCCGTAGTAGGCGCCGCGCTCGAAGAGCTCCATCAGGTTGGCGATCCAGAAGACGCGTGGAAAGGAGCTGAGCACTGAGCTCTTGTTGGCGGGGGTCTGGTCGTCGCTCATGGCCTCTCGCAGGGTTAGGCCCACTTTCGCGGGCGTGGAATCCCCTGTTCTGGCGGATGGCGGAGAGGAATGCAAGCAAACTCGGCAGCTGTGGGGAGCAGTGCGGCCGATCGCGTCGCAGAGGGCAGGTGTTGCGTGCCTTGTGTGGCACTCGAGCTTAGGGGTGCCTGGTCGCGAGACCTTGTCTATTGGCGGCGGGGCTTGGTCGCGCTGTCGTTGTGCTCGCTTCAGGCTTCGAGCTGGCTCTCGAAGCGGGTTCGTGCGCTGACCTCTTCGGAGGCGATGTCGACGAGGATGGGGAGGGTTTCTTGGTGCCAATCGTCGTCGTCGAGGCGTCGGATGGTGACGGGCCCCGAGCTGAGGCGATAGATGGCCTCGACGATGTCCATGATGACGTAGAAGCCGTTGGAGTTGCAGAAGCGCAGCTTGGTGAAGTCGAGCTCCACCTTGGCGATGCTGATCTCGGCGAGCTTGGCGCTGAGCTCATCGATGAAGGGCTGTAGGTAGAGGTAGGGGTTTTCGATTCTGATGACCCCGCGCAGAGCGAGCAAGAGCATATCGCCATCGGCATAAGCGACGGCGGCGAAGACGCTGTTGCCTTGATTGAGGATATCGCCGTATGCGAGCACCTTCATGACAGCCCTCCGAGCTCCAGCCAGCAGTGTACCGCCAAGACGGTCGAATCGTAAGAGATGTCGAGGTGGAACTTGTTCTCGGCGACGAGACGGATGAGGCCGATGCCGCCGCTGAGTTTGGTGCGTCTACGCTCAGCCAGTGTTTGGCGTAGCAAGTCGATGGCCGAGCTGGCGCTGTGGATGCGTTCGACGTGCTCTTTGACGACGCGAAATTGTTCGGGGGTGCAGTCGCTGCTGACGGTGACGTGCAGCCGTTCTGCGTCGAGGTGGAGCTCGACGCCGACGCTCGCTTCGGCGGTGGGGGCGTTCTCGACGGCGTTGTTGACGAGCTCTGTGATCACCGAGTTGACCCTCTTGGCGAGTCGAGGAGGGTAGAAGGCCCCGACCAGCTCGGCTGCTGGCTTGGCGACGAGACTGCTGAGGTCACCCATGACATTGCCGAGATGGGTGATGCGCCACTGCAAGGTGAGTTCGGTGTCGTGGCTTTGTTTGAGCTCGCTCATCGCTGCCTCCTACGCAGGAGCACCAGCGTGATGTCGTCGACATCGTGTGAGCGGAAGGAATGGTAGTCGGCTTTGCAGCGCTCGAGGATTTGGTCGAGTGGCAAGGTGGCGTGCGCGAGGAGCGTGCGTTCGAGGCGCGCCAAACTGTAGTCTTGGCCGTCGCTGTTTTGCGCTTCGATGATGCCGTCTGTGTAGAGGGCGAGCAGATCACCAGCGACGAAAGGCAGGGTGTGTTGGCTGAAGGGTCGATCGCGCAGGCCGATGAAGTGGTCCTTGCGGTTGAAGCTGGTGCATTCTTGGCCGTGGATGAGCAGCCCGAAGCCTCCGCCGCAGACGTAGTCGAGCTCTTGCTCTCGAATGCGAACGAAGTTGATGGTGGCGTACTTTTTCGCTTGTTTGAGGAAGGGCAGGGCGACCTGGTTGAGCCATTCCGTAACGGCCCGGGGCTCGTCGGAATGAGGCAAGCTCTGGGTGAAGAGCGCTTTGAGGTAGGCCATGACCAAGGCGGCCGAGACACCGTGCCCGGAGATGTCGCAGACGGCGCAGAGCAGTTGGGCGTCTGCGTGGGTGGGTGCAAAGAAGTCGAAGTAGTCGCCGCCGACGGCGTTGAGTTGCTGGTGCCAGACGGCGAGCTCGAGCTGAGGGGCGAGCTCATCGAGTCCACTGGGCATGAGGGCGGATTGGATCTGTTTGGCGACGGCGAGCTCTTCTTCGAGTCGGCTGAAGGCTTCGGCGAGCTGCTGCTCTTGGTGATCGAGCTTTTCGTAGGCTCGAAACAGATTGTCGTTGGTTGCGCTCCAATAGGCGTGCTCCCGCTCTCGGGTCTTGAGCAGTCCCCTGTACTTCCAGAAGAGGCGGCGCATATCACTGGGGGAGAGTTCGACCTGCTCGGGAGCATCGGGCAGGGCCAGCCATTCGTCGAGCGTCATGGGAACCTCTCCTTTCGGTCAGTGGAAGGTGACGTGGAAGAGCTGAGGATCGGCGCTGTTGTCGACGTCAATATAGTCGAGGTCTTTGGGGGCGGAGATGCCGCCCAGCAGCACGCCTCTCTCGAGGTCTTTTTGGAAAGGGGTGGTGCTCTTGACCAGCGCTTTACCGCGTTCTCTGTCGAGGCTGAGCAGATCGAAGGAGCCGACCAGCTCTTTGGGGCCGTGGACCACGCTGGCGTAGCCTTGCGAGCCTGATTGGAAGGTCAAAAAGTCGGCACCATCTCGCACAAAGGCTTTTCCTGGACCTTCGTGGTACCAGAGCAGCATCATTTCCTGGCCGACGCGCTCGAGGATGGGGGCGGAGTCGATGTAGGACTCGATGACGAGGCGCTCGAGCTCTCGCAAGCGCTCGAAGGGATAGAGCTGATGGAGATCGATGGCGTTGATCAACGAGGAGGCACGGGAGCCCGCGACGATCGAGAGGTTTTTGCAGGCTTGGGCAAAGCCCAAGAGGGTTGAGCCATGGACCAGGAGCTGCTGGGTCGGCGCCTCAGGGAGCTTGACGTGACTCATGGTGACTCCATTGCATGAGCGGTGTACGCCAACACCGCGACGATGACTTCGTTGCGATAGCGCAACCGCAGCAGCCCATCGCTGGCATCGAATGAGCAAGATTCCGGAAGGGCCAGGCTAGGTTGAATACAGCGGGCGGGGACTAAACCAGCGCGAGTCAAGCGCTCCAGCCAAGTGAGGTAGGTCTCGTGTCGCTCGCTGCGGAAGGGCTCGGCGACGCCGAAGAGATCGCGAAGCTCGCGGCCAAAGAAGTCGAGTTTCAGGGTCAGCTTGGATGCGGGCTCGAAGACCGATTCGTCAATCAACTCGAAGACGTGGCCGAAGTGCTGCCACGCTCCGGCGAGCCTCTCACCCAGCTCCTCGCTGGCGTGGCTCGAGTGCGGCTCACCCAGAATCAGCAAGCGAGGCTGCAGTCCACCGAGCAGCTCGAGCAGCTCGGTTCGCGAGGCATAGTTGGGGGAGGAGGGTGGGCTGTGGTGCAGGGAGAAGGCCGAGTTGATGAAGAGCACATGCGGCGCGCTCGGTAGCAGCGCGCGCAGCCGGGCGGCGTCGAAGTCCTCGATGGGATCGAGCAGCAGCTCACAGTCGAAGTCGAAGCTCCAGGATTGGGCTCGTGCATCGAACTGTGCGCGCAGTGCCACCGGGTCGAGGATTCCCGGATCGATGCCCACCAAGCGCACGCGCTTGGGGGGTGAGGGTTGCAGGTCGAGCTGCGTCAGCAGCCGCATCATCTGGTGCCCTTGGCCGATGCCAATGTCGAGCAGACAGAGCTCGGGCTCGCCGCGGTGATGCTCGAGGAAGCACTGGTTGGCTGCGTCGTGTGCCGCTTCGATGAATGGGATCGCGCGCATCAGCTGGTAAAACAAGCGAATCTGCGGGATCTCGAAGCGCTCGACGTAGATGTTCTTGCTCTCGTGCAGGGCTCTGTCGACCCGCTTGAGCAGGCTCTCGGCGATGATGTGAGAGAGCAGCTCAGGGTTGCTGGTACTGCTGTCGACCCGCGCCAAGACCAGGCGGGACAAGCCCTGCTTGGCGAGGCGCTCACGGTGTGAGTTCATCTGCCAGACGATGGTGCGCAGGAGCTCGTATTGCTCTGGCCAGATCATGCTCACCCACATACTCCAGGGCCGCCAGCTCGGCGACTTGGGCGACTCGCGGCATCTGCAGCCAGCAAAGCCGGGCTCCAAATAACGCACATCTCACGCCAATTCAATTTCGGACGACCCCCCCGGAACCATTCGCTACACTGCGTTGGACGACGAACAAAGCACGCGACCAACGCCAGAAACTCTAGCATGAGCTCCGGGAAAGGAGAAGGACGATTTCGGTGCAACCGGATCACGAATACTCTGTCGGTTGCGCGAAAGCACGATCGAGACGTGATCTTCGCTCAACGTCGAGCTGGAAATCGTTGGGCATCTCGTGTTCGGAGCTTGTGCATACAGGCCTGGAAGCCATGATCCAGACTAATTCCATGTTGATTGGCTAGACAAATGAGGCAAAAAAGCACGTCCGCCAGCTCCTCTTCCAGCTCGCCCTTGGCTTCACCCGCCTTCGGTGTCTTTCCCTCTCGATGGGCGAGCACCCGCGCGAGCTCTCCACTCTCCTCCAGAAGTCGCGCGAGGTTCAGCAGCGGCGGAAAGTAGCCCACTTCCCACTGCGAAACCCATTCGTCCACTTGCGCTTGCATCTGCCGTATGGTCAGCTCTGAGGTCATCTTTAGCTCCTTCGAAAAGGCCGCTGCTGTATCCTGCATCAAGGGGCCCGCGAGGGGAAGGCCTTCGCCCACATCGACGCCCAGGCGCCAACCTTCGGACTCGTATCGCACCGAGAATTCGCCTCTTGGCGAGAACTGGGATTGCGGCGACGAGCCTTGCATTCCCTGGCCGCCGAGGCGGCGAAGCTTGACGTGCTCCCAGGGGCGCTTACAACCGTGTCCGCAGCATTCGTCTGCTGTTCGGCTTTGCTTCTTCGAGGTAGGCTCATGAGCGACGACAGAGAGTACGATGGCGATTCGGCCGTCGAGACTCGCCAGAAGAGCAGCGTACGCAAACCAAGGCGCTACGTCGTGCTGCTGCTCAACGATGACTACACCACCATGGAGTTCGTCATCGAGGTGCTCGAGAGCATCTTCAACAAGTCCCCCTCCGAGGCCACCGCCATCATGCTCAAAGTCCATCACGAAGGGCAGGGGGTGGCCGGTTCTTATTCCAGAGAGGTCGCCGAGACCAAGGTCGAGCAGGTGCACGACCGCGCGAAAGCCAAGGGCTTCCCCCTGCGCGCTACCTTCCAGCCCGAGTAGGCCCAAGGCCACTCCCCAGAACAGTGAGACGACGATGGGACAACGTGAGCTCGAGCTCGCCCTCTACGCCGCCATTCGCGAAGCAGAGCGAAGACGCCACGAGTACGTCACCCTCGAGCAACAGCTGCTCGCGCTCAGCCATGACGAGGAGACGGCACGAGCCCTGCGCGCCTGCGGTGCCAACCTCAAAAAACTGCGCGCCGAGCTCAGCAAATACCTCGATGAAGCCATCGAATCCCTGCCCGAGCAAAGCACCAAAACCCCCGTGCAAAGCCGCGCTTTCCAGCGAGTGCTGCAGCGCGCCGTCATGCACGCCAGAAGCGCTGGCCGCCCCGAAATCAATGGCAACAACGTGGTCATTGCCATGTATGGCGAGAAGGACTGCACTGCCGTCTATCTGCTGGAAAAACAAGGCGTCAAACGCCTCGACCTGATCGAGGAGGTGTCCCACGGCGCGAGCAGCGATGTGCCCGAAGACGAAGAAGAAGAGCGCCCCACGCGCCGACACGCCACCGAAGGTGCCGACGAGGACGAAGAAGAAGCCGACGGCGGCAAAGACCCCCTCGAGCGCTTCACCATCCACCTCAACGAACGCGCACGCGCTGGCGACATCGACCCCCTCGTCGGACGTGAGCCAGAGCTCGAGCGCGTATTCCAGGTTCTCTGCAGACGACGAAAGAACAACCCCCTCTTGGTGGGTGACTCCGGCGTCGGAAAGACCGCCATCGTCGAAGGCATCGCCCGAAAAATCGTCAACGATGAGGTGCCCGAGGCCATCGCCGGCTTCGACATCTTCTCCCTCGATATGGGGGCGCTGCTCGCAGGTACCAAGTTCCGCGGCCAGTTCGAGGAGCGACTCAAGGGCGTCATCAAGGCCCTCGAAAAACGCCGCAACGCCATCCTCTTCATCGACGAGATCCATACCGTCATCGGCGCCGGCTCCACCACCGGCAGCAGCATGGACGCCTCCAACCTGCTCAAACCCGCCCTGCAAAACGGCGTGCTGCGTTGCATCGGCGCCACCACCCACGATGACTTCCGCAAGTCCTTCCAGCGCGATCCGGCCCTGCGACGACGCTTCCAAACCATCGACGTCGCCGAGCCCACCCTCGAGGACGCCATCGCCATTCTCCAAGGGCTGCAAAAACACTACGAGAGCTTCCACCAGGTCAGCTTCGTCCCTGAGGCGGTGATCGCCGCAGCCCAACTCAGCCACCGCTACATCCAAGAGCGCAAGCTGCCCGACAAGGCCATCGACGTGCTCGACGAGAGCGGTGCCCGCAACCGCATCCTGCCCCCCGAGGCCCGAAGCAGCGTCATCGACCTGCCCCAGATCGAGGCGGTGGTCGCGCGCCTCGGGCGAATGCCCGAAATCAAGGCCGGCGAATCCGAAAAGGAGCGCCTCGCCAAGCTGCAGCACAGCCTCAACAAGGTCGTCTTCGGACAGGCCGACGCCATCGAAACCGTGGTCTCCACCGTCAAACTCAACCGCGCTGGCCTCGGAGAGCTCGACAAGCCCGTCGGAAACTTCCTCTTCGCCGGACCCACAGGCGTCGGCAAGACAGAGCTCGCCAAGCAGCTCGCGCGCGCCCTCGCCGTCGACTTCATCCGCTTCGACATGAGCGAGTACCAAGAGGCCCACTCGGTTAGTCGCCTCATTGGCGCTCCCCCTGGCTACGTCGGCTTCGACAACGGCGGACTGCTCACCGAGTCCATCCGCAAGAGCCCCCACTGCGTGCTGCTGCTCGACGAGATCGAGAAGGCACACCCGCAGCTCTTCGACGTGCTCCTTCAGGTCATGGACTCGGCCAGCCTCACCGACAACAACGGCAGGGTGGCAGACTTCAGAAACGTCGTGATGATCATGACCACCAACGCTGGCGCGCGCGAGATGCAGCAAAACGTGGTGGGCTTCATCCCCAAGCTCGACACCTCGCGCAGCCTGAAAGCCATCGAGCGCCTCTTCAGTCCGGAGTTCCGCAACCGGCTCGACCGCATCGTCATGTTCGCGCCCCTCGACCCGCAGGTCATGTGCTCCATCGTCCAGAAATTCGTCCGAGAGATGGCAGCGCGCCTCGGTGAACGAGAAATCGAGGTCGAGCTCAGTGACGAGGCCACCGCCTACCTCTCGGAGAAGGGCTACGATCCCCTCTTCGGTGCGCGACCGCTGGCCCGCGTCATCCAACGCGAGCTCAAAATGCCCCTCGCCGATGAAATCCTCTTCGGGGCGCTCGAGAAAGGCGGCCACGTGCTCGTCGAGCTCGACAGCTCAGGGCAAGAACCCAAGTTGAGCCTTCGCTGTACCCCGCGGAGCCAGTGACAGCAGCTCGATACGAAAATGCATTGTGGATGACCATAGGGGGAGTAGGGGCGAATCATCATTCGCCCCAACCAGGGCATCGTGGATGACCATCGATCGGAGACGGCACGTGGCTGTCAATGCAAGGCAGAATGCGGGTAAGACGCGAATCCGAAGGTGTTTCAGCTCGTAGCCGCACAAAACCGAAATGCGACGCGATACGTATCGAGTGGGCACGCAAAGCAAATCAGCCATCTCGCCAAGAAGACGTCGAAGGTCAGCAATCAGGACGCAGGTTCTCACGTGATTGGGTTCATGCGGCCTTTCTTGGCTTCGCACGCGTTCCCCCTGCATCGCGAAGCGAAACGCCGGATGCGAAAAGCCCTCGGCCCTTGACGCGCTCGCGCGAGAGAACGACCCTAATGAGGGATGCACGCCGCCTCGTGTGCTTTGCGCCATGCGACCTGGAGGGCCATGAAATCAAACATCGACCCAGCCGACTATGTCGACCATCTGCTCGATGGCTGCCCTCAGGCGGTGCTCATGTTGAGCAGAGACGGGCTCATCCAGTACGCGAGCCAGGCCACTGCCAACGTCCTGGGCTATGCACCCTCCGAGCTTCGCGGCCGCCCATTCATCGGTCTGCTCAGGCCAGAAGATGCCTTCTCCCTGAGTCAGGCGCTGGAGGAGATGCGCACCCGTAGCCGCCACCTCGTGGTTTCGCTGCAGAGCACCAGCGGTGCCTGGCTCAGCCTCGAGCTCACCCTGGTCAATGTCGACGACGAGCGGGTTCTCGCCTTTTGTGCCGACGTCTCGAGGCGCCGAGAGCTCGAGCGCAGCACGCGTCTCTTCGCAGCAGCCCTCGAACACGTCGAGGAGAGCATCATCATTACCGATGCTGAAGGCTTTATCGAGTACGTCAACCGCGCTTTCGAACGGCGCACTGGATACTCCCGCGATGAGGTTCTGGGCCTGACCCCAAGGGTGCTGCGCTCGGACCACCACGATGCACAGTACTTTCGCGACATGTGGGCCAATCTTCGCTCAGGACAGAGCTTCGAAGCGGAGATGGTCAGCCGCTGTAAGGACGGGAGCAGCATCGCCGAGAACAAGCTCATCGTCCCCGTGCGCGATTCGGACGCGCAGATCAGCCACCATGTGGCCATTGGCAAGGTCTCCAAGAATCACTGCTTTACCCGCTCCTCTTCAGACCCCTTGGCGACCACCATGCATGCGCTTCGCGAGGGTCTATGGGAATACGATATCCAGGCCCGGCGCGTGCACTTCTCGCCGCACTGGAAGCGCAGCCTGGGCTACGATGAGCGCGAGCTCGGGAGCTCGCCTGACGACTGGGAGCGCATCATTGCTCCGGAGGATCGAGAGGGCTTTCAGGAGCGGTGGCTTGCCCATCTCAACGGAGAGACGGCTCAGTTCGAATACGAGCATCGGCTCATCACCGCCTCGGGCGAACGGCGATGGGTGTTCACTCGAGGGCTCATCATTCATGACGGTGACGCACCGGTGCGCGTCGTCGGCTATCAGACAGACATCACCGAACGCAAGCAGCACGAAGAAGCCCTCGTCCGCCAAGCGCAGCTCGACCCCCTCACCGGACTGCCCAACCGCCTCGTCTTCAGCGAGCGCCTCAAGCTCGCCATTCAGCATAGTCAACGTGACCCCGACTTCGGCTTCGCCGTGCTCTTCCTCGATCTCGATCGCTTCAAGGTGATCAACGACAGCCTTGGTCACCTCGCTGGCGACGAGCTGCTGCGTGCCTTCGCCGTCCGCATCGCGACCTGTCTTCGCACCACGGATACCCTCGCGCGACTCGGCGGAGACGAGTTTGGGATTCTGCTCGAGGGCGTCGCCTCGAGCCGTGAAGCCATGCAGCTCAGCCAGCGCATCCACCGCGCCCTCGACGAGCCCTTCGATCTCGACGGTCGCAACGTCTACACCTCGACCAGTATCGGCATCGCCATCGGCAACGGCCAAGTCGACAAGGTCGGCGATCTGCTCCGAGATGCCGACATCGCGATGTACCACGCCAAGAACCAAGGCAAAGCCCGCAGCGCCATGTTCGACTCCTCGATGCATCACAAGGCCCTCCGCCTCATGGAGCTCGAGACCGACCTGCGCGCCGCCATCGAACGCTCAGAGCTGCTCATCTACTACCAGCCCATCGTCTCCATCGAGAACGGTGAAATCGAGGGCTTCGAAGCCTTGCTGCGCTGGCCGCACCCAACCCGGGGGCTGATCTCCCCCGCAGAGTTCGTGCCGATCGCCGAGGAGACCGGCTTCATCAACTCACTGGGCATCTGGGTGATGCGCGAGGCCTGTCGACAACTGCGCGTTTGGCAGTGCAAGTACGCACGCAACCGCACCCTCTACATGTGCGTCAACCTCTCGAGCGCGCAGTTCCTGCGTTTCGACCTGAGCACCAAGATCGACCAGATCCTGCGAGAGACCGGAGTGGCCGAGCAGAGCCTCAAGCTGGAGCTCACCGAGTCGATGATCATGCAGCACTCCGAGTACGCAGACCAGATGCTGGCCCAGCTCAAGGCCCAGAAAATCCGTCTCAGTATCGATGACTTCGGCACCGGCTACTCCTCGATGAGCTACCTGCGGCGATACCCCATCGACACCGTCAAGGTGGACCAGTCCTTCGTGCGTCGCATGTGTCGCGACAGCGAAAGCTTGGTCATCGTCAAGACCGTCATCGACATGGCACACAACCTGGCGATGGATGTGGTGGCCGAAGGCGTCGAGTCGCGCGAGCAGCTCGACTTGCTGCGGGAAATTGGCTGTGAGAACGCCCAGGGCTTCTATTTTTCGAAGGCCATCCCTGCGCAGGAGGCCGAGGCCATGCTGCTCAGCGACAGACGCTGGTGAGCTTCTTGTCGATTGGGCGCTTGGCCTGTTCCCCCAAGTTGTTGTCAAAGCACGCGACAATGACGTTGCTTTTGGGTAGACTCCTCCGCGTTTTGCCCCAAGCGCGAAGTCGCGTACAGGGCGCAATGGACGCATTCAAGCGCAGAGCTCGCAGAGGAGCGCAGAGGAGATCTGAACCACAGCAGCTCTGCGTTCTCTGCACTTCAATCCGGAAAGGAACGCAATCGAAAGCGAGCGAAGGGTGCTCCATCCTCGCGAGTCATCGAGCGAGGTCGGTACCCGAGAGCGAGCGAATGCAATCGAAATTGAGCGAAGGACATGCATCCTCTCGACAGTTCGCAGCAACTCGGGGCCAGGTGGCGGAGAGTCGCTGCGAAGCAAGCCCGAAGGGTGCTCGCCATGGAAGGCGGGCGACCACTGCAGCTGTCGAGAGGTCGGTGCCCAAGAGCGAACCAATGCAATAGCAAACATGCCTTTTCCTGTCCTCGAACACAGCCTGGTGTCTTGGCGAGCGCAGCAGCACCGATGCGCCTTGGCGCTGCTGACGCTGTGCACTGCCCTGCTGCTCCTCTTGGCGTCGAGCAGCGCCAGCGCCGACGAGGGCAAGCAGACCCTGGACCGCGTCCTCGACGACAGCTACCAGACCAAGCTCCCAGACGACCGCCACTGGTCGCTGCCCGACTTCGACGAGGTCGAGCTCTCGTCCGGAGGAAGCGATGGCGAAGCACGGGGGGCCAGCTCCGGAGGCTCCGCAGGGGCGCGAAAGCGCACCGCCAAACAGGAGGAGTTCGTCCATCGCAGCTTCGATTTCTCCGGCGTCGAGGCGTTCCTGCGCGTGCTGCTCAGCATCGTGCTGGTCATCCTGCTCGCTCTCCTGTTGGTGCTGGTCCTGCGCTGGTGGCGTGGCCGAGAGCGTGAGCTCGAGGAGGAGCAGAGCGAGGACGAAGAGACGACACCCACCGCCCTCGAAGAAGAGCTACAGAGCGCGGCCTTGCAAGACTATGAGGCCCTCGCTGCGCGGGGTGAGTTTGGGGCCGCCGTCCACGCCCTCTTTTTGCGCTGCCTCTCACAGCTCGTCGAACGAGAGCAGCGCCGCGCCCAGCACGCAGCGCTCGAGGACGAGCGCCTCGTCTCGCTCCGAAGTCTGCTGCGCGAGTCTCTGACGGCGCGGGAGCTGCTCAGAGGTCTGAGCTTGCAGGCCGAACCCCGACAGGCCATGAACGAGCTGCTTGGCTTTGCAGAGCTCTTTCGTTTTGCCAAGCGACCGCTCGACGCCAACGCCTACCAACGAAGCCTCACCCTGTGTGAGGAGCTGCGACCTTCGCTCGAGGAGGAGGCGTGAGCGCCGTGCCGGCCACTGAAGCCGCTCCCAAGTGGCGCGCGCTGCGCATCCTCGCTGCGCTCGGCACCCTCTCTCTGCTGTCGGCGGTGGTCTTCGGCATCTTTGGCACACCGCAGCCCCCGGTCTCGGCAGGGAACAACGCCTTTAGCCGCTCGGCGCTTGGACATGACGCCCTGGTGAGCTTGCTCAGAGAGAGCGGAGTTCCCGTGCTGGTGAGCCGCTATCGCAGCGCAGAGCGCGCGGGTCAGGGAAACCTGCTGCTGCTCATCGAGCCGGCGGTGGAGGTCGAGGGCTCCCTCGAGGCTGACTTGCCCACGGTCCTGAAAACCGCCCGAAACACCTTGGTGGTCTTGCCCAAGCGCTGGGGCCTGCCGGGCTTGCTCCAGCAAGAGCACATCGAGAGCTCGGGGCTGCTCTCCCTCGAGGAGGTCCAGAGCTTGACCGAGGTCCTCGAGCTGGGCGCGTCAGTGCTTCGCCTCGAAGAGGGCCAGCAGGCCACAGGGTGGTCCGGGGAAATGCTGCGCGACACCCAGCCCGAGCTCGATGCGTTGCAGCTCCTCGACGCGCCGCTCCTGACCCCGCTCATCGCCTGCGAACAAGGCGTCTTGCTGGGCGTCTGGGAAGACGGAGGACGGCGCCTCTATGTGCTCTCCGATCCCGATCTCTTTGCGACGCATGGCCTGGTGCGCGGCCAAAACGCCAGCCTCGCCCTGAACATCCTCCAGAAGCTGCGGCCGCGCTCAGGAGCGCTCATCATCGACGAGACGCTGCACGGTTTCGTGCAGCGACCCTCGCTCTGGCAAGCGCTCTTCCGCTTTCCGCTGGTCCTGGCCAGCATCAGCTTCGGGCTCACGCTGCTGCTGGTGCTGTGGAGCGGGATGCGCCGCTTCGGGGCAGCCCGCGATCCCCGCCCGCAAAAACCAGGCGGCGCCCTGGCCTTGGTCCAAACCACCGCGCAAGCGCTCGACGCCAGCGTGCACGGCAGCGGCGCGCTCTCCCGATACCTGCTGATGAGCATGCGAGAGCTCGCTCAAGCCCTACGCGCACCCAGGGTGCGCAGTCAGGCCCAGCTCGAAGAATGGCTCAGCAAGCTCGAGCCTAGCCGAGGCACCAAGCTGCGACTGCAGACCCTCCAAGACGACCTTCGCCTGCTCTCACTCGAGCGCAAAGCTGCGCCCGAGCGAATCATCGAGCTGGCGACCAAGATCCATCGCTGGAAACGTGAGATGCTATATGGACCCGAGCACGATTCGAGAGCTCTATCACCGCGCCCATGAACAGATTTCACGCGTGATCGTGGGGCAAGACCACGCCATCTCGCTGCTCATGACCGCCCTCCTCTCAGAAGGCCACATCCTCCTCGAAGGGGTCCCTGGCACCGCCAAGACACTGCTCGCCCAGACCTTCGCCTCGGTCCTGTCCCTCGATTTCAAGCGTATTCAGTTTACGCCAGATTTGATGCCTGGAGACTTGCTTGGCACAAATCTTTTCAACTTCCAAACCAACCAGTTCGTCTTCAGCCGTGGGCCCATCTTTACCGAGCTACTGCTCGCCGATGAGATCAATCGCACGCCGCCCAAGACCCAGTCCGCCCTGCTGCAGGCCATGCAGGAGCGCAAGATCACCATCGACGTCCAGACCTACGCCCTGGGTACCGGCTTCATGGTCATCGCCACCCAGAACCCCATCGAGCAAGAGGGCACCTATCCACTCCCAGAAGCACAGCTCGATCGCTTCCTCTTCAAGGTCATCGTCGACTACCCCAGCCGCGACCAAGAACGCGCCGTAGTGCAGCGCCACGGACGACGCAGCGGGATGCCGAGGCTGAGTGACTTCGCCCTCGAGCCCGTCGCCGACCTCGCCACCATCGACGCCATGCGCGAGGCCGTCTCCCAGGTCGAGCTGAGCGAGCCCTTGGTCGACTACATCGTCGACATCGTCCGCGCCACGCGCCAGCACCCCTCACTGCTCGCCGGCGCCTCCCCCCGCACCTGCACCATGCTCGCCACCGCCGTTCGCGCCCTCGCCGCTCTGGAAGGCCGCAGCTACGTCATACCCGACGACATCAAGCAGCTCGTGCCCCCCACCTTGGCTCACCGCCTCGTCCTCGCCCCTGGCGCCGAGATCGAGGGACACAGCGCCCGCGCCATCCTCGCCCAGCTCCTCAACCAGCTCCCTGCTCCTCGCTGAGCGCTGCGCCTCCAGGATTTCATGAGCACCCCGCGACTGCGCCACTTCCTACGACCCAGCAAGCTCACCCTCTGGCTGGCCGCCTTTGGTGTCGTGCTGGGCATCGTGCCCAGCCTCTTCGGCGTGCAGTTCTGGGTCTTCTGGGCCGCCTGGCAGCTCTTGCTCAGCGCAGCGGTGGTGGCCGACCTGGTGCTCGCAAGGCCCCCACGCCAAATCAGCGCAGAGCTGCATGCGCCCGCGGCGATGCACCTGGAGAACCCGGGACTGCTCGACCTCGAGCTCAGGGGCTTGGACGCAGCCACCAAGGTGGAGGTCCACCTCGACGTCGACGGTGAGGTCGAGCTCGTCTCCCAAGATCCCATCGGCAGAGAAGAGCTTGCACAGGCCCATCCAGAGCTGACCAAGGCGGCAGCGCGCACGCGCTGCTTGCGTTTCAGCTTCGACCTGAAGCGGCGCGGCCAGCTCTCCTGCACGGCGCTCTGGCTGCGCTGGCAGGGTCCGCTGGGCCTCATCGAGCGAGGGCGACGACAGCCCTGCACGCTCAGCGTCCCGATCCTGCCCAACGTCCGAGCCGTGCAAGAAGCGGCGATGCGCCTGCACTCGACGCGGGATTTCATCATCGGCATCAAGCGGCAGCGCTTCATCGGTGACGGCTCGGAGTTCGAGTCGCTGCGCGAATACGAGCCTGGCTACGACCACCGCGCCATCGACTGGAAAGCCTCCGCTCGCCGAAGAAAGCTGCTGGTCCGCGAGTTCGAGGCCGAGCGCAATCACCGCATCGTCCTCGCCTTCGACACGGGCTACCTGATGAGCCAGGCGCTGGGCGGTATCGCGCGTCTCGACCACGCGATCAAGGCGGGGCTCCTGCTCTCCCTGATGTCACTGCGCATGGGCGATAGGGTCGGGCTCTTCGCTTTCGATCAGGAAACGCGGGCCTACGTCGAGCCGCAGCCGGGAATGCCAACCCTCCAACGCCTCATGCAGCACAGCGCTCGTCTGGAATACAACGCAGTGGAGACCAACTTCACCCGCGGGCTCGCCGAGCTCGGGACCAGACTGAGACGCCGCGCCATCGTCGTGCTGCTCACCGATTTCGCAGACACGGTCAGCGCCGAAACCTTGGTGCGCAACCTCGGGCAACTCTCGAGGCGACACCTGGTGATCT
>JAVFAO010000062.1:0-23991 GCA_034002465.1 Myxococcota bacterium
AAAGGCCGATTCGAGGCTGAGCAGCAGCACCATCCCGCCTGCGGCGCCGCCAATGATGGCGGCGGGAAGCAGCGCGGCAACGCGGTGGCGCTGACTAAGCAGATCATGTCGTTGCGCCCAGCAGCCGCCCAGGTAACCAGGACAGAGGGCGAGGGTGGTGGTGAGGTTGGCGCTGACCGGCGGCACGCCGAGCGCGAGCAGGGCGGGAAAGGAGAGCAGGGTGCCGCCACCTGCAAAGGCATTGACGGCGCCAGCGAGCAGCGCGGCGAGTCCGATGAAGAGGTAGTCGAATGCGGAGAGCATAGAGCGGCGAACTCTGGGGCAATCGAAAGTGAGCGAAGGGCACGCATCCTCTCGACATTCGGAAGGAATTCGGAGCCAGGAGGGGAGAGTCGCTGCGAAGCAAACCCGAAGGGTGCTCGCCAAGGAAGGCGAGCGACAGTTGCAGTCGGTGCCCGAGAGCGAACGAATGCAACGAGCGCGGGCCTTGCCGGTTGTGTTCGGAGCGGGGAGCGAGGTCAAGGTGTTTCTTGCGCACGCGCACTGCATTCGCTCGCTCTCGCGACACCCTCGCAGCGTTGCGCAGGCGCATCGGATGCGCACGCGACAGACGCTGCCTCGGGCCTCGCTTCGCTCGCATTGCGTTGCTGGACGCGGGTGAGCAAAGGCGAGAGGGGAGCTGGCTGAGCGATGCTCAGCCCATGCTGAATGTGGGTGTTGGTCTCACTATTCATCACAAATTCGCACACCCAACCCAGCGATGTTAGCGTGTTTTTGGAAGCGCGATTCGGCCTTGCTGCGTGCCGTTGATGCAGCGACTGAGGTGTGAGGCGCGTTTCGTTGTGTTGGCGCGCTCAGTGTCAGCGAGCTTGGTCCTTTGTTGCGTGCCATCCCTGGCACGCCACCTTCGGGCTGCGTTCGCAGCGAGTCTCCGCCTCCTGGCTTCGACTTCGCAGCTGAGGGCTGTCCGTTTCTGCTGGGTCATGGTGTGCTGAGAGCAGCTGAGGGGTAGGGGCATGGACAACGCGACGTGGTTGGGTCAGGAGCTGCGTGTAGCCGAGCGACGGGGCACCGACGAAGCGGCGTTTTCCTTTTGTTTGGCGTTGGCGAAGGCGGGTTATTGGCGCGAGGTCTGGGGCTTCACCGAGCGCTACTTGGCACGGCTCGACCGGCTTTGGGAGATAGACGGCGCGCCACCGTGGCCTGAGGCGGCGCGTTGGGTTGCGAACGTTGCGCGCTTGCTGCAGCCGATGTCTCGGCATGGGGTGACGTGCCAGCGTCTGGGGCAGGGGTTTTCGACGACCTATGCGGCGGACTTGGGTGAGACTGCGGGTCCGAACCCGTTGCCGCTGTACATGCGCGCGGTGTTGTATTGGTGTCCCGAGCGTTGGTCGGAGTGGATGAGGACGGTGGTGTGGAGCACGTCGTGCAGTCAGTTTGCGACCCTTGCGCGCTTTGGGATCTTGTCGGATGGCGCGACCCGCGTGGCTTTTGATGAGCACTGCCCCGAGCTTCCGGAGCTGCCCTCGCGTGTGGACTTCGAGCACCGACTGAGGCGGCGGCAGTTGCAGCGCTATGAGCTGTCGACGGTGGAGCGCAGTTGGTGGCAGAGCCTGATGGTGTAGAAGCAAGATTCCCGCGCCGCTCTGGCTCTTTCGGCGGGCATCACCACGACCTTCGTCTGGCGGCTCTGCCTCAGGGTGGACCAACGGCTACGCCCTTTGGAATCCCTTTGATTGCGGGCCATTGCTCACGATACCCGAACGCGCAGACGCGTCGGCATCAAGGCTAGCGAAAGCTTCGCGTGTCTTTGAAGCGCAGGTATTCTGTCTTCAGCAGCTCCCACTCGGCGAGGATCGCCTCGGAGCCGAGTTGTTGAGCGTTTGTGCTGGCTTGCGCCGCCATTTCGGCCTCCTTGGCGAGGTCGATGGTGTCGTCGAAGCGGAAAGGGAAGATCTGCAGCTCGAGCTTGGAGAAGCGCTTCTCGTCGTGCTGCATGGCAAAGGCGAAAATGGCCAGGAAATCACGGTTTTCAAAGGACAGACAGCCTGCGCTCACGCAGTTTCCGTGAACGCAGATGGCGCTGCCAGGGTTGTCGATATCGATGCTTTTGCTGCGTTTCTTGTCAGTCTTGTTGGGGTACTCGATGCACAGCCGAAAGGCTGAGCCTTGGTCCTTTCTTCCGTAGCTGTCGATGGATTCGGGATCGAGCTTCATCCACATGAACCAGAGGCTGCTCCAGTAGAGTGGCGAGGGATGGTAGAAGCCTTCTGGGGTTTTGCCGTCGCCTTCTTGGAGCTTGGGACCTGGTTCGAAATCCATGGCGCAGATGGGCAGCGTGGCGAGCAGCACGAGCTGCTCCATATCTTTGTTTTTCGCCCAGATTTCGAATTCTCGCTGACGTTTGAAGGCACGAAAGAGGACGCCCTCTGGGGGATACTGGAGGCCAACGTCCGCGCACCACGAAGCTAAGGAATCGCCTGCGATTTCATTGATTCGATCCATGATTTCCTTAGCTTTTCTTGGCTCGTCGGAAGGGTCTTCTGGGGCGCGCAGCTCGAGTGTCCTGTGCTTTGGCGCGAAGGGCTCAGCATCTGACGCTGCCTCATCATGATGATTTTCAACCATTTGAACATCATTTTGCAGAGTATCGGTAGAGTGTTCCGGAGCTTCGAGGGGCTTGCCGACGGGTGTGGGCATGGCTGTTGTGGCCGTGCTTTCGTCGGAGCTTGTCGCGTCGGGGGCAGTGTTGGTTTTTTCGGTTTCGGCGCTGTGGTGGGCACCTTCGGTGTGGACGGTGGGCCTCGAGCAGGCGCAGAGGAGCATTCCGAGGCTGATGGCGTAGACGAGGGTTCTTGTCGATTGGGCGCTCGGCCTGTTGCCACGACTGACAGATGCGCCGCGGCGGTCCATCAATCCGACCGTCGGTCCAACCGGCAGTCCGACCGTCGGTTTGCCCCCTTTCGTTCTCGACCCGCAGGATCCGAGAATGGATATTATGTCAACTCGCGGATCTGACCCCAACAACGTCGCTCCCGGCGATGAGACCCTCAGCCCTTTGGCCCGCTGCTCTGCGCCTGTCTCGGCCGTCACAGCTCCAGAAAACATTCGGATGCAGCAAGTTCGCCAATACCAAGCAGCGTTCATCACGCCCCCTTCGCGCTTCAAGAACCGCCGAGCACAACGCTCACTCTGCATGCTCGTTGACGCCATCATCACAGGTTCAGGTCTCTGATGGTGGACCCAATCTAGGCTTCGCCAACAACTCCAAGATCCGCCACTGTGACCACGATGAGCTCACCTGAAGCACAATTGCTGAGTCTGCGCCGCCACCCGCAAAGCCAGTGCCCCCCAGCGCAAGCAGCTCACCTTCCTGCACCGCACCTGCCTGATAGGCTGCAACGCTGCAAGCCACCGCAACACGCACCCCCGCGCTGAACATGTCGAGCGCCTTCAGCGGGGTCTTCGCAAAACCCACGAAAAGCTTCCAATCCATCCTCAAGACTATCGCCCCAAGCGCTCTCAATGATTGCATTTCCTCATCGCTGATGCTCGCAGGCAACGACGCCACTCCCGTCGCTTCGATTCGCTCCCGATGTGCACGCGCAGCGGGCCAACTGTCATGCAACTTCTTAACAGGAAGGCTCAAGCCCGCGGGATTGCTCACCACCACCAACTCAAATCCCTGCGGCAGCATCGCCAGAGCCTGCCGAGCCGTCTTCCCGGTATCGGTTGCCAGAACCAGTTGACGAAGACCGAGCTGTTGCGCGCGCGCAATGCTCAACGCCACGGTCTCCGCGCTGTACTGTGGTCCTGCTTCGTCGAAGTAGCGTGTCTCCATCGGTCCCCCTTTGGCGTGGCGCTCGAGCATCGCCGTACGTACCTGCGATCCCCTGATTCCGCAAGCGTTCTCGGCATCATAGCCAGCCAACCCGAGTGACACAAGAGCGCCAATAAGCGCTCACGACCCGCCAGCCACCTTTGTCAACAGATCCGAATCTCCAGAGCGGCGTTGAACAAAACCGGCTACGCTGGTTTGCGCCGCAAAGAAGCGGCCTGGTCTTCAACAGGAGTACGTATGAACAAAGAGAACACCTTCCTGCTCATGAGCATCCTCATCGCTTTCGCTGCCCTCGCCTGCTCAACACCCCAGCCCACCCCGGACACAGAAGCTCAAACCGGCACACCCTTGACCAAAACCGACAACGCCCAGCTCTCGGATGGCGCCTATGTGCTCAGCGTCGAGCACGAATGGGACCGCAACCAAGAGCAGGCCTTCGAAGCTGAGCTCAACTACGTCGCATCAGCAGGCAACAGCTACCAAGTCGTTCTCGGCAACGCCCTCACGGAGGTCACCGTAAGCCACCCTGAATGGGAAAGCGCCGCCAAGGGCAAACGCAGCTCGAGCGAGAGCGGCAAACACAGCTACCGCTTGAGCGAGGGCCTGTTCGCAGGCGGCGAGCTCGTCATCACTTGCACCAGCGATGGCCTCCAAGCACAGCTCGACGTCCTCGGCTCAGGCGTTCCCATCATCAGCAGTGAGCGTGGCGTGTTGACGCCGGCCCAATGACGAATCTGCTCGAACTGAAAAGATAGGGATTTCAAGGATCTAGACCTTCGACATTGGTAGTGCAGCGCCCCACCCATGGATCCCGAGCAGCACCTGCAGCACCTCTCGTCCAGATGCCCTGCCGCTCGCCGCGCAGAGCGCCTCAGCGAAGGGCGCGATGAGGCGCTCCAGTCGCTCCGGCCTCAACGCCTGGCTTCGTTTGGCGTCGGCCCCATCACGCTTGACGGCCGCCAAGGCCCTCTGACGGGAGTGGGGCAATCGAGGTATCGGCCATGACCTGCTGGATGAGCAAATCGCCAAAGCCGACCCCGCGCAGTCCCGCCTGCCAATTGTCGATGGAGAAAAACACCACAGTGTTGACCTTCTCTCGGAGCATTACTAGGCTCACCATTGCCAAAACTTGTCAAGTGTCATTTCCTTGGAGCTGCGGGGATTTCTCCTCGTTTCTCGTTACTTTTCCATTCCTTCTCCATCGCTTTCTGGCACCGTTGCTGCCTCGTGCTCGCGAGATGCGAGACGAACGAAGTGCAAGACAGCGAAGAAGGAGCGAACCCTTGAAGCAATATGCAAACGAGTCCGAAGTGCTCTTGGCCTTTGCCGAGCCGCTGATGGAGCTCGCCGCGGTGAACGGCGACGCCCGACGGATGCAAATGGTCTTATCCTTGGCGAAGAGTGTCTGGAACGTGGTGGTCATGGAGACGCTACAGGGAGGTCCGAGCGCCAGTGCTTCTTCTGTTCAGACGGCGCGTGCGATCTTTTCGCAAGCGGCCGTGGTGTTGATGCAACAGGAGGGAGCGGCGACCCTGGTGGCGCTCTTCGACCAGCTCGTGCAGAGAAAGCGGGCTGATTTTGCGGAGCACCTCTGGCTGGTGCGTTCGGCGACCTGCGTGCAGAACCAGGACGGGGTGCTGCAAGTCGAGGTCCAGAGCAGCCGCACCGCGACGAGCTGAGCCCCATCGCTGAGCGTGAAGCGGCCCAGGCGCGTGCGAAAGGAGCTTGGCATCACCTTTGCTCGATTGCAACGCAGTCCGGGACGTGGCATTGTCCTTGAGTGGTCAAGTCTACGTCAATTCTGGACATACTCGAGTCGAGCGTGGGAAGCGATAACCGAGGGGGGTGAGACTTCTTGTCTCATGCTCCACCGACAGGGGGACCGCCGTGGCCCAGGAAGCAAACCCGATAAGCCCTGAAGAAGCTGCTGCTCAAGCGAACACAGCGCCTCCTTTCGAAAAGCTCGAGGCCCAAGAGGGACCGGAAGCCGCCGAATCAAAGCAAGGCAGCGCTCTCGAGGAGGAGTCCAAGCAGTCTGAAGGCGCTGAGGGGGGGCAACGCGCAGAGGACAAGGATCCTGCAGCCCAGGACAAAGCTGGTCCGGGCAAGCAAGGGGAAGCGGAGCAAACGCAGACCGAGCTCCCTGCAGAGGTCGCCGCGCAGTTCCCCGACGCCGACTTCTCGAAAACCACGGTCATCATGAACTCGGCGGAAGCTGCCAAGAAGGGGCTCGACGGCTTCGCGAAGGATGGCGTCATTCACGTGGCTCCCAACGTGGCCGACGTCAAGAAAGTGCTGCGCCACGAGGCGACCCACATCGTGCAGCAGGCAAAGAAAGAGAAGGGAGAGAAAGCTGGTGACGCCGCGGGCGGCGGACAGCAGGCGCCTGGCGCAGCCGAGAAGGACGGGGCTCAAGCCGCAGCTCAGGGTGCGCCAGGAGTTCAGGCAGCCCAGGGAGCTCAGCAAGGGCCTGCAGCAGCCGAACAGAAGCAAGCGCCGCAAGGTGCAGCTCCCACGGCGCAACTCGAGAAGGAAGCCAATGCGGCCGAGGCTGGAGCCAGCCCCGCAGCACTCTCACCTGCAGGACCGGCTGCGCTCAACAAGGAGCCTGAGGCTGGAGAGAAGAAGAGCGCTCAGGGTGTGCCCAAGGTGACTCTTGGCTTTGGCAAAGGCGGAGTGACCCTGGACAAGGTCAAGGGGACGTTCAAGACAGATCTCCTGAAGGCCGACTGGAAACCCAAGAAACTCGCCGAGTTCACTGTCAAGTACCCCATCCCTTCGTTCCCCGTCGCCGCCATTGAGGTCTCTGCGGGCGCAACCTTTACGCCCAAGGCGAACATTGGCGCCGAAGCGAGCTACGAGTGGAAACACGCCGACCGCAAATTCACGGTCAGCGGCAACATGAAAGGCTCGATCAGCGGCGCTCTCAAGGGCTATGTGCGCGGCGGCCTCTGCCTCGACGCGGTGATTCAGAAAGGCGGCGTTGGCCTCGAAGCGTCGCTCACCGCCACGGCAAGCGCCTCTGTGTCTCGCTCCATTTCGTTTGCGTACTCGCCAAGCAAGGGTTTCGAGTGGAAACTCGTTCCCTTCGATATCGACGTCAAAGCCGACCTCATCGCAGCGCTCAGCCTCTACGCGTACACCAAGGGCTGGTTCGCCGACAAGAAAAAGGAATGGACTTTCAAGCAGTTCCCAATCGGCTATCTGCAGGGAGTGAAAGCGGTCCTCGAAGTCGGTGGCAGCAGCCGCACCGCCGCAGGGGCAGCCTTCAAGACCATCAAGCCAGGCAAATTTGGCTGGGGAGCTCCCCCACAGCCCGTCGAAAGCAAAGCACGCACCATCAAGTAACGCGAGGATGGCCTGTTCACGGCCGACGGCACGGCAATTGCTCCACTTTGTAGGTGAGTTGACGGTGTGCATCATCCACACCGGATTGAGATTGAGAAGTCATAAGATTTCACGGACTTGAATCGAACGCATAGAGTTCGGGCCTGAGACAAGTTGTCGCAGCCAGGACACAGGAGGACCGTCGTGGCCGATGAACAAAAACCCATTTCTGTCGCAGAAGCCGCCGCCGAAGCAGCCAACGCGCCCGCCTTCAAGGATCTCGGCGCGAAGGACGGTCCAGAGGCAGCACAGGGCCAAGCCCAAAGCAAGCTAGAGGACGGCGAGAAGAAAGACGAAAAGAAAGAGGGAAACGCACCGAGCAGCGAGGCAAAAGATCCTGCTGCGCGTGAAAAGGAGCAGACCGAACAGGCTGAGCAGAAGCAAGAGCAACTGCCCACTGACGTCGCTGCCCAGTTCCCAGATGCCGACTTCTCCAAGACCACCGTCATCATGAATTCGGCTGAGGCCGCTCAGCGCGGTGTGGACGGATTCGCCGAGGATGGCGTCATTCACGTCGCGCCCAACGTCGCCGATGTGAAGAAGGTTCTGCGCCACGAAGCCACCCACATCGTTCAGCAAGCCAAGAAAGCCAAAGGCGAGAAGAGCGATCCTGCCGCCGCCGCTGGGGCTGGGGCGGAGAAGGCTGGCGCAGAGGGTGACAAGAAGGCGCAGCCCGGCGGTGCCGCAGGAGCCGCTCCCGCTGGAGCGCAGAAAGAGGATGCGGGTGGCCAGGATGTGCAAGCGCCTGCTGCCGCCGCTCCGGCCGGTGCTGCCGCCGCAGGTGCTCCCACCGCACAGCTCGAAAAGGAAGCCAATGCAGCAGAGTCGGGTGCCGCGCCTGCCGAAATCTCCGCAAGCGCTGGCCAAAAGACGCTGAACCGCGGCGAAAACATGGGGGCCGACAACATGGATGCCTCCTCGCCTCAGGGGGTTCCCAAGGTCACCCTTGGCTTTGGCAACGGCGGCATCGTCCTGGACAGCGTCTCGGGTCAGTTCGAAAAGGAAATCGTCAAGGCCAAGTGGGATCCAAAGAAGCTCGCTGAAGTCCGCATGCTCTACCGCATCCCGGCCTTCCCTGTGGCGGGTGTCTATGTCGCCGCTGGTGCAACCTTCACCCCCGATGCCAAGATCACCGCCTCGGCCTCCTACCAGTGGAAGCCCGCTGACCGCAAGTTCACCATCGCGGGCCAGCTCACGGGCTCCATCAGCGGCGCCCTGACAGGCTACGTCGAAGGCGGTGCCGCCCTCGACGCCGTCGTCCAGCGTGGTGGCGTAGGCCTGCGCGCCTCGCTCACCGCCAGCGCCACCGCCCAGATCTCCCGCGGTATCTCCTTCGCCTACTCCCCCACTGGGGGCTTCGAATGGGCACTCACGCCGTTCGATATCGACATCAACGCTCAGCTCATGGCCGCCCTCACACTGCGCGCCTGGACCGAAGGTTGGTTTGCCAACAAAGCCAAAGAGTGGACCTTCCTCGAGTTCCCCATCGCGTCCTTGCAAGCTGCCAAACTCGTCCTCGAGATGGGCGGCAGCAGCCGAACCGCTGCCGGCGTTGCCTTCAAGTCGACCAAACCAGGAACGCTGCAGTGGGGCGCGCCGCCTGAACCCACCGAGAGCGCTGGAAGGAACATTCGCTAAGGCTGACCTCTCCGAAGCGCGTTCTGGGTTTGGGATCCGAGCGCGCTTCGCGTCAGCGAATCGACTGCCGCACGAGCTGCAGCCTCGCCGCTCCAAGGATTTCCAAAGACTGTCCGAGGGAGCGTCGTCTTGCCTTGCCCACACCCGCAGGGGCCGCTGGTCGACCTTAGGCCTTCTATTCGAGCAACGACGCGGCCTAGAACCCTCGCCTTGCATTCGTTCGCTCCTGGGGCACCGACCTCTCGACAATAGCAATTCCTTCGGAATGTCGAGAGGATGCGTGCCCTTCGCTCACTTTCGATTGCCTTTTTTCCTGACTCGGGCTAATCCCTATGTTGTGGATTCTCGATGCGATTCGACGCGGGAGCATGCCATGAAAACGATCCGACTCTGCCTTCTCGCCCTACTCTTCTTCGCGCTCTCCGCCTGTGATGACTCGCCCCCAAGCTCTGAGCTCAGTCCTGACAACGACATCTCCGAGCTCGAGGTCGACCCAGAAGTCGACGCCGACGCAGAGCTCGACGTCAACATAGAGGTCGACGAGGACGCCGCCGACCTCGAGGACGAGCTCGATACCGACACCGAGCTCGTCGAGCTCGATACACTCGACGACGAGCTCGAGCTGCCAGATGACGACGCCGACTTCGTGGATGAGTCTGACGAAGCCGATGCGGTCGAACCCTACCAGGTCGTGCTGCCCGAAGAGCTCGCAGCCTTCTACGTGACCCTCGAAAGCCTCGATGAAGCGGCACTGCGCGATGCCCTGCTCGACTACGTCGATGAGCACATCGCCCTCGGCTACGACGCCGCCCGCGATCAGATCTACGGCGAGAATGGCGGTGTCGGCATCGATCTGCACGATGGGGTCTTCGAGTGCATCTACTCAGGCCGCACCATCGAGCCCGATGGAACGACCTACCCCAAAGGCACCTGTACATTGCCCGACGGTGAGCAAGAGTCCTGCAGCTTCAACACCGAGCACACCTGGCCATCCAGCGCCCTCGTCCCACCCGACGAGCCCACCGGGCGCGGCGATCTCCACCACATCTTCCCGTGTTGGTCCGAGGCCAACAACCGCCGCAGCAATTTCAACTACGGTGAACCCAACTGCACCCCTCCGACCTGTAACTGGGACGCCAACGGCAGCTACCTCGGCCGAAACGACGACGACGAGCTCGTCTTCCATGTCCGGCTCGCTCGTCGCGGCGACGTTGCGCGTGCCCAGTTTTACATGTCCGTTCGCTACCAACTCCCTATCGCAGCCGAGGTCGAGGATATCCTGCGTCAGTGGCACCTCGATGATCCCGTCGACGAGAGAGAGTTCGAGCGAAACAACGCCATCGAAGCGCTGCAGCAGAATCGTAACCCCTTTATCGACCGCACCGATTTCGTTGACCTACTCAGCGACTTCTGAGTCTCGCCTGCGACCACGAACGCGGGGCTCGAGCCGCGCCGCGGCTATTGCTGCTGCAAGCGCCGATGGAAACAGAGCGCTGTCCGCTGCGTGTCGTCATCCCACAGATGCATCGAGTTTCCTTGGCACTGCCCCCACTCGGCGCAATCCAAACACTCCCCCGTCTTCATCCAGCTCCGGTCCCGGAAGGCTTGGTAGCGTTGTTCCCAGACCTGGGAGAAGCGGTCGACCCGAATATTTCCTTGAACCAACGAGCGGCTGATGTTCGGGCATGCCGAGATGGCTCCATCGCTCAAGACAGAACCGATATCGATGCCCGCGCGACAGAAATACGGCTCATCACGAACTGCTGCGTCGAGCGCAGCCGGCAAGTAGCCCTCACAGCTGAACTGAGTGTGCATCGCGTCTGCGTCATCCGCGGTGCGCTGCGCTTCGATGAAGTCAAAGAAGCGACGCAGCTGCTCAGGCGAAAGAAACAGGCTCGAATCCGCTTTGGCGCGGCCCTTCGGAAAGATGGTGAAGAGCCGCCACGCCGGCACACCCAAGGAGCGCAGCAGCGCTCGGAGCTGAGGCAGGTCGTCGAGGTTTCCTGGATGAACGCAAGTGACCACGTCAAAAAAGTGCAGGCCAGGCTCTGGCGTCCGGGGCCGATAATGCTGAGCACATGCGCCGATTGCCCGACAAGCACGCTCGAAGGCACCCCGTCTTCCGCGAAAATGATCGTGATTTGCGGCCAGGCCATCGAGGCTGACCGTCACCGAACGCAAGCCCAGAGGCAAGAGCCTCAAGAGCCGAGAATCGTCGAGCAGCCAGCCGTTGCTCACCATCGCCCAACTCAAACCGAGCCGGCTCATACCCTCAGCCAAGCGGCCGAGCTCGGGGTGACACAAGGGCTCGCCCCCCGTCAGCACCAGCACCAATGAGTTGACGTCGAAATCCTCTGCAATGCTCTCGAAAAAAGCCAGCCATTCATCAGTAGACAATTCCTGTCCGGCCGGCTCGCGACCACAGTCGGAACCACAGTGAATGCAATCGAGATTGCAGCGCAGCGTCACCTCGACAAAAAGATAGCGGAGCGGACAAACCTGTGACTCCAAGCGCTTGTGCAGCGGGAAAAGCAATCTTCTCAGTGACTTGTGCCAATGGGCTGAGGACACGGTCGAACTCCGAAGCGAGGACACACTCTTGGAAAGCGGCATCGCCAGCGCTCCAAGAGCTTCGCTTTGTCAGGAAGAGACTTGCTTTCGAGCGAAGCGACCCAGCGCCTCAGATTGCACGAATGCACGGGAAACGAGGTGCAGGCCAAGCGCGAGAACGCCGGAATGCTACTCTTGTAGGTCCACCTCGAGCACTTGGTTGCTGCACTCACCGCAGTAGGTGGCGTTGAGTTGGGTGTAGGCGCCGTTGCTCTCACCGTCGGTGTCATCGACCACGAACTGCTCGCACTGCACATCGAAAAATTCGAATTCACCCTGAGCGTTGGTGACCTCAGTCGCCCGGACAATCCCTGATTCCTGGCAAGAGACGCGCATTCCCGGCAGCCCTGCCTTGCTGACGCTGTCGACTACTCGACCCAGGATCCGGTTGGGCGCCTCGAAGTCATAGGGCGCGCCGTAACATGCACTGACAATGACGGGAACCACTGAGCCAATGACACCAAGCAAGATCTTCGAGGGTCGTTTCACGGCATCCTCCACCGTTCGAGAAGCAACAACCAGACACTAGCTCGAATCAGAAGTCGATTCAAGTCGATGCTCAACGTGGCGCTGAGACTGGCGCGCGACCAAGTTGCAAGGCCCGCAAACGCAAGCCTTCGAGCGCAAGCGCGAGCTCGGCCATACCCTCAGGGAGGTTTTGCGCCATGCCCCTGCCTACAGGGTTGACAGGGGCACTGTCGACACCACGAAGGGCATCGTAAATTCTGGCTACAGCATCCCGAGTGGCCCCCTGAGCTCGTGCAAAGTCCAAGCGCGCCAACATCTCGGCGAGCCGATCCTGGCGCCACTTGAGCTCGACCTTTGGCACCTCGAGGGCAAGCTTGATGGCCTTGACGACCGCCAACTCCGGCTGACGCGTCACATCGAAAGCCGTCGCTACTTGACGAAGGCACTCCTCAGAATTGCCGCTCATCCCAAAAGCTCGAGCAGCATCGAGGAGGAATGATGCGAGGCTTTCGCGCGCGCTGGCCATGAGCTGAGCAATGCCCTGACCATGACTCAGCAGATGAAGAAGCCCCGAGGCCACTCGCGCTGCGTCTGCATGACGATCTTCGCGAAAGAGATAGCTCATCTGGCGACGCACCAACTCGAGTAACGGCAGCACCAGTCGCTGTTCGCCTGCTTCGATGGCATCGACCAAGGCGCGACGTTGCGTTCCCAAATGCCTGCAGGCCTCGTCAATGCCAGCGCTCGCAGCGAGCTCATCTGCTTCTCGAAACAAGGTCTCGAGTGAGGGGCCATCGTGGGTAGATGCCGGATCCGGTTCCAAAGTTTCTGCTCGCTCTGCGTTCTCAGTCACAGTTTGCCTCGTCTCGAGCTTTGATGTGGGTGCAGTCGGTAGAAAATGGAATACGAATGATGGGCTCTACCCCCCCCAAAGGCTTGCGCTCTTTGGAACCCCTTCGCCTTCGCGTGCCGAGTACCATGTGAAGCAAGCGCCTAGTCTTGGTCTGCGTCGTAGCGTGGGCGGGGCTCAGAGGAAAGAGCGACGTTTCGAACGCCTGCAGCGCGAAGACGCAATGCTTCCTGCTCAATCCGACTGCGCCAGTGGTTCTGCTCCTCTCGCTCGAGCTGAGCGAGCGGCACCCCATTTCGCGTCTCGAGCTCGTCGACCAGGCCTTTGATGGTGGGCGATGGTGCCGCTTTCGGACGCTGGCGAGCACGGTGTCGCAGCAGACGTCCATTCTTGAGCACGGCCAGAAGCGTGAGTTGGCGAGCCTGCTGACTGAGCAGTAGTTGTCGTTGACCAGCCTCGACCAAGAGCAAACGTTGCTGCGGCCCCAATCTCATGGTCTCGAGGAGTTTCATGTTGCCCTTGAGCAAGCCCCTCCTGAGTCGCAGTTGGTCGAGCAGAATCCAGCCCAGCAGCGCGAGCAGTCCAAGCGCAAAAGAGACAGCGAGGACTTCGGCAAGTCGCCACTCGCTGGAGGTGTTCGTGCCGCGCTCGAGTTCCTGAATGGGTTCGGGCTCTTGCATCGCAGCTGGGGCATCGATTCGGCTCACGCGGTTTTGTCCCATTGGGTGAGGCAAACGAGGGGGGAGCTCCGCGTCAACGCCCAGTGATTCATACACGTGAGCTTCTTCGACGGGCTCTTCCCCCTCGGGTGCTGGACCTTCTGGCTCGAGGTCCACCGGCGGATCGGGACGGTCGACGACGGACTCGGCCTCCTCGACACTCTCCCTGCTCGTGTCGAGCTCGGCTTGGGTCACTTTCGCCGCCGCGTACGTGCCATCGCTGTTGCGGGTGGCCACGAAGATGGCGTTCTCAGATTTGAAGAAGCGCAGCACCTTGATGGAGCCGTTTTCATTGAGCTCGGCTTGGAAACGGTCACCCGTGCGTGCACCACGAAAGTCGTAGATGGTCGCGATGGCGTCGACAGGTGCTCTGGTCTGCTCAATGCGTAAGCCTTTGCTCCGCAGCGCAACGAGCAGCGATTGGCCGGAAGCGAGCTTCCCTTCGATGGCAGTAGACTCATCCTGTTGTGCGACAAGCAGTTCTGGCACACTCAGCAGCAGTGGGACGAGGCAAAGAAAGAGGCTTGTCCGCAATAAGGCGCTCATGTGGAGCTCTTGGAAAACGGTTCGATGATCGTCGAGACGAAGTCGGTGGACTTCACCAACCCACCTTCGGGCTGCATTGTACATGGTGATGCCACAATGCGCTCTATTCGCTCGTGGAATCCGTGGAATCCAGAGATTGTCCATGGACACCAGCACATGGCGCGGCTCGGGCCGGCTCGAGCGCGCGGCCTGAGTCGCAGCCAACCCTGCGAGCTCTCAGCCGGCCTCGGCAGCTCTCCACCACACCGCGCGAGCGGCCCAGGGAGCAACGGTGGGCACAGTCAGTCGAAACTGCACGAAGCTGCTGTGACCGTCCCGGTCGGCTTGAGCCAACACTGCGGATTGCGCCAGTCAGGCTGGCTCGTCGAGAGGTGGGCACAGACGAAGTGCAATGACCTCAGCCAAGTATTGAGAATCGAAAGCCAGCTAAGGCCACGTATTTCCTTGATATCACCAAGGAATTGTGGCTGGCGAGAAGTCGATACCCGAGAGCGAACGAAGGCAATCCATGTCCTCGACCTGCACCCCTGGCTCACGCACAGTCGGCGGAGCCCGTTCGTGCGCAGCCCTGTCGCAGGCTCGCCACGGTGGCCACCGACTGTAGCCCGATCCACTCCTGGACTGTTTGCTTCCAGTGCTCGGCGGCTTGACCATGCTCGAACTGCAGACGGATGCCCGCGCCATCCTGGCCATCCTTTCTGCCTCGCCACACCACCGTGCCCGACGCCCAAACGCTGTGGCGACCATCGGCAATCGGCAGACCGATGCGAAGCTGAGCATCGCGACCAAAAGCCTGATCATCGGCAATGAAAATGCCGCCCTCAGAGAGATCCACGACGCCAAAGCTGGCGGCTCCCGGATGTCCCGGCTCGCTCACCATCGCGTATGTGTTGACGCGAGCGCGTCGGCTTCCACGAAATGTCATCGACGATTTTGCGTTCACGGCTGCATCCTGCTGCTTGGTTTCATCCTGAGCACGGTGAACGCGAGCGCTACACTCGCGACCGTGAGACCAATGCTCCAGCAAAACTCGGACATGTCAAAGATCCCAGGTATGCCCCTGGACCCGCACCCTGCTCTGCTGCACAATCAGGGCAGGTTCTGGCGGAGTACGCGACCGTGCCAAGCACCCACGAACAAGACGAATCCGAGCTCAAGACCCTCTTCGACGACGCAGAGCTACGCGCCTGTGCGAGCCTTGCCATTGAACGCTATGGCGCTGAAATCTTTGGCTTTATTGCGCACATGTGCAACGACCAGGATGATGCGGATGATGCCTTTGCGCAGTTCTGCGCCGATCTCTGGGTCGGCCTCCCCAACTTTCGATGGCAGTCTCGGCTGCGAACCTGGTGCTACACTCTGGCGCGGCACGCCGCCCTTCGGGTCCTCAGCTCGGCATACCGTCGGCACCTGCGCCCAGCTCGCTCCGCAGAGGTCCATGCGCTGGTCGCAGAACACCAGTCAAGAACAGCCCCGTTCCTGCGTACCCAGGTCAAAGACAGTATTGCTCGACTCCGCGAACAGCTCGCACCGGAAGACCGAATGCTGCTCAGCTTGCGCATCGATCGCGGCATGAGCTGGCGCGAGATCGCGCAGATCCTTAGCGACTCCGAAGCTGATGAGCTTCAACGGGCTGCAGCCACCGCGCGCAAACGCTTTGAGAGACTGAAACTGCGCCTGCGCGAAATGGCCCGAGAGCAAGGCATCCTCCCCCAAGCAGACGAGTGAGCCGAACAGCTCGGACTTCACAGGCGACTTCCCCCCACATCAGGACTCGGCATGCATCGGATCAAGTTGCTGTATACTGGCGGAACCCTCTGTATGACCGGCGACCCTCTGGTCCCCAGTGAGCTCGGGCAACAGCTCATCACCAACCTACCGGAGCTTCAGGGCCTCATCGACCTTGATGTCGAGATCATCAGTAACCTCGACTCCAGCGATATTGGCCCGGAAATCTGGACAGCTCTGGCCGAACGCATCGCCGAATGCCGCACTGACTTCGATGGCTTCCTCATCACCCACGGCACCGATACCATGGCCTACACGGCGAGCGCGCTCAGCTTTGCGCTCGAAGGCCTGGATCGACCAGTCATCCTCACCGGCGCGCAACGCCCTCTCTCTGCGCTGCGCTCAGATGCACGGCGCAACCTCACCGACGCGGCCGAGCTTGCAACCCTCAGCATCCCCGAGGTCGGGATCTGCTTCGATGGACTGCTGCTGCGTGGCTGTCGAGCCACCAAGAGCAACACCAGAGCCTACCACGCCTTCGATAGCCCTGGATGTCAACCCCTCGCCAAGCTCGGTGTCGACGTAGAGCTCTCCCCAGGGATTCGACGGCCAGTGCTGCCCTTCCGCTGTGATTCTCGTTTCGATCCGCGGGTCGCTGTCGTCTTCGTTACCCCAGGTCTCACCCCAGCGCTGCTCGAACACCTCATCGATGCCGGCTCGGACAAGCTGCGCGGCATCGTCCTCGCTGCGTTCGGTGCTGGCACCCTGCCCGCTGCCCAACGCCCCCTCGCCCCAGTGATCAAGAAGGCTGTCGACGGCGGCATCGACGTCCTCGTCGCCAATCAATCCGCCGGCATGATCAACCTCGGGCTGTACGAAAACAGCAAAGTCTTGGCGGATGCAGGCGCCATAGGCGGTGGCCAGATGATGCTCGAAGCCGCCGTCGCCAAGCTCATGCATGCGCTCTCCGTATTCCCACGACGCTCAGATCGGCTTCGTTACCTGCTTTGGAACATGGCCGGGGAGATGGAGTGATCAGCCCCCTCGAAGGCGCTTGGGGAGACCATTCCAAACCAAATCGTAAGAGTGATCGACCCAAGCTTCAATCAGGCGAGGCGACACGCTGCCATCGACCAGTACCGTGTTCCAGTGGCGCTTGTTCATGTGGAAGCCTGGTTGAACGCAGGGATACTGCTCTCTGAGCTCGAGCGCCTTCTCGGGGGCGCATTTCAGGTTGACCGACAACGGTGAGGCATCAAGGGCGATAAGGGCGAAAATCTTTCCATGAACACGCATCACAAGGGTCTGGTCATCAAAGGGAAAATCTTCGCTGGTCGAGGACTTGGACAAACAATATTGACGGAGCGTATCAAGATTCATGCACATTCTCCGTGGAGACGCGACGAGAGGTCCACCACCGTGATGCTTTGCCAAGTCCATAGTAGAGTATAGGGACGACGAAGAGCGTAACCAGCGTTGACACGCCCACGCCGCCAACGACCACACGGGCCAGAGGCGCCTGACTCTCGGCCCCTGTTCCTGTGCTCATGGCCACAGGCAACAACGCCAAAATCGTCGTGGAGGTGGTCATGAGAATGGGGCGTAAGCGACGACGGGCAGCCTCCAAGACACTCTCCCGAAGCCCCAGGCCTTCCGTTCGCAGCAGCAGATTGGTGTAGTCCACAAGCACGATACCGTTGTTGACCACGATACCGATGAGCACGATGGCCCCTAGAAAACTGTAGACGTTGAGCGTGGTTCCCGTGACCAGCAAAGCCCCGATCACACCGATTGCCGCAAATGGCACCGAGGCCATGATGATGAGGGGCTGAAGCAAGGACTCGAACTGAGCGGCCATCACCATGTAGACCAAGAGCAGGGCCAGGAGGAAGCCCATCGACAGATCGCCGAAGCCCTTTTGCTGTTGCTCGTCCTCTCCAGCGACGATGGCAGAGAACCCGTCCGGGAGCTCGAGCGACGCCAGACCTGCCGCGATATCCGCGTTCACAGCGGCCAGATCACGACTTCCATCCAGACCACCCGAAATCACCACGATGCGCTCTTGATTGAGTCGCTCGATGGCCTGCGGCGTGGGCCCCCGCTTCACCTGGACCAACTCTCTGAGAAGCTGCGGCCGGGCTCCAGAAAACGAAACCGGCGCGTTCAACAGCACATCCAAGTTCTCCCGCGAAAGCTCGGGCAATCGAACCCGCACCTCGTATTCGTGCCCAGCCTCGCGAAAGACGGCCGCTCGGGTGCCCTGAACCAGGGTGCTGATGGTTTCTGCCAGCTCGCTGGGGCTTGCTCCGAGAATCCCAAGCTTGTCGCGGTCCATGTACAGGCGAAGCTCGGTTCCGCCCACTCGACGGCTCGAGCGAGCATCGCTGACCCCCTCGACAGACATCATCAGGTCCGCAATCTTCTCAGACAGTTGCTCTGCTATCTCCAAATCGAATCCGCGCAACTCCACACGCACCCGCTCATCCCCCCCACGGATCGCACGCATGATCCACAAACCACCGCCTGCTCGCGCAGAAATCCGCATTCCTGGCGCAATCTTGGGGAGCTCGCGCTGGAGCAGGGACGCGATCTCTTGGCTCGACCGTTGTCGCTGCGTCACCGGTGAGAGGTTGATCCGAAGGCTCGTCGACTCCTCGCCAGCACTGGAGTAGTTGCCGCCCGTCCCACTCACGGTCAGGATGCTTTGGGCCTCGGGCACCCACTCGCGAATCGCCGCGCTCATACGCACGGCTGCAGCATCAGTCCGCTCTAAACGAGTGCCTGCAGGATAGTCCGCGCTGACGCGCACCTCGCTCTCATCGGAATCGGGAAAGAACTCCTGCCCGATGTCTCCCGCCTGCATCCCGGCAAGCACCACGCCTGCCACCGCGAGCAGCAGCACCACTGGGCCAATGCGAAGCGCGAAGCGGAGCAAGCGCGCGTAGACAGCATCCAGACCATCCAACAGCAAGGCAATGGGGCCGCGTCGCCGAGCTTTCGCTGCTCTGGCATGCTTCATCCGACGCAACATCAGATAGCTCATCATCGGCGTCAGCGTCAGCGCCGCCATCAGGCTCGCCAGGAGCGCGCAAATCACCACCAAGGCCATCTGCTGGAAGAAGATGGCGATGAAGCCTTGTAAAAACACGACGGGCACGAAAACCACCACCGTTGTCAGCGTCGAGGCGACGATGGCCATCGCCACCTCGGAAGCACCCTGGATTGCGGCTTCTCGTGCATCCTCTCCTTGCTCACGCTTTCGGAAGATGTTCTCGAGAATGACAATCGAGCTGTCAACCAGCATCCCCATCCCCAACGCCAAACCACCGAAGGTGATGAGGTTCAGCGTCAGGTCGAGCTGGTCCATCATGAACAGCGTGGCCAACATCGCCACCGGAATGACCGTGCCGATAACCATCGTGCTACGCAGACTGCGCAAAAAGAAGAGGAGCACGCAGAACGCAAGCAATGCGCCGTAGCCGATGCTCGTTTTCACACCGTCCACAGAACGGCGAATGAAGACCGAGGTATCCACGATCACCGACAGACGAGCCCTGCCGTCGTATTCTTCGTTGAACGCCGTGATCTCCTGCTGAAGACGGTCGGCAAGCTCGATGGTGTTCGCGCTCGAGGTCTTGACCACACGCAGTGAAACACCCTCTTGGTTATCGATGCGAACCAAGCTCACTCTGTCCTCGAAGCTGTCCTCGACGACCGCGAGCTCACTCAATCGGATGGCATGGCCATTTCGCCGGGTCACCACGATGTTGGAGAGCTGCTCCACCGACTCGAACTCGCCCATCGCCCGCACCAGCAGCTTGGATTGCTCCTGGCCAATGGCGCCGGTGGGAACCAAGGGGCTGGCGTTACGAATGGCAGCAATGACCTGGCTGGTGCTGAGCCGAAAATCGGCCAGCTTGAGTGGATCTATCGACACCCGCAGCTCGCGCAAACGCGCGCCGCTGATGTCGGCGCTCGCCACACCAGAGATGCGCTCGAGGCGCGGCTTGACCACATCCTCGGCGAAGCGACGCAACTCACCCTCATCACCCTCGGCGTCAAGGGCGAGGACCATGACGGGCACATTGGTGATATCAAACTTGTAGACCGTCGGTGCAGGAACATCCTCGGGCATCCGAGCGCGACCGCGTTCGATCGCTGCTTGCACGTCGTTGAAGGCCTCACTCAGCGAGGTCCCCCAATCGAAAGAGAGCACCACCCGCGAGCGCCCCTCACTCGAGTTGGACTCGATCTTGTTGACCCCCTCGACCCGAGACACTGCCTCTTCGATGGGACGAGTCACCAAGGTTTCCATCTCTTCAGGCGCAACGCCGGGGTATGACGCGACGATGGTGATCGCCGGAAAGTCAATGTCCGGAAAGAGATCGATGCGCAGTCGCAGGTACGCAAAGCTGCCGATGACGGCGATGATCAAATAGATCATCGAAGTGGCAATAGGGCGTCGAACCGCTACCGCACTCAGCTTCATATGGCTGCTCGCCCTCGTCTGGCGCGAGCGCTTTGCCCGTACGCGTCACCGAATGCCGCCGCAGAGCTCATTCCCACTCCATTCGCTGGCAAGTTTTCAATCACTTGCACGACCTCGCTCCCCTTTGCCACCCGTTTCGCCAGCCTTCTTGGCCCCTGCTGCAGGTCCTGCTCCAAGCTCGCCGCTCAGGTCCAGTACATCCGCGGCTTTGCCATCCTCGAGCCCACGAAAGCCGGACACCACGACCTGCTCACCATCTCGCAATCCGCGTACAGCCGCCTCAGTCTGATTGCTCAGCAACAACTCCACCTCTAGTCGCGCCAGCTTGCCATCGCGAACTGCCCAGACACTCGTTCCCTTGCGGCGATCGAGGCTGAGAAGAGGCACCACCTGGGCATCATCGACACGCGCCAACTCGATGAGCACGCGCCCGAACATGCCGGGCCGATACTTTTTGTTGATTGGGCGCTTGGCCTGTTCCCCCAAGTTTCGAGGACCAACCGACTTCGCGCCCTCCGTCGGGAGCTCAGCCTCCCCAAGCAGCTCGAAGTACAGCGCCAGGGTACGAGAGGCCGGGTCGACGCTCTCGCCCGTGCGCAGCAAACGAGCGGCCACTGGCTGCGCTGGAGCCGCGTCGAAGCGAATCTCTGCGTTGGCCTGCTCAGGAAGCTGCGCCTGAAACGACTCCGGGAGATAGACCATGAAGCGGAGGGAAGCTGGAGAATAGAGGGAAAAGATGGCCTGCTGTGGTCCCACGGTGGCCCCCAGGCTGAGCGGTCGAAGCTCCACAATGGCGTCGAAAGGAGCCCTGATTTCACGACGTTGAAGCGCGATTCCTGCGCTTGTCAGTGAAGCCGTCGACTGTGCCTTCTGCGCAACGGCCAGGGCCAGAGCGGCGCGGGCGAGCAGCACTTCATCTTCCTTTCTTTCGAGCTCGACCCTCGCAGCACCGCCTCTCTCAACCACCCGCTTGGTGCGTTCGAGCTGACGCTCGGCGGCTTCAACTTGCGCCTCTGCTTGCTCGCGACGCGACTCCGCGGCCTCGACCCCCTTGCGCGCTTCGGCTTGCTGGCGCGTCTGCACATCGTCGTCGAGGCGGGCGAGCAGCTCACCTGCGCGCACCACATCCCCTTCCTCTACGAGCAGCTCGACGAGGACCCCCGACTCCCGGGAGGCGAGCTGTACGCGTTGCTCTGCCACCAGCTCGCCGTGCGTCTCGAAGCTTTGCCGCACGCTCCCGATGCGCATGGGTACGAGCTCGACGCTGAGCGGAGGGGCGCTTTCCTGCCCCTTCTGGTTGGTCTCTACAGACTGAGACGAACAGGCGGAGAGGAAGGGCAGCAGCAATGCAACAAGGCCGCTCAGGAGCCACGCAGACAGTGCCTTGGATGCACGAGCTTGATGAAACAAGGTCCTTGTCGATTGGGCACTTGGTCTATTGTTCCCCCAACTTCTTGTCCATTGGGCGCTTGGCTTGTTTCCCCAAGTTGTAGCTCCAGCATCTGCGGCCTGTCGAGGCCAGAAGCCGGAGATTCTGGCATAGCAAGGGAGGCGCTCAGGCATCATCGAGTTCACCTCGGTTGTGGAGCAGTTCGATGGCGAGCAGCTCGCGTTGGAGCAGCGCCAGACTATGACGGAGCTCGGCGCTGAGCAGCTCATCCTCGGCGTCGTCCAGCTCGATGATGCTCAGGGCACCATCTTCGAACAGCGCAACGGCAAGTTCCCTGTTGCGACGCGCGGTGAGCAGGGCCTCTTCTGCGACCAGCACGGCGGCCTGGCTCTCCTCGAGCTGTCGAGCCAGGCTGCGCTGCTGCCGCTCGACGACGTCAATAGCGCGCTCCCGCTGCAGCACAGCGCGCTGTTCCTCGACCTCGGCGAGGTCGATGCGTTCCCAGAGGGTCTGGTCGTAGAGCATCCAGCTGAGGCTGAGGCCAATGGACCAGCTCATTCCATCGGGAGAACGGAAGCTTGGGGGAGAGAGCTCGTACTGGGCGAGCAGGCGCACGGTGGGAAGCAGGGCCAGGGAGCGGGCCAGAGTCCGCCAGCGCGTGGTTTCGATGGTGGCTTGCAGCGCAAGCAGATCGGCGCGATCGGCGCTGGACTCCGATGGGAGGAGAACTTGGGGAGCCGAATTAGCAAGAAGCGAGGCGGGCTGCAGCTCGTCAGCGCTGAGCGCTTCGCGCTGGCAGAGCATAGCCAGCGCATCGAGCAACTCATCGAGGGTGGATTGCGCTTGGATGCACTGGCTCTGGGCCTCGGACTCGGCGAGCTTGGCGCGAGCGAGATCCATCTCGATGCGGTCTCCGCTCTGCAGCAGCGCGTCGATGCGTTGGACGTGGCGTTTCCTGGCGGCAAGGCTCTCTTCGGAGGCGCGCAATTGTCGTTGCGCAGCGAGGGCTTGAAAGTAGAGCTGGGCAGCGAGCAGGCGAAGCTCCCCGGCGCTTCGTGCAGTGTTCAGCCGCACGGCGTCGAGTGCGCTGTCGCTGGCGAGAAACTCCGGGATCAGAGGCCCTTGGAAGAGGGTCACGGTGAGGCCCGCGTTGGCGCCATAAGCGAACTGGTTGACGACGGTGCGATCACCGATGGCGACCTCCGCCTCATTCATGGTGAGGTTGGCGGAGAGGTTCAGAGTGGGGATCAGCGCAGCCCGCGCAAGGTCTCGATTCTCCTCGGCTTGTTCGACATCGAGGGCGTCCTCTCGTGCATCCAGGCTGTGCTTGGCGGCGGCCTCCATGGCCTCTTCGAGGCTGAAGGCAAGCGCTGGTGGGGTGCAGAGCCAAGCGCCAGCGCAACAGCACACGAGCGCGTTGGCGAGCAGGAATCGTGCGAGGGTCATGGCGTCGTATTGACCGGGTTCTGACTCGGCAGACTGGCCGAGCCGTCCTTTCGTACGTGTGCCTCTATCCGCTGTCAACCCGTGGCAGGTGAAGGCAGGCTAAGATCGAGTCAATGATGGTAAAGAGCTTCGCGCCGTAGAGCGTGCCAGGGTCAGCGCTCAAGGGACACAACAACGCTTTCTGCATCGCAGAGCGGCGAGCTCGTGTTATGATGGCGCTGTTCGCCTTGACGCGGACGTGGCGGTCCGAACTCGGTTGAGACCTGGAACAGTGGGCGCGGGAGTCGATCCAAACTCAAGCAGACGCAAGAAAGCGCATGAATAACAGAAGATTGAATGACAACCCACGAATCTGTCCTGCGTTTCCTGCAAGGCTTCATGCACGCTGGGGTCTCGCCCCTGTTGGATGTGGGCTCTTCTTTCTCGGGCTCATCTCGTCGTCCTGCAGTCTTCGCTCGTTCGAGGCTCCCCCCAGCCTGGAGGAGCAAGACTTGGCACCGCAAGAGGATCAGGATGCCCACGAAGCGCTCGATGCGCAGCCCGACGACGAGGACGAGCTCTCGAGCTGCACCGTGCAGGGCTGCGATGACCGCAACGAATGCACCGTCGATGGCTGTGAAGACGGCCGCTGCGTCAACACCCCTGTGGCGGCAGGCACTCCCTGTGATGGGGGTGATCTGGACTCGTGTAACTCCTCGTGCAGCGCCGCAGGCAAGTGCGTGCTCTTGCCGGTGCGTTGCGAGCAAAGCCAAGCCTGCGAAGGCATCAAGGAGTGTATTCCATCAACAGGCGAATGTCTTTCCGCTCGCATTCCAATTCGAGGAGAAACGCTCTGCATGGGCGAGCAACTGCTCGAATGCGACGGCATTGGCGGCATCC
>JAVFAO010000063.1:0-23653 GCA_034002465.1 Myxococcota bacterium
GCTGGAGCGAGCTCGCGCGAGTGACAGCCAGGGGTCCGACAGCGCTGCAGCGGTGCCTCGGTTGACCAGGGATGGGGGAGCTCACGCAGAGGCGCAGCGGCGCAGAGTGGGTGGGTCGAGCGCTGATTTCCGTGGTCTCCGCTCAGCCAGCGTGGATTGCGCAGAATCAGGCGTGGGGCAGGCTCTCCAGCCTGCCAACCGAAGTTCGAGGCAGCCAGGCTTGGGTTGCCCCGCAACGCGGGGAGAGGCTGGAGCAAGCTCGCGCGAGTGACAGCCAGGGCTCCGACAGCGTAGGAGCGGTGCGTCGGTTGACCTGGGAGGTGGGAGCGCAGGCCGTTCGTACGCTTCTCAGCGGCCGGCTCCAGGGCTACTATCGCCCGACCTCCGCCCAACCGTGGGCGGCTGTTCATAGACGAAGCATAGGCTTGCCCATGACCACCCCAGCGCTAGACCTCGACCGGAGCCTCGAACGCTGTTGCGCTCCATCGCTCAGGGCAGACACGCTGGTCTTCCCCTATCTGCCGCTGGCCGCCACGCACCGTCAACGGTGAGGAGCTGAACCCATGCTCGAGTCGATTCACCTCAAGAACGTCGGCCCAGCAGCCGAGATGAACTTGGACCTCGCCCCGAGGCTCAACCTCATCACTGGCGACAACGGGCTCGGCAAGAGCTTCCTGCTCGACGTGGCTTGGTGGGTGCTGACGCGAACCTGGGCACGAGAGATGATCATCCCCAAGCCTGGCGCGAAGGCAGAGATCTGCTACCAGTACACCAAAAAGACGAAGCCCTCCTACGCGTATACGAGCACCTATGATCCGGCCCGGGTCCGCTGGACGGTGAAGCAGAGTCGCCCAGCAATCCCGGGACTCATCTTGTACGCACAAGTCGACGGCGGGTTCTCAGTATGGGATCCAATGCGAAACTACTGGACCGAGGACGCGCCCGATAGGCCCAATGCGTTTCTGTTCAGCCCCGAGCAGGTCTGGAAAGGCAATCTCTATTGCAAGGGCTTGCTCAACGATTGGCCGCTCTGGCAGGCAGGCAACGACCGCGCCTTCCAGGTGTTGAAGCTGGTCATGGACACCCTCTCGCCCTCGCTCACCGAAAAGCTGACGGCGGGGGACCTGCGCAAGCTCACCGTGAACGACCCGCAGCGTTATCCCACGCTGCGAATGCCATACGGGGAGGACGTCGCGGTCATTCATGCGTCAGCCGGCATGCGGCGCATCATCGCTCTCGCGTACCTATTGACCTGGGCGTGGCACGAGCACGTCGAGAGCGCGGCGCTGCGCGGAGAGAAGCCCGCACGTGAAATCGTGTTCCTCATCGACGAGCTCGAGGGGCACCTGCATCCCCAGTGGCAGCGTTGCATCGTGCCTGCGCTGTTGAGGGTGATGAGCGCGCTCACGGGCGAGCATGGCTCGAAGGTGCAGCTCATCGCCGCCACGCACTCGCCGCTGGTGCTCGCTTCCGTCGAAGCCGTCTTCGATGTGGACGAGGATGCGTGGTTCGACCTCGATCTCGAAGCGCAGAAGGTCGAGCTTCGCAAGCGAACGTACGTGCGTCACGGCGAGGTCGGTAACTGGCTCACGAGCGAGGCTTTCGACTTGAAAGCTGCGCGCTCTTTGGAGGCCGAAACGGTCTTGGAGGAGGCGGCCGTCGCTTTGAGCAGCGATTCGTTCAGCAGCGAGCAAGCCGTTCAACTCGACAAGCGGCTTCGCTCCGTCCTTGGAGAAACGGATGCGTTCTGGCTCCGCTGGAGGTTTGTTGGGGAAAGACGGGGCTGGCTGCCACCTCTGGCTCAGACGAAGACCGTAGCGACCCCCAAGGCCGAGACAAAAAAGAAGCGAGGGAAGCCATGATACCGGTTACTCCCAAACCAGAGCCAGCGGCTTTCGACGCTGCAGTCCGACAACCAGGGCTCACATGGCTCCAAGAGAGGGGGATTAGCCTCATGGCCACTCTTCCCAAAGGCACGAAGCTGCAGCCGTATTGGCGAGCGTGCCTTGACGACCTGCATTCGAGCTACGAGGGAGTCTGCGCTTATCTGTGTGTCTACATCGAGCGTGCGCTGGGTGCGACCTCGACCGACCACTTTGTCGCCAAATCTCGCGACGTCTCACAGGCCTACGAGTGGTCCAACTACCGGCTCGCCTGTAACGCGATGAACGGGAGAAAAGGCAACTTCGATGCCGTTCTCGATCCCTTCAACCTCTCCATCGACACGTTCCGACTCGAGCTGGTCACCGGACATATTTATCCGAATCCACAACTTGCACCGGCTGAGGAGCAACGTGCGGCTGAGACGATTCGGCGCCTCGGCCTTGATGACGGCGTCTGTCGGGAGCTACGTTCCCGACGATTCACCGAGTATTTGTTGCTTCGAGGCCTGACCTCAAACCCTGAACCTCAACAGCTGTTGAGGCGATGCGCCCCGTTCATCTGGTACGAGGCCGACCGACAAGGTTTGCTCTGACGCGCTCGCCATCGCGCCGCAAGGCGAGCGAAGTACCGCCGACACACAGTTCGGGGCACCGCGAAAGTCCCGCACCCTTGCCGCACCCCTGTCACCACCATGGACGAGGCTACAGCAGCCTTTCCGTAGGCTCGTCCACACCTTGGCAAAGCCTGCGGAACGCTGCTTCCGGGTGCTTGCCAAAGTGCCGCGAGCTTCCGGCGAGCTGGCTTAGGGCTTGTCCACGACGAGGACGAGCCTGCGGCGTCGTGGCCGGACACGCGCGGCGTCGTGGCGACCCTGTGGCGTCGGTCTTCCTGTGGCTCGCACTTTTTGTGGCGAGGCTTCGGACACGGTGCCGAGGGGTGGTGCGCGCCGGACAGCGCAGGATGAGACGTGGGGCCGGCTTCCAGCCGGCCAACCGAAACTCGGGTCAGCCAGGCATGGGTTCCCCCGCAACGCGGGGAGAGGCTGGAGCGAGCTCGCGCGAGTGACAGCCAGGGGTCCGACAGCGCAGGAGCGGTGCCTCGGTTGACCAGGGATGGGGGAGCTCACGCAGAGGCGCAGAGGCGCAGAGTGGGTGGGTCGAGCGCTGATTTCCGTTCTCTCCGCTCAGCCAGCGTGGATTGCGCAGGATCAGGCGTGGGGCAGGCTTTCCTGCCGGCCGACCGAAGCTCGGGGCAGCCAGGGGTCCGACTGCGCGGGACTGGTGCCTCGGTTGACCAGGGATGTGAGAGCTCACGCAGAGGCGCAGAGGCGCAGAGTGGGTGGGTCGAGCGCTGATTTCCGTGGTCTCCGCTCAGCCAGCGAGGTCCTTCTGAAAGCCCGAAACCCAGTCGTCTCGCACCTGTCCCAAGGCCGACGAGGTGCTGAGGTTGCCGCTTCCGCCCTGATCGACAGTATTCCACACGGACACAGAATCTGACTGGTGATTGGCCCCCACGAAGGACGGCTCCGAGACCGCCACCGCCGTCAGCGCCCCAGCAAAGCCCGTCTCCGTCAGCGTCCGTGTGCCGCTATCCCAGCTCAGAGACTCGCCGTTGGCCTGAACTTCTCCTGTTGGGCCAGGCCGGCCATAACCGAGATGAAAGTTGTGCAAGGTGAACAAGCTCACCCCGTCGATGGCGCTAGACCCTGTATTCTTTGCGCGCACCAACAACACGAAGGTGGCGTGCTCGACCGACCATGGAGCCCAGACGAAGGAGCTCAGCTCCAGGCCTCGCGAGCGCTGCACGTAGCGAATGATGGGCGTGCCGCCGACCGCCCCGTCTTGGTAGGGCTCGTAACCGGAGGCGTCGAGGTCGACTGGCGTGGACTTGAGCCAGTTCTGGCCGCCATCAGCGCGGACGCCGACCAGGATGTCGAAGAGCAGATCGCGAGACATCACCGAGAGCGGAGCGCCGTTGGACCACAGCTCGTTGCCGCCGCTATCGAGCAAGGGCTCCTCGGCCGCGTAGATGTGCTCTCGGAAATGATGCACCTGGGCCTTCCCTTCGGGCGGCACCAGATCCACCACCACCGCGCCAAACCCGTTGGAGGAGACCAGGGTGGTCCAAGAGCGCGTCGGCGTCACCTCCCCTTGCAACGTTCCCGATGGCAAGAGCAGCGCGCCCAACAACAAGCTCGAAAAGATGCTGAGGTTGATGTCTTTCATGTCGATGCTTCTTCGTGGGGCGCTGCCCCACACCCCGCCAAAGGGCAAAGCCCTTTGGAATCCCATGCCCTTGTCGATTGGGCGCTCGGAACCCGAAACCTGAAACCCAAAACCCGAAACCTCGTAACTAAGTCGTCGTCGAGCATCCATGCCAAGCAAAAACTCCTTTATTTTGTGCCTCTGCGTCTCTGCGCCTCTGCGTGAGACCTTCAAGTCGATCGTCAACCGAAAGCCTCCGTCCCGCTCGCGCTCACGCGCGCTCCAGCCCTTCCCTGCTGGGCGGGGCTACCCCAGTTAGCTCCAGGGAAAGCGGGGCGAGCCCAGAGCCCTGGCTGAAACCCGAAACCCCTCACCCCTCATCGTCGGCAGAGAGCCCGCGCCGCAGGCGCTCGAGCTGGGCTTTGAGTCGCTCGTTGGCGGCCGTGGCACGGCGCCGCTCGAAGTCCTGAAGGCGAGTATTGGCGCGCTCGATCTCGACCTGCAGGCGCAGTCGCTGCACCTCGGCCTCCCACTCGTCGGCCGCTGGGCTGTCGAAGGAGCTCAGGGCCCCAGCGCGCAGGCGTTCGAGCTCCTGCTCCTGCTCCTCGATGAGCTGCTGTTGGCTCGCCAGTTCTTGCCGGAGCTCCTGAATCGCCGCTGCGTCTCCGCCAGCGGCAGCGCTCGGCCTTTGCTTGGCGAGACTGGCGCGCAGGGCTTGAATCTCCTGCTGCGCCGACTGCAAACTTCCTGCTTGCTTTCCGAGGTTTACCCGCAAGGTGTGGTTTTCCTTGGCAGCAAAGCCAAGCTGTGCTTCCTTCTCTTGCAGCGCGGCACGTAGGGTCTGGGCCTCTTGCATCGCCTCATCGAGCTGCGCGCTGTAGTCCGCCAGCGCCCGCCTGAGCGACTCCACCTCACCTTGGGGCTGATCGAGCTCTTGGTTGACATCGGCGAGGACGCGGCGGAGGGTCTCTGCCTCGGCGACGGAGGATTGGAGCTGTCGTTGGGCCTGCTCGACATAGCGGCGCAGCTCCATGACCTCACGTTGGGCGAGGTTGAGGCGGCTGTCGCGGTCGACGAGGGCGGTCCTGAGCACGTCGCCTTCGGCGGCGGCGACCCCTAGGCGGGCGTCGCGATCGGCGATGGCGCGGCGCATCATGTCGAGCTCGCGGGCGAGCCTCGAGGCGTGCTCGCTGTGGTCGGCGATGGCGCGCCGCAGCGCGGCGTTCTCCTCGTCTGGCTGGTCGAGCGCGGCGTCGCGTTCGCTCAGTCCGCGGCGCAAGGACTCGATTTGGCGTGCGTTGAGCTCGAGCATCGCGCTGCGCTCGGAGACCGCTCGACGTAGCGCTTCGTTTTCGCGCGCGAGCGCCTCGAGCTGGGTGTCGTGCTCCGAGACGGCGCGGCGCAAGCTGGCGAGCTCCTCTTCGCTCTCTGGTGAGACGCGTGAGCGGTTCTCGACCGCACGGCGCAGCGCATCGCTCTCGCTGGCGAGGGAGCTCAGCTCCTCGTCACGCATGGCGATGGCACGGCGCAACGAGGCGACCTCGGAGTCTGCGCGGTTGAGGCTGCGCTCACGGTCGTTGATGGCCGAGCGCAGGGCTTGGGACTCCTGTTTGGCGCTCTCGAGGGCACCTTCGAGCTCGCGCACCATCTCTTTTCGATAGCGCGCTTGGTCGAGCTCGACCCGGAGCTGCTGTTCGAGCTCTTGTTGCGCTTGGGCTAGCTCCTCGAGCACCTCTCCCATGGCCTCGATCTCGAGCTGTTTGGCCGGGTCGAGGGGAGCGTCGCTGAGCTGGTCGTGCAGCTCCGTGGCGTGTTGCACGCCTTGAAGCAGGTCTTGCAAACGCGTGCTCAGGCTCTGGCCGGAGGAATAGAGCTGCCGGGTTTGTTCGTGGCTCGCGGTGAGCTGCTCGCGCAGGCGGGTGATGTCGGTGACCAGTGAGGCCGACTCTTGGCGCACGAGCGCGACATCATCCGAGCTTGGGGCTTCGGCTCGACGCACAGGAGGCCTCTGAGGAGGAGGCGGTGGTGTGGGAGGCGGAGCGGGTGGGCGGGCGTGAACGGGCGGTGGCGTGGGGATGGTGGGGGCTGCTGTCGGCCGCGCTCTGTGGGGGGCGCCGCTGTTTGCCTTGGCTGTGGCGAGCGAGGGAGTGCTGGGCTTGGCAGCCGCGGCGTTGGGCTTGGCAGGTGCGGTGCTGGGCTTGGTAGCTGTGGCGGGCTTGGTAGCTGTGGCGGGCTTGGTAGCTGTGGCGGGCTTGGTAGCTGTGGCGGGCTTGGTAGGCGGGGCACTGGGCTTGGCAACCGGGGTACCGGGCTTGGCAACCGGGGTACCGGGCTTGGCAACCGGGGTACCGGGCTTGGCAGGCGGAGAATCAGAGGGACGGGGTGGTCCTTTGCTGCTGCTCATGGTCTGCTTCACTCCTGCAACGGCACCGAGGTCGGCATCACTCTTTGTTTGTGAAGCAAGCCCGATGCAAAGGCAAGAGAAAGCGCGGCCGCGGTTGCCAAGACTGTTCTCGACAGCGAGAGCGCCCTGCCGCTGGAAAGGGCAGAGCAAGAGGTGGGGGCGGCCTGCAGCCGACCTACCTCGGCGTTGGAAAGGGCCAGTCCATCGCTGACCCTGGGTTCCAAACTGGGAAGCGCCCAGCGCGAGGCAGACTGGGGTTCAAGCGCGGGCACGCACCTTTTGGCTCGACGCAGGCGATTGTGCCAGCAAGAGGCCCCGAGTGTATGCAAGATCCGGGGAGGGCGGACACGCAGGTCCGCCCCTACTCGTGGCTTCCCCCAGCCCGAGTCTGCGTGGCCATGCCGCCACCTTTGGGTCGACGCAGCCGATGCAAGACGCCCAGAGTGTATGCAGAATCTAGGGAGGACGGACACGCAGGGACACGCAGGTTTGCCCCTACTCGTGGCTTTCCCCAGCCCGAGTCTGCGCATGCAAGACCTTAGACGGACCATCCTCGCTCGCTGAGGAACTCGGCGATGGCGCGGTTGATGAGGTCTGGGAATTCGATGGGGGTGTAGTGGGTGCCGCCTGGGACGACGAGCAGGCGCGATTGTTTGATGCGGCGCGCCATCACCTCGGCGGTGGAGAGCGGGGTCATCTTGTCTTTGGTGCCGGCGGTGATGAGGGTGGGGACGTTGACGGAGTCGAGCAGGGTTTCGGCCGAGTGTTCGTGCAGCTTCTCCATCATGGCGAAGTAGAGCTCGAAGTCGAGCGTGGCGAACTGCTCGACGACCTTCGGAAAGTCCTTGGACTTGGGATGCACCAAGCCAACCAAGCCCATCCCTCGAATCCACCAGGGCTGCGGCAAGGTTTTGCGGATCAGGGGCTGCAGCAGGCGGGCATTCTTGCGCGCCCAGCGCAACGCGGCCAAGGGGATGGTGTCGCCCATGGGAAGGTGGAAGGCGTGGGTGAGGATGTTGCCGTAGCCGCCGTTGATGAGGATCAGGGCATCGCAGTGCTGGGGATGGCGGTGCTGGTATTCCAGGGCAATTTCGACACCCATCGACCAGCCGCCGAGGACGAAGTGGGAGAGCCCCTCAGCCTCGACGATGGCCTCCAGATCGGCGACGTGGTCACGGATTTGGTAGGACTCGACGCCCGCTTCCGCGCGACCAGAACGAAAGCTGCCGCGCATGTCCCAGGTCACGATTCGGCAAAAGGGCGCGAAGCGCTCGACGATGCGCTTGTACGAAACAGGAGGCGTGGCCAGGCCTGGGGCCAAAATCAGCGCCTGCTCCCCTTCCCCGCAGCTCACACAGCACAGCTCGGTGCCGTCAAAGCTGCGTACCGTCTTGACATCGCAGGGTGTGTTGAACTCGTTCGTGGCAGCTCGTTTTTTCTGCTGCTTCGCCATTGATTGCTCCAAATCATCGCGAGGGAGACTCGCCATCAACGCCATCAAAGCAAAGGGATTTCAAAAGCTACGGTGCGTCGGGATGGCCCGAGGCAGCATCCGCAGGGCCCATCTCGTCTCGTCCTCAGCTAGCGCTTGGTGATGTGGATCTCGACTCGCCGGTTCTGCTGACGTCCTTCCTCGGTGTCGTTGGACTCCATGGGCTGCCGCTGTCCAAAACCTACCGCCTCCATCCTGCTCGCCGACACGCCCCTCGAGACCAGCGCGTCGAGCACCGACTGCGCGCGCTGCTGGCTGAGCTCCTCGTTGCGCTCCTCGCTGCCCACCGAGTCGGTGTGCCCTTCGATGCGGATATGGATGTTGGGGTTGTCGGTCAACACCGAGGCCACCGCATCCAGCAAAGGGAAGCTCTGCGCCTTGATCCGGGCGGTGTTGGTCTCGAAATAGATGGACTCGGCGAGTCGAATACGGTGGCGGCTGACCTCGACCAGGTCGCGCTGCTCGGGACAGCCGTCCAAGTCCATGTCGCCATCCAGGTCTTCAGCTTCGTTTGGACATCGATCGGAGGTGTCGGGGATGCCATCACGATCCGCGTCGTTGCTGATCACCACGGTGGGCGTCTTGGTCGCTGTCACGACGGGAGCAGAACACGCCCCAAGGAGCACGACCAAATACAGAAAACTGCACCACCCAGAACGCGTTCTTGACATCACCATCCCACCTCAGGTCCTGTTCGAAGTTGCTCTCGAGAGCGAGGCAAGCGAATGCATCGCTGCACACTGCGAACCGGCGCAGAGCATAAAGGCATCCGACCACAAACAAAAGGGTCGCAACGCCATCGCCGCCGTCCAAAGCCACCGACTGGCTCAGCGGCCGCGTCGCAGCGCGTCGAGCAGCAAGCGCGCTTGCTGCACGTCCTTGACCCGAGCACGAGCGCGCAGCGGCACCTCACCCACACAGACCGTCCAGGCGTGCTCGGGCAGGGCATCGAAGAAGTCTTGATCAGCCCAGTCATCACCGAGCGCAAGCAGACAGCCCGCATTGGCGAGCTCGACGCTCATCCGACGGATGGCGGCACCCTTGTTCACGCCTGGCGCGCGCAGCTCCAGCACACAGGCACCGTGTACCGCTTCCAGACGATGCGCCTCGAGCAGCGGGGCTATCTCCTGCAGCAAGGCCTCGCGCTCGGCCGCAACCAGGTGGGGCGGCGAGCGGCGATAATGCCAGGCCAGTGCGGCGGCTTTGTGCTCGACGAGGGCACCAGGCAAGCGAGCCGCGCTCCTTTCCAGCGGCGGCAGGAGCTGCGCTATCCACGACGTATCGAGCTCGAGTGCATGCCAGCGCGGCGCATGGGCTTCCCGCCGCCAGTATCCGTATTCTGCGACGATCCCCAGAGCGCTGTAGGGAAACCAGCGCTCGAGGCTGTCTCGACCACGGCCACTGATCAGCCACACCCTCATCAGGGGGTCGGCGAGCAACCCCTGCAACAGCTCGTGCAGCGCTGCGTCGGGGATGGCCTCCTCGGGTGTGGGCGCAAACGGCACCAACGTGCCGTCATAGTCGAGCAGCAGGTACATCGCTTCGGAGGCCTCGCGCTGGGCGAGGATGCTCCGAGCCAGTTGCAGAGGATCTGTCGCGTCCATTTCTTGTCGATTTCTTGTCGATTGGGCACTTGGCCTGTTCCCCCAAGTTCTTGTTCTTGTCGATGGGGCGCTTGGCCTGTTCCCCCAAGTTCTTGTTCTTGTCGATGGGGCGCTTGGCCGGTTTCCCAAGCTGCGTTGCTTTGCCGTGATGGGGCGCTGCCCCAAACCCCGCCAAAGGGCTAGCCCTTTGGAATCCCTTTTCTTTTTTGGTCCCGATGGGTGAGCGCTCTTCGCTCACTTGGTCTTGCGTTTCTCACAGTCTCCGACGGGACAAACGGAGCAGTCTTCGCAGCCCAGTCTCGACTCGACCTCTTGTTGATTGGGCACTTGGCCTATTCCCCCAAGTTGTCGGGACTGCCCTTCACTGTGGCCTGCGTGCGACGGCGCGATGCTGCAGCTCGCGCAGCTACCCTGGCAGCCGATGGGAGCGGCCTCGTTGGCGGCCCGGCGCTGGAGCAGATAGAGATAGCCTACGGAAATCGCAACCATCCCAGCGACGACCATGAGCACCAGTACAATCTGCATCATCCAAGCCCCATCGAGCTGCCAATCTGAAAGACCAGCAGGCAGAGCACATAGGCCAGGAGGGTGTGGCCAAAGAAAGCCCCCAACGCCCATCGCCAAGAGCCTGATTCCTTGCGCAACACCGCCAAGGTCGCCACGCACGGCATGGCCACCAACATGAACAGCATCAGGGTAAACCCTGTCAAGGGGCTGTAATCGCGCCGCAGCGCCGTCTCCAAGCTCCGGTGTTCATCACCTTCGTCCAGCGCATAGACGATGCCCAACTGCGACACGAAGAGCTCCTTCCCGGCAAAGGCCCCCACCAACGCCGTCCCAATCCTCCAATCGAAGCCCAACGGCGCGAGCGCCGGCTCCAAGCCACTCCCCACGCGCCCAAGCACCGAGGCTTGCAAGGCTTCTCGCTGCTGCAGCTGCGCAGGCTCAACCCCCTCCGCTCGAGCCCGCAGCTCGAGCTCCGCATGCCCTGCCTCGCTGAGCTCGGCAGGCTTCGGGAACTGAGCCAACGCCCACATGATGACGGAGAACGCCAGGATGATGGTGCCGGCCTTCTTGAGATAGAGCCAAGCCTTCTCCGTCATTTGACGCAGAGCATTGCGCAGGGTGGGAACGCGATAGGGTGGCAGCTCCATCACGAAGGGCTCATCATCCCCTCGCAGCACCACTTTGCGCAGCAAGAGCGCGAGCAAGAGCGCGAGCACGATGCCAATGAGATACATGCCCCAGAGCATCGGCGCCCGCCATTCGGGCGCAAAGAAAGCCGGAATAAGCAACAACCAAATGGGCAGACGGGCACCGCAAGACATCAAGGGCACGACCATCATGGTCGCCAGCCGATCCTTTCGGCTCGCCAGCGTCCGGGTTGCCATGATGCCTGGCACCGAACACCCCAAGCCAGTGATCAACGGGATGAAGCTTCGCCCATGGAGACCGAACTTGTGCATCACCGCGTCCACCAGAAACGCGGCTCGCGCCATGTAGCCCGTGTCCTCGAGGATGCTCAGCCCCAAGAATAGCAAGACGATGTTGGGCAAGAACACCAGCACGCCGCCCACACCAGGCAGCACGCCTTCGACCAGCAGCGAACGCAACAGAGAGTCGCTCCCCTCGGGCCACAACGAGCCCACCCCTGCCCCAAGCGCGTCGAAGCCCGTCTCGAGCCAGGCCATGGGATACTCTCCCAGGGCGAAGGTCACCCAAAAGATCACGTACATCGTGAAGAAAAAGAACGGCAGCCCCAACAAGCGATTGGCCAACACCGCGTCGATGCGATCGGAGATCGCCCGCGCATCCTGCCGCGCTGGCGTCCTCACCACCTCGTGCAAGAGACCGTCGACGAAGCCAAAAAAGTGCTCAGTGATGCAGAGCTGCACATCGTGTCCGCTCTCTCGCTCGAGGCGCTCTCTTTGGCGTTGCACCTCCTCCATCACCGGCGCCGCTTCCTCGCGACCTGCAAACTGCTCCACATAGCGCTCGTCGGACAAGAGCAGCCGAGTTGCCAACCAAGCCCGCCGCGGCTCCTCCGGAAGCTGCGCATCCAAGCTCGCCACCACCGCAGCAATCGCCGCATCCACCCGTTCGCCCAAGACCAGCTTGCTTGGCGCAACGTCGCGTCGCAACGCTTTGACCATCGCCTCCAGCAGCGCGTCGATCCCCTCCCCTTTGGAGCCCACCGTGGCGACCACAGGGAAGCCGAGCATCTTCTCCAACAACGGCAAGTCGAGTCGCTGCCCCGCTCGCTCTGCCTCGTCGGACATGTTCAACACCAACACCAAACGCAGCTCGAGCTGCATCATCTGCGCCAGCAGAACCAGGCTCCTCTTGAGCGCCGTGGCGTCGACGACGACCACAGCCAAATCGATTTCGCCGCTCAAAAGCTCATCTTGAGTCACTTTCTCCTCTGGAGAATACGACGCAAGAGAATACAATCCCGGGAGGTCCAGCAGCTCTGCATCCAGCGAAGCGCCGTTCTTGCCGACGCGAAGCCGGCCGCTACGCCGCTCCACCGTCACTCCAGCATAATTGCCAACCCGCTGGTTACTGCCGGTCAGCGCGTTGAAGAGACTGGTCTTGCCGCAGTTGGGGTTTCCCACCAACGCAAGACGATAGCGATGAGAGGACACAGAAGGGTCAACAACAGTCGTTCCAGACTCAGCTCGCATGTGCGCTCGGTCCCACCGCTCATAACAGGCGAATCGTGCCTTCAACGGCGAGTGTCAACAACATGAGGAAACAGGCCAAGTGCCCAATCGACAAGAACTATGGGAAACAGGCCAAGTGCCCAATCGACAAGAACTATGGGAAACAGGCCAAGTGCCCAATCGACAAGAAATGGACCAGCCTGACCGCGCTGGCCCCAGAAGCCGCTCTCAATATGCGAAGTCTCGTCGACTCGTCAACATCTGTGAGCCATGTCTTGCGTTTGTCGTTGCTCGCTCGTTGCCGGGAGATGCCCCTTGTCCTTCAGTTCCTGCGAAATGTCGTGAGCTTGAACACCCGAAAACGAGCGGTGGCACAACACTCGAGAGGGCTCTCCGTTCTCGCTGGTCTTGCAGTCGAGCAGGGAAAGCCGTATCTCATGCCAAGCCTGGCTGGCCGGCCCCGCAACGTGTGCAGCCCGCCCCACATCTGGCGCATCGAGGAGGATGAGATGTCGACGATGGCAGAACGCGTCGAGGCCCTCAGGGCATATTTTCGTTCGGGCGCGACCCGCCCCATTGCTTGGCGACAGGCACAGTTGCTCGCCCTGCGCAGCCTGCTCGAGGAGAATGAGAAAGAGCTCGCCCAGGCCCTCTTCGAAGATCTCGGCAAGAGCGAGGTCGAAGCCTGGGTCAGCGAGACGGGCTTTCTGCTCAACGAGCTCAAGCACGCGCTGCGTTCGCTCCCCCAGTGGATGCGCCCGCAAAAGGTGTCAACGCCCCTGACGGCTCAGCCCGGCAAGAGCCGGGTGCTCTCCGAACCCAAAGGGGTCATCGCCATCATCGGCCCCTGGAACTACCCCGTGCAGCTCGTGCTCGCCCCGGCCATTGCCGCCATCGCCGCAGGCAACTGTGCCATGCTCAAGCCCTCGGAGCTCGCCCCGCAGAGCGCCGCGCTCATCGCCAAGCTGCTGCCGCGCTATCTCGACCCCAAAGCCTTCGACGTGGTGCTGGGCGGCATCCCCGAGAGCACCGAGCTGCTGGAAGCGCGCTTCGATCACATCTTCTTCACTGGAGGAACCGGCGTCGGCCGCATCGTGATGCAGGCCGCAGCGCGCCATCTCACCCCGGTCACCCTGGAGTTGGGGGGCAAGAGCCCGGCCATCGTGCTGGAGAATGCCCAACTCGAGGTGACCGCTAGACGCCTGGTCTGGGGCAAGTTCCTCAACGCGGGTCAAACCTGCGTCGCCCCCGACTATGTGCTCGTCGCTTCAGCCCTGCACGATTCGCTCCTCGACGCGATGACGCAAGAGCTGCAGCGCATGCTGGGCGACCCCAAGCAGAGCCGTGACTACGGACGCATCATCAGCCACCGCCACTGCGCGCGTCTCGAGGGCCTGCTCGAGGGTTTGGAGCTGGTCTGCGGCGGTGAGGTGGACTGTGAGAAGCGCTACTTCGCCCCCACCATCGCCCGAAATGTCTCTCCCGACGCACCAGTGATGCAGGAGGAGATCTTTGGCCCCATTCTGCCGGTGCTGCGCATCGACAGCGACGAGCAGGCCGTCGACTTCGTCAACGCCAGGCCGCACCCGCTGGCGCTCTACGTCTTTTCTGAAGACGGGAAGCGGGCGCGCCGGCTCGTCGAGCAGTGCCCCTCGGGCGGAGCCTGCATCAACGACGTCATCCTGCACCTTGGGGTGTTGGAGCTTCCCTTCGGCGGCATCGGCGAGAGCGGTATGGGGGCCTATCATGGCAAGCGCGGCTTCGACGAGCTCAGCCACCAGCGCGGACTCCTCCAGCGCTCGACCTCGTTCGACACCAAACTGCGCTATCCTCCCTACGACGAGAACTCGCTGCGCTGGCTCAAACGACTGCTTTGAGGGGACGGCGCTCGACCTCGAGCTGCTGCATTTGCCACCACAGCGCAATCGCGTCAGCCGCCCTTGCAGCGAGGTGGCGATCGGTGAGCATGTGGTCTCCTCCGGGTAGACCGATGAAGCTGGCGAGCGGCTGGGCGCGCTCGAACTGCTTGAGGGCGATCTGGCGAGGGATCAGCTCATCCTTCTCGGCGTGAAGCACGAGCAGGGGCTTTTGGAGTTGCGAGACATAGTCCCATAGCGGGTGCTGTCGGGTATCTTCGAAGAGCTGCCGACGGATGAGGAAACGTCGTGCGCCGATCTCGACCTCGCCCGAATCGGCGCGGGCGAGCTCGGGGTTACGAGAGACCACCAGAGCTTCGAGCGCGTGGTTGTCGCAGGTGGTGCCCAGGGTGACGACGGCGCGAACCGAGTCGAGCAGTCCGCCGACCCGCAGACAAGCGGCGCCGCCGAAACTGTGTCCGACGAGCAGCTCGACACGGTAGCCCGCGTCCTGCATGGCATCGATGGCGGCACGCAGATCGTCGATGTTGGTGCTGAGGTTGGTCTGTGAGAAGTCGCCTTCACTGCCGCCAAGCCCCTCGAAGTCGAAGCGCAGGCAGGTGATGCCGCGGGCGGAGAGGTTTCTGGAGAGCCTGGCCGCGGTGTGACTGTCCTTGGTGCAGGTGAAGCAGTGACAGACGATGGCGCAGCTCTCGTTGGGCTCTGCAGGCAGCTCGAGGCGACCGGCAAGGCGATGTTGACGAGAGTTCAGGAAGTCGAAGCGTCGGGTTGGCATTTTCAGGCGCCGATGAGCGGAGAGTGGCGTGGAGCAACGCCCTCGAAGACAAAACCAGAGGAACAGCAAGCTCAGAAGCTGAGGCTGGTCCAGGACGAGGACGATGAGGCATCACTGGGGGGAGTGGTGGACAAGGTGATGCGCAACCCTTCTCGGAGCTGTTGCGCCTCTGGACGTGTTTTGTCCTTTCGCACGAAGAGGGTCAGGACGACCTCCCCTACCGCGGTGGACCAATGCAGGCTTCGTGAGCGCGAAAAGGAAGTGGCGTCGGAGAACAGTGACTGGAGCCCAGCAATCCTAGACTGGACGGCTTCGGCGTCGAGGTCCCGCTCGTGCAGGACGAGCTCGACCGCCCGTTGGTCCTGGAGGACGAGGCGTCCACTCGCGCGCGGCCCTCGGCGCACCGCATCTTGGGCCTGCTGGCTCTGCTCGGGCTCCTCCTTGGAGCGCAGCATCAGCAGTTCCTGTTCGCCGGTGATGCGCGACACCCATGCGAGCTCGAGCGCTTCCAGCACGGCGAGGGATTGCTCTCTCGTGCGACCGAGCAGAGCGATTTCTGTCGCCGTTTCCAGGGTGGTGCTGCTGCGGCCCTGCCAGCGCACGCTCCAACTCGGAGAGGCCAGGTAGTCCAAGGTCAAGGCGGAGGGTGCAACACGCTCGGCGCTGGCCGAAAACGACGCAGCACCGTGCTCGGCGCGGAACTGCAGGTCGAACTGCTGCACCAGTCGCTGCGAGCGGCCAAGCTGGTCCTCGACGCGATGGCGCAGGGCACGCAAGGTGCTCGCTTCCTTGGATTCGAGGCTGAGGACCACTTCCACCACGCGTCCACGCTGGTCGAAGATCGCCTCACCACGAAAACCATCGCTGTTCGCGCTGCGTTTGAGCAGCGCCGGGCGACTGCCCAGGGCCTCGGGGGCGAGGCAATCCTTGGGCGCAACGAAGAGCGCCGCACAGAGCTGCTCTGGGGTGCCCCCGAGCAGCCCCAGGTATCGCGCGAGGTCGAGTTGGGGCGCGGCTGCTTCGGCGACGTGCTGCTCCGCTGTAGCCGCCGACGCAGGCCCCTCGGTGTTGCAGCCCAGCACCCATGCCACCAGCAAGCTCGCGACAGTCCCTACAGACGAAACCCGACCCCCGAAACCCGAAACCCGAAACCCGAAACTCGAAACCTGAACCCCATATTCGGATACGCTCGCGCACCGCCGGCCGAATCTGACCCAAGTTGGTCGTTCTCTCATCCCCTCACCTGCCTGGAGCAGCAGCTTCGAGCTGCTCTCGCATTCCATAACACGAAGTCCTACCAACACAAGACATCAGCGCCTTTCGGGGGACTGGGCCGGACGCAGTTAGCACCTGGACAGCGATCGCCTGAAGCGGTCGAGGAACTGGACTCGGCCGGCGAGCGTCACCAAGCTGCTTTCTTTTCGACTGAAATGCAGACACTTAGCGAATGCACTCGACAGCCGATGAGGCTCCGCTATTCTAGCGTCGCAGGCAAGAGCGCAGCCTTGTCATCGTCAACGACCTCAGCGCTCGGCACCTCAATCCCGCACTATCTCTGACGAAGGACGAGCTCATGGCGAGGATTCCCCATACTTCACTGTTGGTTTTGGTCGTTTGCTCACTTGGCAGCGGCAGCCTGGGCTGCTCGGATGATCTGCTGATGTTGCTGACCACGAGCAGTGAACCCATTGGAGAGAACTGCTTGTATGGAGGGGTACGCATCGAAACGGGTCGCGATAACAACCAGAACCGCAAGCTCGATGCAGACGAGGTTGAGCAGACGAGCTATGCGTGCAACGCCCGTGTCGACGGATTGACCTCTCTGACGCGACTGGAGCCCATCGAGGAAGGTGATCTTTGTGAATACGGAGGATTGGAGCTGCTCTACGGCTTGGATCGCGATGAAGATCGGGTGCTCTCGCCCCAGGAGATCGATTCGCGAGGGCATGTCTGCCGCGGTGACGATGGCTTCGATAGCCTGGTCACGCTGACCAACCTGCCGCCTGATCCCAACGGCGACTGCTACTTTGGAGGCACACGCATCGACGCTGGGCTCGACGTCGATCGCGACGGCACGCTGTCTCGCCAGGAAGTCCTCGAGACCCAAATCGTTTGTTCGATCCACGTGAACGAAAACATGACCCTGGTACGCAACGAAGTCGAGAATCCTGGGGTGAACTGCGAATACGGAGGAATCAAGGTTTCGGTGGGTTATGACGAGGACGGTGACGGACAGCTCGAGACGGTGGAGGTGCAGCACACGGGCTACGTCTGCAACCAGATCGTCTTGGTGGAAGGCAAGTCGAGCTTGATTCGGATCGAGGATGCAGGCGCTGCCTGTGAGGCGGGAGGCTATCGAATGTCGGTAGGCTTGGACGTGAACTACGACGGAGAACTGGGCCCCAATGAGATCAGGGCAGTGGGTGTGGTCTGCAACGGCACCCACGGCATCAGCACGCTGCTCTCGGCGAGCGTATTCAGCGGAACCGAGTGCGCTGCTGGCACGGGGGTGCGCTGGTCCAGTGGTCGAGACCTCGACTATGACGGCACCCTCGATCCAGAGGAGATCGAACACAGCGAGGTGGTCTGTGATGGTGAGACGGGTATCGATGGTGTCAATTCGCTCGTCGATCTCGACACCAACCCCACCTCCTGCGACGCAGGTGGGTTCATTTTCAGGGTTGGGTTGGACGAAGATGAAGACGGCTACCTGAGCGACGCAGAAATCACCGACAGCACCACCATCTGCTTCGAGTAGTGGCGCGAGCCCAAGCCTCCTCGAGCTGTACATCTTGCCTCGACCAGCAGCAGGACCGGTCGTTGTCCACTGAAGGCCGCCCGAGCGCGAGCGAATACAGTCGAACGAATGCAAGCGTTGACGCCGTTCGAAGGCCCAGATACTTTGATTTCTGCGCCGTCGAGGTGGCGGACCCTTCGCTTCACCCGCAAAAATGCTTGCTCTGATTCTGGCAGATCGCACTCGACAAAGTAGGAAAAAAGCCGTCTCGCCAGCACCACGTCGCTCGATTTTGTGAGAGAAGCGCTTCTTTGGCCTCAGCACTGCTCAGGAGTCGCTCATGGTGGATTTCACACTCACCCCCGAACAAGAGGAACTGCGCGCTCGCGCTCGCAAATTTGCCATCGAAGAGATCCTCCCGGTGGCCTGGGAATTCGATCAAAAAGACGAAATCCCGGTTCATATTCTCAAGAAAGGGGTGGAAGCTGGCCTCATCAGTATGGACGTCCCTGTGGCCTATGGCGGTCAGGGGCGCAATCTCTTCGAGTTTGCCCTCGCCGTGGAAGAGATGGCCGCAGCCTGTCCAGGTCTGGCCACCTCCCTCTTCGACAACTCCTTGGGTGCAGAGCCGCTGCTGATTTGCAAGAACCGCGAAGCGCAAGCCAAGTACCTCCCCAAGCTCGCGAAAGAGGGCAAGCGTATGGCCTTTGCGACCTCCGAGCCAACCACCGGCTCGGATGTCGCTGGCATTCGCTGCAAAGCCACACCTGACGGCGACGACTTCATCCTCAACGGCACCAAGTACTGGGTCACCAACGGCGGAGTGGCCGACTACTACTCCATCTTCGCGACCGTGGACCCGAAGAGTCGGCATCAAGGCATCGCCGCCTTCTTGGTCGAGCGGGATTGGGAAGGGGTGCGGGTCGGAAAACACATCCCCAAACTCGGACAACGCTGCTCGAACACGGTTGGGGTCAAGCTCGAGAACGTCCGCGTTCCGAAGGAGAACGTCCTCGCCCCGCCGGGAGAAGGCTTTGTGCTCGCCATGAAGACCTTTGCCCGAACGCGCCCAATGATCGGAGCCTTTGCCGTAGGCGCCATGCGCTCGGCTCTAGAATACTCCATCGACTACGCCAAGAAGCGCAGCGCCTTCGGTCAGCGCATTGGCGAGTTCCAGGCCATCCAATTCAAGCTCGCGGAGATGTACCAGAAGCTCGAGACCTCGCGCCTGCTCGTCTGGCGCGCGGCTTGGGAGGCCGACCAGCACCGCGATCCCACCATTCCCGCGTCCATCGCCAAATTCTACAGCTCCGAAGCCGCCATCGAGGTGCTCAACGACGCGCTCCAGATCTTCGGTGGCTACGGCTACACCAAGTACTTCCCCATCGAGAAGCTGCTCCGCGACGTGCGCCTTCTCGCCATTTACGAGGGCACCAGCGAAATCCAGCGCATGGTGGTGGCCAAGTACCTGCTCACCGAGTACCAAGCCATCATGCCCAAGCTCGACGCCCTGCCCATGTTCACCCAAGGTGGCGGCGAGGGAGAAAGCCGCGGCGCTGCCTACAAGTGCAAGATCTGCGGCCACATTCACTACGGCGACGAAGCGCCTGAAGAATGCCCAGTGTGCTTCTTCCCCAAAGGTGCCTTCAGCAAGCTGAGCTGAGCTCGGCTACGCCCCAAAGGTCATCATAGACTGGGCCACGCGTTGCAGCCTGGAACCGAAGCGAGCGCGTCTGACTCGAAGCCGTGCATTCGGGCGACGCCCCCGTTTTCAGAAGCGCAGCTCCAAGCCCACGCTCAGATCGGCGTGCAGCGCGAAGTCACTGTTCAAGTCGGCGTTCAGGTCGAGCCCGAAGACCAAGGCCGCCAGGTCGGAGAGCCCATAGGCCACGGAGCTCCCAAGCAGCAGGAAGACCGGGCCGGCTTCAGTCTCAGGAACACGACCGTCGGTGAGAAAGACCGGCTGCTTGAGCACCCCAAAGCCCACTCCAGCATCCGCACGGATGGCCCAATCCTCGTTCAACCAAGGCACGAACCTGGCGAGCAAGCCACCGACAATGCCAAGGTTCTGGTCGATGCGTGCCCTGCCCAGCAGTGCCCAACTGGGATTGAAGGCGTAGCCAAGCTCCACCGATGAGGAGAAGGAGACGTGGCTTATCGAGCTCACGCTCTCCCCCGTCGCCTTTCCATCGTCGTAGAGCGGCCCAGAGGCGTAGCCAAAGCCCGGCGCCATACGCAAGGCGAGCACCAGACCGGCGCGTTCGAAGGGCGTGCGCTGCACCTCGAGGAAGACCGAGGTCATCATCTTCGCCTCGACCACGGCCTGGAACACGTCCTCAGAACCTTCGGGGATCAACCGGTACACGCCAACCTCGAGCTCGCCGATCCAGGGACAGGAGAGGGTCTGCTCCCCGTTGGGACCGTTGAGCCGAAAGAAAGCCACACCAGGCGAACAGCTCACCTCCACCGAACCCACGATACGCTCCGGCACCAGCGCAGGAACGGTCAGCACATTCTCCACGCCCTCCTGCAGCGTCACCCTCTCGCTGAAGGGCATCCGCCCCTCCTGTCGCGCCTCCAAGCGGAACTCACCCGCAGGCAGCATGCCCTCCATCGGACAGCTCTGTGGAGGAAAAGGTCCAAGTTCGAGTTCGACCTCAGCCTCGGCACAGGTCACGGTGAAGCGGGTCGCCGTTGGGCAATCCTGCGCGGCTTGCTTCTCATACTTCTTGACCTTCTTGGCCATGTCCTTGGAGAGCTTGCGCGCGCTCAAGCGATCGAAGTGATAGCGCGCCATGGCACAGAGCCCTGCCTGCTGATAGGCGCGCGCGAGGTTGTATTCCGTCACTTCCGTCGTGGTGCAAATGGACATCGCCTCACGGCCGAACTCGATGGACGTCTCGTAGTCCCCGTCCACGTAGGCCTCGGCAGCTTTCTGGGCGAGCTCGGTGTAGCGTTTCGAAACGCTCTCGGCCAGCGTACTGCAGTCCTGTGCCTGTAGACTGAAAAGGGGAAGCATCCACGACACCAGCAAGCTCACGACGAGCACGCTGGTGCGTCCCAGCTCCAGCCTGGCGAAGCCCAACCGGCTAGTGCTAGCCAGAAAAGCCATCAGCCTCACTCCTTTGCGCCGGGGCGATAAGCTTGGCGCGGTTGTGGTCTCCATGCGCTGTGGCGATGGAGATGGGTGGGGGAGGAGGCGCTCAGCCTTCCTCCTGTGCCAGCCCGAAGGCTGCCCATGCATAGTATGCAAACTCCAACACCGCGGTCAATGCCGCCGCCAAGTAAGTCGCGGCAGCAGCATGCAAAACCCGACGCGCTGCGGCAACTTCGGCAGCGCTGAAGAGCCCAAGCCGCTGCAGCTGCAGCAACGCGCGCCGAGAGGCATCGAACTCCACAGGCAAGGTCAGCAGCGTAAAGGCGACAAAGCCTCCAAAGAGCAGCACACCCACCGACGCCAATGAGGTCGCGCCCAGCAGCAAGCCCAGCAGCACCAGCCACAGGCCGAGTGCGCTGCCCAGATTGGCGACCGGCACCGCGCGCTGTCGAAGTTCCATGGCCCAGTAGCCATCCCGGTGCTGCAAGGCGTGCCCGGCCTCATGGGCAGCGACGCCAATGGCGGTCAAGCTGCGACCCCGAAAGTGAGCCAGACTCAAGCGCAGCGTACGAGAGCGCGGGTCGTAATGATCGCTGAGCCAGCCAGCGACCGGCTCCACTCGGACGTGATACAGCCCCGCACGGTCCAACAGCAATCGGGCGAGCTGCGCGCCGCTCAAACCACTACGGGAAGCATAGCGTTGCCAACGCGAGGTCTCGCCTCGGACCCAGAGCTGAGCGCCGAGGCTGGCCAAAAAGCCAACGCCCATGATCAAGAGAAAGATGGGATCGAAGAGCATCTCCCCCTCCACGATTGTGCCCTGACTCAGTTGAAGAGACCCAGAGAACACGAGCGAGGGCAGCGCTCCCGTCACCAAGGATGCCACCCTGCAACTATCGATAAACGCTCGAAAAAAGAGAGGAAACCTCGTTCCGAGCAAGACGCGGATGGCAAGCCACGGCCGAGGGCAACGCGCTACCGCGCTCTCGAGCGAGTCGATTACAGGCCCAGCGCATCGAGCGACGCGGTCGCTCGCCAGGACCACCGAGCTCAACAGCCCATTCTTGGCGCTGGAGCTCTTCCTCCTGGAAATCCTGCGCACCGAGCTCAGGCCGACAAGGTCGGTTCAGGTCGGTTCAGCCTAGCGGCGCTTGGCTTGGGAGCGCGCGCGGGCCAATACTTGGGCCCGGCTTCCAGACGGCTGGTCGTTGACTCTGGCGAGCCTGCCGTCCTTTCTCTTGCCGTCAGCGAGCCAGCTGAAAGCCGGCTCCACGTCTACATTCCGACACCTTGCACTCGACACTGAGCGAAGAGAACGCTCCGGGCGAGTCCTCGAGAGGGGACGCTTACGGCATGCCGATGCTCTGCATCGCCAAGCGGGTGGCATCCAGGTAGCCGTCGAGCATGGCTTGGTGGCGACTGCTGATGTTGGTGAAGCGCACGCGGACCCGCCGCCCGTCACGGTGCACGATCTGCCCTCGCGCCAGCAACACCTCATCGGTGGTCGGGAGTTGAAACTCCAGCGAAACCAGAGCCTGCTCGCTTTGCTGCGGCCCCATCACCTGCTCGACGCAAATGCCACCGTGGCTGAGGTCGACACCCCGACAGATGCTGGGAATCCCTGACTGCACCTGGTTGACGTAGGCTCGAAAAGGCACCCTTCTCATCATTCGACGTTGCGCGTCCATCCTCCCTCCTTGGAGATGCAGCGAGGCAACGAGAACAAGCTAGCATGGGCACAAGGAAGCCGAAAAATTCGATGTTTCCAGCCGCTCGACTTGCCCTGTCCAAAGCCATGGAGTAGCAGCGTGCTGCTGGTCGGAACAGGACCGGCAAGCGCTGCTGTGCCAAGTCTAGTAAAGGTGAAAGCAATGCCATCCCAGGTCGTTCTCGGCGGGCGCGGAGCTCCCGCAGACCCTGCGAAGCCTCCGGCAACGCTGCAGCCAACGGGACTCAGTCATGCTTCGTCTAGCCCAAGCCTCAGTCGTCAGCCTCGCCTTGCTCTTCAGCGCGGCAGCCAACGCCCAGGACCTCTGCGCGCAGGTCTGTGAGCTGCGCCTGAACCCGTCGACGAGCTGTGCTGCGAACGAGGCCTGGACGCCCCTCGACAGCTGGGATGCCAGTCAGCCCCTACGGGTGCAAATGCGCTGTCAGGGCGACTGTTGTCTGCCCGGCCTCGAGCAGAGCTGTTCTGTGCAACAGACCATTGTCGGCGCCAGCGCGCTACGCCTGTGGCAGTGGACGGGTGTGGAGTGGCTCGCAGTCCAGGTCGAGTTCGTGCGTCTCGAGCAGCGCTGCCCAGATTCGGCGTTCTTCGAAAGTGAAGGCATCCTGCCGTCAGGTCGCTATCGCCTCGGGGAGCTCGAGTTCGACGTGCAGCAAAGGGAGACGCGGACTCCCCTGCCTGTGAGCGAGCCGGAACCCGCCGTCCTCGAACCCGGCTACACTCCACTGCCCACCACACCCTCTCGCGAACCCGCGCCTCCGGCTCGCTGGGTCGGCCCACGGCTGGGGGATTGGTCCTTGGAAAGCACATTCTTGCTGCATGCCGGATTTGGCTTCGTGGGCGAGGATACGGCGGTCTTCGATGCTGGAGGGATGCTGGCGAGCGGCGTGCATTATCAGCTCGAGGTCGGTGACGAAGGCTTCGGTTGGATGTTCCTCGAGCTCTTCATTGGCAATCATATTGGTCTGGATTTCCTTGGTTTTGCGCGACTCTTCGACGGTGCCCCGGTCTATGGACTCGGCGTCGCCCCAGTCTTCAGACAGGTCTTGAGTGCAGGCGATGACTTGGCGGCGGCCTGGCGCATTCCCTCACTGTTCTGCATCTTCGCGCCCGCTGTTGGCGTGAGCTTTGCGGATGGCCAATACGACGGTTACTGGTTGGGGTGGCAGCTGCCCTTCTCGGTGCTCGTC
>JAVFAO010000064.1:0-23606 GCA_034002465.1 Myxococcota bacterium
GTGTCCTCATCACCAAGCTGCGCGAAGAGGCGCTCGACCGCCTGCTCGAGCTCTTGTCTGGCGAAGACCTCCTCCGGGGACGCAGATGAATCTGGCAGTTCTGTGCCTGCCTCCTCGAGACTCTCCAGAGAGACGGACGGCCGCCGCGCGCGTAGGTGATCGATGACTGCGTTGGCCGCCACCACCTTGAGCCACTGTCGCAGAGAGCTGTCACCGCGAAAGGCAGCGAGCCGCCGGAAGCCGTGCTCACAAAGACGGCAGTGCAGCTCGGCCTCAAGGTCCTCGACGAGCTCCGGGGGAGCGGCTGCAGAAAAGCGACGCAGCGTGTTCAAGATGCTGAAGCGCAGGGTCTCCGAGTAGTCGCAGACGAAGCGCTGCCAAGCGACGCGGTCGCCCTGCACAATGCCCTGGACGAGCGCGCGTTCACCTTGCTCTTGCGTTTGCGCGCTCTCGCATGGTGGGCTCCCGTCTGCGCCAAGTCCGTCGGAATGGCGCGAGGATGCCTGCCCTTCGCTCGCTGACTTTCGCATCTGCAGGTCCTCCTCAGGACGCTTGGACCGCGCGCTGAGGGCTTGGACAAGGCACTGCAGGAGAAGTTCTTGGGCGAGACGAGATTTCTTGTCGATGGGGCGCTTGGCCTGTTCCCCCCAACTTCTTGTCGATGGGGCGCTTGGCCTGTTCCCCCCAACTTCTGGTCGATGGGGCGCTTGGCCTGGACCCCCCAACTTCTTGTCGATGGGGCGCTTGGCCTGTTCCCCCAAGTTCTTATCGATGGGGCGCTTGGCCGAACCAGGCGGGTGTGGTTTTGACTTGTAAATACGCTCGTGGGGCGCTGCCCCACACCCCGCCAAAGGGCTAGCCCTTTGGAATCCCTTTCATTTCAAGTGATTGCTGGCGCGCGCCAAGCAGTTCACGCGCTAGCGGCTGAAGATGCTTGCCGCCTCGAAGCGCTCACTGAAGAGGGAAGCCGGTGCGGACTCGTGTCTGTAGGTCCACATTCTCGGTGAAGGTGCCGCCGGAGGCGCTCCAGTCAAGACTTCCGACGAGCCAGAAATGGCCGTTGCCGTAGGGGTCTGCCAAGGTCAGCCCGACGGCCGCTTCGGCCCCCGCTTCGACGGTGGGAACCACGTAGCTGGGTGTGTCGCTGCCGTTGAGGAAAACGCGCACCGTGGCGAGCACTGGGGGGTCGAAGTTCCAGGAGTCGTAGAAGTAGACGCCAACTTGGTAGGGCTTGTTGTAGCCATTGGCACCACCTGTCCCGTCGGTGCGGGCGGGGGTCTTGACGTTGACCTGCACGGGCCCACCACCATCAGTGTCGTCGCGGTCGAGGTGGGGATCGTCGTCGAAGTTGGCCGGGTCACCCCAGAGCGGGTTGGGGGTGTTGAAGTGGCAGTCGGTGCCACCCACGCGATCTGCCCACATACCACCGGGACGTAAGAAGTGAAGGTCGAGGTCGGTGCCACAGCCCATGCAGGTGTCGGTCTCGTTGAGATCGGACGGGGTGCGCCAGGTGAGCTCGATGATGAGGCTCTTGTCGGACTTGGCGCGGACGTTGACGCGCGCCGCCTCACAGCTAGGGCTCCCATGCTCGTCGACCACGGTGAGCTCGAAGACGTAGTCGCCCACCAGAGCGAGCTGGATCTTCGGAGTCTTGGACTTGGCGCTGGGCTCGAAGCCGAGGGCGAATCCGGGCGGTGCCTTGGCCACGCTCCAACGGTATTCCGAGAGGGTGTTCCCGTCGGGATCGAAGGAGTCGACGGCGCTGAGCTCGAGGTTGTCGAGCGGCTCGGCGACCACCTGATCCGAGAAGGGCTCACCGCTGTTGAGCACGCGGGCGTTGGCGACGGCGACGGGGCAGTTGTTGACGCTACCGATGCCGTATACAGGCATCTCGATGACGTTGCGCCCCGGGGCGTCGGACTCAATCTTCAAGGTGGCGCGGTAGGGTTGCTCGGCCAAGGGGGAGAAGCTCACCTGGAAGGAGCGAGAGGAGCCCTGCGCGAGCACCAGCGGCGTGCCGCTGATGATCTCATTGGGCAGCCCATCGAGGGCGAACTCGGGATCGCTGCCCGGGGCGAGGTACAGGTTGTTGACGGTGAGGTTCTGGTTGCCGCAGTTCTCGACGGTCACCTGTTGAGTGCGGGCTTTGCCAATGATGCTCTGCCCGAAGTCAATCTGGTCCTGCGGGGTGATGCGAATGCAGGGCTCAGCGCCGTTGCCTGAGATGTCGGCGACATAGGTCCGCTTCTCGGTACCGAAGTAGTAGACGATGTTGAGAAAACCCGTGTCAGGACCATTGGTGGGTGGCCGATACCAGAGCTTGAAGCCAAAGCTCTCATTGGTTGCGAGCGGCTCCGCAGGGAAAGGGATGGCGTCACGATTGAGGGGCTCATCGACCTTGAAATCCGGGCTTCCGCTGATCGAGATGCGGTCAAAGCGCAGCGGCGCGCTGCCGATGTTGCTGATGCGCACATCGAGGTCCTTCGAATCATTACCAGCCACCGGACCAAACACGATGGGATTCGGAATGACCTGCACCTGCGGCCCAATCTCCAGGGCGACGAGGTTGATGTTGAAGCCGCCCGAGTGCTTTGGATCGTTGCTCAGGATGGAGAGCGTGGCCCTGGCCTCGCCAACCTCGCTGGGCTTGTACTCAATCAGGAACTCGCGCCGCGCGGCGAGCCCCTCATTCACGGACGGCAGCTCAATGGTCTCACCTGCGTACGGAATGTCGATGTCGGTAAACACAGTGAACGCGCTGGCACCGGTCCCACTCAGCTTCATGCCAGAGATCTTGAGCAGACCTTCGCCTTCATTGCGAATCTCGATGACCTGGTTGGTCGACTCTCCCAAGGACACCACACTGAAGCTCAGCGAGGTCTTGTTCGCAGCAATGGCGGGGAGCTTGGCTTCTTCGAAGGGGGTGTTGGTTTCGTCTCCGCAGGACCACAGGAGCAGAGCCCCCAACAACAACAACGGAGCCACTCGAATCTTCATGAGCTGCACCTCACTTGCTCGACGGATCGCGTCCAAGACGCGAGAAGAAGATGAGAATACTAGCGCTCAAAGCTGCGCGCAAAGAAGGATGGACCTGGATGACGGAAGCGCTCGCTCCCTTCCAAGCTGCATCTGCGAGCATATCGAGACGGCCTAGCATCTGGAAATGGGAATCCTCAATAGGGAAAGGGGTGAGACGAGTCTTCGGGGGCCAAACACAGGCAAAGAGGCAGCTCTTGGACGCGTCCTGGCACACCACGCCCCAAGCTCGCATCATAGACTCGGCGCGCAACTCAGGTCAATGAGCGATGTCACGGCTTGTGTCGACGCGCTCCTGCGCTTCTGCGACTGCGCACCGTGGCCACTCGGAGCCAGAATCAGCGGCGCCAGATGGTGGCACAGACCGTGCGCACGTTCCAGCTTCGCTCAGGACTCCAGCCACGCTCCGCCATGAGCGTGCGCAGACTCCGCTCCCCGCCGAAGCCCGGAAGCGCGCGCACTGCCAAGCTCACAGCCCTGGCCTCGGACGCGGATAGGCGCGTGAGCTCCAAGACCTGCGCCTGCAGCTCGTCCTGCGGCAAAAAGAACAGCAAGTCGAAGGTGCCGGCGGCAAAGCGACCCAGCCGCGCATCTCCAAGCACGACCAGCGCATCCCTGAACGCAGCCTTCGCCACGCGCTCTGCCACGCTTTGGGCAAGCTCCTCGTCGGAGTGCCAAGCGACGTAGCGACCACCGGCGCCGATTCCCTGCGCCCGAAGCAGCTCGATGGCCCTGGACGCAGACAGCGCCCCCCAGTCGAGCACCGTCACCCCCTCACCGTGCGCGTGAACACCAAGCTGGGTGAGGAGCTCTCGCCACAAAGCATCGCCAGGTTGACTCAGCGAACGGTGCATGCGTTGGCGCCGCTCGTCAACTGCCGCCGTCAACCAGCGCAGGGGATTGCGCACCGCTCCTGAGCCCACCCTCAGCAAGGGAGCGTGGTACGGATAGACACGACCACAAGCAGCACAGCGACAATGATCAGAGGCAGCGATGAGCCCTTGATGCGCACAGGACGCACAGACCACCAGCGACAGCGGCGAAGCAGACGCAGCCTGCTCATCCAACTCACCAGGCTCGCGCACTCCAGGCTCAACAGTCTCCTCGGGCTCAACAGTCTCCTCGGGCTCAACGGCCTCCTCGGGCTCTGCAGGCTCAACGACCTCTGCAGCCTCGACCGGCTCATCGGCCTCGACCGCCTCGACAGACTCGGCCGCTGCTGATGCTGGCTCGGCATCGACGTTCGAAGCGGGCTCTTCATTGAGTTCGGCAAATACCGGAGTGGCCAAGAGCTCACGCGCGCTGTCCATGACCTTCTGACGGGTCTTGGCACCGAGTCCCTTGACTGCCCCCAGGCGCGCCTCGTCCTCGGCAAGCACGAGTTGCTGCACACTGCCGATGCCGTGCTCCTCGAAGAGCCGGATGGCAAGCGCGGGCCCAATGCCAGGCACGCGACACAAATCGACGAGCCCATCAGGGAAGCGCTCGAGCAGCTGCGCCCTCAGCTCGCTTTGCCCGGACTCGAGCACGTCGCGCACGAACTGCAGCGCATCGGCGTTCATGTCTCCCAAAGCCTCATCGAGCTTGCCCTCGGCCGACAGCCCTTTGAGAGAACCCGGGAAAGAAGCGACACGCGTCGCTGCCGCACGGAAGCCTCGGCCGCGCGCGCGTGGCTCTGCGGCCAGGTCGAGAAGAATCGAGGTGTGTTCGAGAAGCCGACTCAGCTCGGTGTTCGTCATCCTGGTCCCCTGGCCTGCTGGACTCGACAAATGTCGAGCTCCACCTGTCTGCGCGCACCATTATGCACCAAAGCTGCAGGCTTCGTCCAAGGATTCTGCACCTTTTTGCATTCGTTCGCTGTCGAGTCCCGACTCGATAGCGCGCAAATGGACCACCCTCCGTGCAGCATCGCTTGCCTCTCCCAGAGCGACAGACAAGGCGGTGCAAATCGCCGAAGACCTCGTGCGCCTGCGCTATTCGTAGTAGGGGTAGCTCAGCGCAAACAAGAAGCTCAAGCGTGGCACCGGCACACCCAGCATTTGGTAGTAGGTGGTGTTGGTGGGGACCTCTGTGAGGCCCTCGGAGAGGGCGTAGGAAGCTTGCAATGAAGCGCTAAAGTCCGCAGGCAGACGCACCCGGAAATTGGGCTGCAGCACCACGTAGGGATCGACATCTCGTCTCGAACCGCTGACATCTTCTCCTGGCGCCGAGGGCTCCACGTCGATGCTCGGCCCCACGAAGAAGGAAGCCAAGCTCGCCGAGAAGAGCTCACTGCTCCAGGCCACACCCAGACCAGCGCGGTGGGAGGCGTCGTAGTCGATGGGCTCGAAGGACTCGTCCTGACTGCGCTGTGCCCGGCTGTCGAGGAAATTGTAGTGCACGAAGAGGCTCAGCCCCTCGATGAGCTCGGCGCGAGCGCTGAGCTCGAGCCCGAAGATGCGGGCTGCCGCCTCCTGAGTGGACTCGAACTTGCCATCGATGCCCAGGTAGGGGACGGCGAGCTTGCTGTTGAAGCGGTTGAAGATGAGGTTGTCCATCAGGGTGAGGAAGGCATCGACACGGATGGTGAGCTGATCGACAGGCCGAAGCACCGTGCTCAGCTCGAGATTGTGCAGGGTTTCCGGATCGAGGTTGGGATTGCCGACAGTGTTGAACTGGTCGATGTAGAGCTGGCTCATGGAGGGCTCTTTGAACGCGGTCCCGTAGGAGAAACGGTTGAGCATCCAGCGCGTCCACTTGACCAAGACGGCCGCGCGAAACGAGAACTGCGGGCCGAACTCGCGGTGGGTATCGAAACGCGCGCCACCGGTGATGATGATGTCGCCGTCCAGGAATCGCTGCTCGTCTTGCAGGAAGACCGAGCCGTTGAGGAAGCTCTGGGAGACCTTGTCGGTGCGAAAGTCTGGCGCGTCAATGGCTTCGAAGCGTCCACCGACGCCAGCGATGAGCTCATTGCTCGAGAAGAGCTGCCACTGCAGCTGAGCCAAGCTGAAGACGCGGTGTTGGTCGGTGACGAAGGTCACCTTCTCGTCGAGACGGCTTGGGTAAAGCGGGTGGTTGACGAGCTCGCTGTCGTTGTCGATGGCGACCACCGTGTCCAGATCGAGGTCGAAGTAGTCGACGTAATCGTTCTGGTTGAAGCGATACGAGAGCAATGCGGTGAGGCTGAATGCGTCAGAGAAGGCCTCCTCGAAGACGATCTCGCTCGAGAACTCGCGGCGATTGAAGCGATAGCGCTCGGCCACGAAGAATTCGGCGCCATCGAAACCCGCCTCGATGTTTCGAAACCCGACGCTGAGACGCACGGGGTCGAGCAGCGCTTTGAAGTAGAGGTTCTGCCACACACGACCCGAGTTCACCGCCGGAGCCTTGGGGTCGAAGACGGTCGAGAGCGGACTGACGCCATTGCGGACGGCCTCGGCGCCCGCCTCTCGTTCGAGTTGCCTCAGACGATAAGCGCTCAGCAGACCAGGACCGTCGCTTCGGTTGGCAGAGGCAAAGAAGAGCATGCCCAGGGGTCCGAGCTGTACGCCAGCCAAGGCGCTCGAGCGCAGGGTAGCATCCGAGCCAACGCCCACTCGGTATTCTCCGTATTCAGCAACATCCTTTGGGTCTTTGCTGAAGATGTTGATCACCCCCTGGAACGCGCCAGCACCATAGAGCGAGCTGCCCGGACCAAGGATGACCTCGATGCGCTTGATGAGCTCTGTCGGGAAGGTCTGATCGAGCCAGATGCCGCCATCGCGGACGTCGTTCATAGGCACGCCGTTATCGAGCCATAGAATACGAGTGCCGTTGACCTCGCTACCCAACAAACCACGGATCATCAGGGAGTCGTACTGGGCGAGCCAGGTGCGCGTCTGCACCCCCGGCACCATGCGCAGGATCTCAGCCAAAGAGCGCCAGCCATAGCGGTTGATCTGCCTGTCGGTGATGACGTGGATGGTGCTGGGCGCCTCAGCGATGAGCTGCCGCTTCTTTGCGGCAGAGAAGACGACGGTCTCAGCGTTGAGCTGCCACTCACCGGCGAGCAAATTGCTGCTCTCAGGCCCCTTGCTCGTCTCAGTTTTCTCAATGGCATCAATGGCTTCGTCTGGAGCCAAGGCTGGCGGACGCAGACGCGGACCAAGCTGAGCCAAGGCCGATGCAGGCCACAACATGAGCAGCAAAGCCAGCATGAGCAATGGCCGTATCACCGAGCCCACGAGACGACCGGGGGTTGAATTCCCTTCGCTCGCTTTCGATTGCATTCGCTCGCTCTCGGATACCGACCTCGCTCGATGACTCGCGAGGATGGAGCACCCTTCGCTCGCTTTCGATTGCATTCGCTCGCTCTCGGATACCGACCTCGCTCGATGACTCGCGAGGATGGAGCACCCTTCGCTCGCTTTCGATTGCTTCTGCATCGTCTCCTCGGCTCGAGATTTCACGCGGGCATCGAGCTCGCGCCAGCAGTCACTCCGCCGACTTTCTTGTCGATTGGGCACTTGGCCTGGTCCCCCAGGTTGCAGGGAGGCATCTAGCTCCTGTGGAGAACGCTGGCTCAAGGTCTCTCCATCTGCTCACAGGTCCTTCCCTGCAAACCGATATCGGTGATACGGGGTCGCTGCGCTGAGTAGTACTGCGAGGGATCGATGCTCCCCCGAGACTCGAGGTAGCGAATCACCACCTCGACCAGCGGCTCGCGCGTCCGCGCGTCGTTCCGGGTGATGGACTTATAGCCATCACCGCCTTGCGACAAAAAGTCAATCGTCGCCAACTTGAAGCGCTCTGTGCTGTCGTTGCTGATCACGGTACCATCGTCGAGTTCGACGAAACAGACACGCTTCCCGCTGTCCTCGAGAGACGAAAAAATATAACGAAAACCGCTAATTTGAAGAAAGGCTCCGGAATCCTCTGGACGCAAGGAGGTCACGGCGTTCTCAAGCATCGCCCAGATGTCGGCGCCACTCGCCTCGATTTCGACCACGAAGTTCTGAAACGGCAAGATCGCGTTCACATCGCCCCGCAAGAGATCCCAGGGCGCTTCGTCTGGAGGGCGTCGGAAGACGACGCCTTCGATTTCCGGTCGGTAGTCACTGGGAAGAGAGCTCCGGTAGCCACCGCTGTTGAGCACTGCGAGCTGAGGTTGAGAATATTGATAGATGGCGTCGACGATGAGATTGCCAGCAGGCATCTCCCGTGTCCTGATCACGTCCTCTTCCACCACGAAGGTACCGGTGCACTCACAGAGGATCTCGGCATAGGCGTCATCGAGGGCCTGACGGTAGGGCAACATCGCCGCCTCCACCGCGCCATCGCTCTGCACGCTGTCGCTGACGGGCAGCACGAATTCGACGCTACGCCCGAGCAGCTCGCCTGTCGCCGGGATGACGTCGAGCCAGACCCTGCCATATGCCTGCCCCTTGTTGGGGCCGTGAACGATGAGCGTGCTCGCCTCCGTCGAGTTGGCAGGAAAATCCCCCAAGGCTGAGAGCACGCTGTCATAATTCCCTTGCTCACAACGTACTTGCTCGCCCTCGACCGCACAGGCCAGCGGCACCTCGGTGGTGTCTCCAAAGACGACGGCAAAGGCGTTGGGTTCACGCGCGTCGATGCCACGCACCAGCGCGAGCATGTTCCCATCACTGCCATCGAGCTGGGTCCAGTGGTGTGCTATCAGCACGAAGAGGGTTGCCCCCATCTCCTTCGCCAGTCGACGCGCCTCGAGCGCCGCCTCGATCTCGTCGGTGAGCATCATGGTGCCGAAGCTTCCTGGAAAGACGAGCGCCGGGATTTCCCGATCGATGACCCCGATGAACGCCACAGGGACGCCGCCGAGATTGCGGATGGTGAACGGTGAGACTGCCCTGATGTTTTGAGGCACGTTGGTCAGGTTGGCAGCGAGGTAGCGGTACTCGGCAAGCTCCACCATCCGCTGCAGATGCTGCAGACCACGATTGAAGTTGTGGTTGCCAAAGGTGTCGAGGTCCAAACCCATCAGGTTGAGCGCGACCACCGCCGGTTCTTCCTCGGAAAAAGACACCAGTGGTGGGGAAACCCCAAACGAATCGCCGGTGGCCAGCGCCAACGTGGCGTTGGGGTAACGCTCCCGCTCGATGGCCCAATAGGCGCGGATGGCCGCTGCACCACCCACAGACACCTTGTGTCCTTCAGTATATTTGGGCTCCTGCCAGGGATCCGGGCTGAGGGTACCGATGCGTAGCGAATTGGGCTCGACCTGCCCCGCCCACTCACTCAGCGAGAGCAGCTGAATGCGGGCAGGCTCCTGCGAGAGCTCCTCACTCACCGCATCCGCGGACGGCTCGATGGGTCCGCTGCAGGACCAAGCAGAACTGAGCAGCACGAGTCCCAGACACAACCACCAGGCCTGCCAGAAACGCAGTCTGCTGCTCTTCTCGCTCATGGGCGACCTGCCTTTCGAGACGCCGCTCGTTCTCGCGAGACCCTCGCGACAGACGCCGACGCGTGCCTCACTTCACTCGCAAGCAGCTCAGCTCCCGGTCATCACGAAGATGACCTCGACCCGATCATTGTTCGCACGCTCGCTCTTCGACTTGTTGTCGTATCGCGGGCTCTCTACGCCATAACCAGCCGAGGTGAGACGCTTGGCGTCGACACCTTTCTGGATCAGCAGATCGCGCACCCCGTCGGCACGGCTCTGGCTGACGGTGAGATTGGTCGACTCGCTGCCCTTGGACTGGGTATAACCCTGCACGATGACACTGGTCTCAGGGTAGTCCTTGGCAATCTGCGCGATGGCGTCAATCTCGCCGTAACGACCAGCAAGCAGCGTGGTCTTGCCCTTCTCGAAGCTAGCTGGCATCACCACCACCACGCCTCGGCTGTCCTGCAGAGCGTTGCCCGGGAAGCTGCTCTGAGCAGCCTTGAAAAGCGCAAGCTCACGCTCGGCACGTTGCGCGGAGGACTGCGTCTTGTCGAACTCGGGCTTGGCCTGGTTGTAGGCGTCGGAGAAGGAGGCCTTGGCGTCGTTGGCCTGCTTGAGCGCGTCCTCGAGCATGCCCGCTTCGAGCTGCTGCTGAGCCAACCTAATCGTATTCTCACCTAGATTGAAGGGACCAGCCGCAAAGTCGGGTGCCTTCACGCCACGAGCACGCTCTCGCTCACCTTCAGCAGCAAGAATAGCTTGCTCGACCGTAGATTTCTGCGCGCTCGAGGCAGCCTGATCAAGGCGACCCAGTGTATCTTGAAGCTGGGCGATGCTCTTCTTCACACCCTCCGTCTTGACGTTGAGCAGCTCGCGCTCCTGATTCACGCTCGCCAGCTCACCCAAGAAGCTGTCGAGTCGGGTCTGCTCTTCCTTCATGCGACTGCGCGCCTCGGCGCTACGGTATTGTATCTGGCCGAGGTAGGCGTACTCACGCGCCCGCTCCAAGTCGCTGTTTTTCCAAGCATCGTTGGCTTCGCGGTAGAGCTTCTCGACCTTCTCGAGGTCCTGGGGTGCGACCTGCGCGATCTGCGCTGTGTAGGCATCGTTGCGCATCGACTCCAGGCGGCTGAGCTCAGTGGGCTTGGGTGGCGGTCCACAAGCCACGAACAGGGCGCTAAGAAGAAGACCCATCAACCAACGAGGAGCCAGGGATTTGGATAGCATCATCATCTCTCTCCTCACTGCTTGCTCTTGGATGCGATGGTCTGCTGAAGCTGCGCCTCGAAGTTCTCGAGCTCCTGCAGCTCCGCCTTGGCCACACTCAACGCCTGCCGCGCCTCGAGAAGCTCGGCTTCACGTGCGTTGGCCGCAGCCCGCTTGTCCAACAGGGCAATGAAGACCTCGCCCCACTCGACCTGCACACGGGCACGCTGCACCAGGATCTTGACGTTGTCGAAGTTCTCTTTGCCCAGCTGAACCAGGGCCTCGTCGAGCCAAGTCTTGACCTGCGCCATCTCGGTCGAGAGCTGATCCCCTTGTTTGTGATTCGTCAGCTCGATGGCCCGCTGAGAATAGGACTTAATCTCCTCCCGATAGCGAACCCCATCCTCGGCGAGCAGCTGTCCAGGCATCACAAACGCCGTGACCAGCGCCAAGAGCGCGCCCCATCCTATTCGTCTCATCTCTCCTCCTCAGTCGCCATGAATTGCATTCGCTCGCCCTTCTCGATGGCGATGGCGATGGCGGTGGCGGTCTGCGCCAAAGCCCGCAAACGAGCGCAGTCTGGTCAATTTGACCAGCTATGTCAACGCCTCTCGAAAGCCCAAGCTCGACCAGCCCGCGACCTGCGCGCTGTGGCTGTGGCGGTGGACTCACAGTGACGCTCTTTGGCGACGCCAAGCCCGCCCATCGCCCCCGCGACCTCCGGGCACGGCATGCCGTGCCCCTCCCAAGGTCCTCGCTCCTCGTTCCCCTCGCCCCTCCTGCGTCATTGGTACGCCCTTCGCAGGTCTCAGGCAGCTTCGGCGAGCGACGCCAGGCGCTCAACTCCGACCAACCCTGGAGTGCGATCGTGAAACTCTCTCCCTCCTGCTCCTCAGCACGTTGTCGACCAGCCCCCCTCTGCTTCCTCCTGGCGTCGAGCCTCGCCTTCTGCCTTGCCCTTCCTTCGCGCGCGGAAGCCCAAGGCACCCACTTCATCGCCGAGGCCGAGCTCGGTGTCGCCATGCCCATGGGCGCGGAGCTCGACGAGGCTGGTATGGGCATCGGCGCCACCTTCGGCTTTGGTGGCAAAGTTCCTGGAACCTTCGTGCGCGGCTATTTGCTCGCTCAGGCCAACTTCTCGCAGTTCTCCATCAATCGGTGCGGCGTTCAGGGACTCGATCGGCATGTCACAGATACCGCCCTCGGCGCGCGCATGCTCATCCCCCTCTTCGACAGCATTCGCGTCTTCGGCGACGTCCTGCTCGCCTCGGCCTGGGTCTCGTCGCAAGAGCTCGATTCCGCCGGGATGCGCTACTGGATTGAGGACGCAGACCCGCGCATGGCCGCCATCTTCTCTGCTGGCATACAGTTTCGCCCCATGAGTCTGCTCTCTCTCGGCGCCCGAGCCGACTTCCTCACCCTGCTCGACCAAACCGAGCTTCCAGAGGGTGAGGTCGAAGGCCGAGTGTCTTTCCTCGGCAGCGTCTCGCTCCACTTCTGAGCGAAAAGCGTCACAACCAGCGAAGGGCAGGCCAGCACCCCAGCAGGGCGAGAACGGGGCATTCAGTTGGCAATGGTCCAGGAGTCTCACGCAAAGACGCAAAGACGCAATGCAGAACTTGGGGGAACAGGACAAGCGCCCAATCAACAAGAAGTCAGATTTGAGGGGAGACGCCATGCAAGGCGCGCAGAAGCACGTCCTCGCCTCCTGGCTGCGACGACTGTGCAGCGTAACCTCTTTGCGTGAAACTCCAACGCTGTCGTCTCGGTCGCGCGTCACATCGCAGGCGCCATAGATGATCGCGCATGTTGCTCGACGAGCTTGCATTTGCCTGTGAAAACGACTAGCAAACGAAAACGATTGAAGTGCGCCCACCAAGGCGCGCAACGACCTGGGTCTTGCCCATTCCGGAGTTGTCTCATGCGTGCCTGGTTTTTGTTGCCCTTGCTTGCCTTGCTCCTCTCCTCCTGCGGCGCTGAAGAGGGCGCTGAGAGCTTCGACGACCAACCTCTGGTGGCGGTCCCCGATGGCAAAGCCGACGACTACCGCTCGACCACCGGCAAAGAGTACTCGCTGATGGCAGTGGATGTGGTGCGCCTCTCCGTCGCGGACGCTGCCCTCACCGGCGCCGAGAGAGACGCCCGAGTCGAGGAGCTCATCGGCATGCGCAACAAGGCCATCGCCTTCTTCGTCTATGCCTACCTCGCTGGAAAGTCGTCGCACGACAGCAACGCCGAGTATGGCGACTTCAAGACCACCATCCGACAACGAACCTTCGACAACCTCGTCGTCGGAGAGCGAGAAGACGAACCAGGTGCTTATGAGTACCTCTTCGCCGCTGAGGCCGCTGGTCCCAACGACCTGCTCTCTCAGCTGCCCATGGAGAACGGTAGCTTCGTGCTCAAGTTGCCGCGTCTCTCCAACAGCGAGCTCGAAAGCGGCAGCTACTCTCGGACCTACAGCAGCTTCGACGCAGCCAAGTACTCGGAAGATCAGCTCGAAAACCTGGTCATCGACATCAGCCCCATGCCCGCCGAGCCGGATGCCTTCCCGGAATACGCCCGTCTCTTCGAGGACGGCTTGCTGGACGTCGCCATTCATGTCGGCGGCGACTACAATGCCGAGCGCTGGGACATCGTCACCGCCAAGGAGATTTTCGGCCGACTGAGCAAGGACCTGCGCCTCACCGCCCCTGTCAAGACCTTCGAAGAGCTCGAGTCCGACAGCGGTCCCTTTACAGGCACCATCAACGCCAACGGCACCAAGGTCGCCATCGAGGTCTACCTCTATCACCCTGACATGCAGAAGGAGTCGGGGGTCGGCTACAACGGCCTGATCGATCTCTATCGCCAGTCCACAGCCACCCGCGACATCGTCATCTACGACGGCCACGCTGGCTACGACGCCAGCTACAGCGGCATCGTCGTCCATTACAACCCGCGCCACGCGATCTCTGCCAACGACCTGGCCGAGCTCGAAATGCCCAACAAGTATCAGCTCTTCTTCTTCAATGGCTGCAAGACCTACACCACCTACGCAGATGCCCTCTACGCCAACCCCGCCAAGAACACGGCCAACTTGGATATCATCACCACGGTCAACTTCGCGTGGATGTCCGAGATGAGCCGGATCTCCTCGGAGTTCCTCCGCGGCCTGCTCGCCCTCGAAGCTGGCAAGCACCTGCCTAACAGCTACGACCAAGTCCTCGCCCGTCTCAACTCTGGCGCAAGCACCAACGTCATTTACGGTGTGCATGGTCTCTCCGACAACCCACATCGAAGCCCCTACGCGGAGCTCGACAATCTCTGCACGCCTTGTCGCAGTAACAGTCAGTGCAGCGGCGCGGGCAACATGTGCATCACCCCCGTAGGCGGTGCTCCCGTCTGCGGTTTCGCCTGCACCGCCGACGATGCCTGCCCCGAAGGCTACGCCTGCGTCTCGGTCAGCAACACCCTCAGCAACGTCATCATCGGCGCGCAGTGCTTGCCCCGCGGCGGCGTCTGTCCAGGGCGATGAGCCGTGAGCGAGAACGAGTCGACAATCTATACCCGCGGCGGTGATCGCGGGCAAACCAGCCTGCTCACGGGTCGCCGCGTCTCCAAAGCCTCAGCCCGCGTGGCCTGTTACGGCGATGTCGACGAGCTCATCGCGCAGCTTGCCGTCGCCAGCGAGCTTGCGCGACAGCATGCTGCCACGCAGGTCTTGCAGGCCGAGCTCGAGGTCCACCAGGACCTCGCCATGAGAGCGGCCGCCTTGCTCGCCTCCGATGACCCGGTGCGAGCGGCCTCCCTGCCCCAGCTTCCCGAAGGGCTGTGTGCTCGTCTCGAAGCTCAAATCGATGAGATGACCGCCGACTTGGCACCTCTGACGCGCTTCATCTTACCCGGCGGTAGCTTGCTCTCGGCGCAGCTGCACGTCTGTCGTACCGTCTGCCGCCGTGCGGAACGCGCGGCCACTGGACTGAGTGAGCAAGAGCCGGTCGACCCTGACCTGCTCAGGTATTTCAATCGCCTCTCCGATTGGCTCTTCACCGCTGCGCGCTATGCCAACCTGCAGTTGCAGAGCCCAGAGCAGCTCTGGAATCCCCAAGGCTCCTGAGCGAGCGCACCCCCCAATCAAAGGGATTCCAAAGGGGAACCCTTTGGCGGGGCGTGGGGCAGAGCCCCACAAAAAGCAACGCCAAGGGCTAGCCGAGCCGCGCGAAGCGCGCGAGGAATGGTGTTGCAGAGCGCACCCCCCAATCAAAGGGATTCCAAAGGGGAACCCTTTGGCGGGGCGTGGGGCAGAGCCCCACAACAAAACGTCAAGGGCTAGCCGAGCCGCGCAAAGCGCGCGAGGAATGGCGTTGCAAAGCGCAGCCACCCAGCAAAGGGATTCCAAAGGGGAACCCTTTGGCCACGTGACGCGCATCACCTGCAAGCTCATGAATTAAAAGAGCAATTGCAGTTCGAGCTGGACATGTCCAGAACGGGGCTTTCTGTTGGCGATGGCCTTGGAGTCTCACGCAAAGACGCAGAGGCGCAAAGAAGAGGTCAGTGCTGAGGGGAGACGCCATGGGCGGCGCAACGATCATCCTCTGTTGGTATACAGAATCCGGGGAGGGCGACCACAAGGGCCACAAGGGTCGCCCCTACTGCTCCCAACTTCGTCGTCATTGTGCGAGACTTTCAGCGTCTTACATGTGATGCGCAATAGTCACTGGCAGAAGCGCACCTGCGTGTGCAGCCTCACCGGATTCTGCATACACCTTGTGCGAGTCCCGACCCCATTGTCGCGCACCTGCCTGTGCACGACCAGTCCTTCCCAAGGCCGCGGTCGGCCGGCTGGAAGCCGGCCCCACGTGTTGATCTGCGCCTTCCAGCGCCTGGAGTCGAGTCCTCGTCGAGGAACCAGGAGCGAGGAACGAGGACTCGCGAGCGCGCGTGGCGCGCGAGTCCCAACCTCACCCAACACTGAGCTCGGCGCACACCATCGTCGCGGAGGAGCGGGGAAGCTGATTGAAGGCGTGCAATCGCCGCATCGCGAAAACACCATCGAGGCCAAGCTCGGCCAGCTCACGGGCCAAACTGGCGGCAGTGGGATAGATCAGAAAGACTCGTCCTGCCCCCAGCAAGCGGATGAGCCGCAGACACTCAGCGCCATATCCTCCGCGCATCGCATGTAGAATCACGACGTCGAAGCGCCGGCCCTTGGCGAGCAGGCGCCGCACCGACTTGAGCGCCTCACCCTGGAAGAAGCGCGCTTGCGCTTCGCAGAGCTGCAGGTGGCGGGCGTTCAGGCTCGCTGAATCCACAGAGCGGCGCTCGAGATCCACCCCCCAGACCCGAGCACCTCGCTGCGCCAAGGCCAGACTCAGGGTCCCCACGCCACAGCCCAGCTCCAGAAGCTCCACCCCATCCCAGTCCTCGAGACAGCTCAGCAGCGTCGACAGCACCAGGTGCACGTTCGCGGCAGCCACGGGGGTCCATGATTGTGGCGCAGCAAGCAATTCCAGGTCACCGAGCCCGGGCGCCCTAAAGGCAGCGTAGCTGTCTCCATGAATCCACTCGGGATCTGCACGAAAGACCTTGTGTGAGCTCGCTGGTGTCACGCCCACCCCCAACGAGAAGCCCCGAACCGCTTCGAGCTGAGGACGCGCGCGTCGGGCCGCCTCGGCACTCGAAAAGATGAGTACCGCCCGCGCTGGGGTGCTCACCGACTCATCGGCGTGCAGGTTCAGCCAGCGCAAGCCATCCACGCCGCGCTCGAGGTCAAAGACCTCGAGACCATCGAGCTGCGCCGCCAAACTGTGAAGCCCAGCGCGCGTGGCCCCATTCTGCGCCGGGCAACGGCTCAGATCGATGGGGCGCGCGGCCCAGGGAAAGCCGCGCATGCCCCAGAGGAGATGTCCATCCTCGACGAAGGCCTGTGCAGTACAGCGAATCCGGTAGCCCTCCACGTGGCTGGGCAACACCATCGGAGCGAGCAAGGGATCGAGCTCGAGGCCCTTTCTTCGAAACGGCCGCAGGAGCAGCTCACGCTTCCATGCCTGCTCCGTCTCGATGGGAACACAGCGAAAACAACAGCCTGGACAGTCCCAAGCCTGCGCACATTCGGCATCTGCGCGCTGCGGCGATGCCTCGAGCAACTCCACCACCTGGCCCAAACGCCGCCAGCGCCGCTCGCTGCTCGAGCGCACGCGCAGCAGCTCTCCCGGAAGCCCGTTGGGGACCAACAGGCCGCTCTCGCTTCTTCCGTAGGCCCGAGCGGTCAGGTCGCTGATCCGCTCCACCGTCACGCTGCTGCTCATGACACCCCATCATTCTCGACCACTTCGACATTGCTCGCACTCTGAGAGCGACTCGAGCACCCCTTTGATTTCTTGTCCATTGGGCGCTTGGCCTGATTTCCCCAACTTCTTGTCCATTGGGCGCTTGGCCTGATTTCCCCAACCTCTTGTCCATTGGGCGCTTGGCCTGATTTCCCCAACCTCTTGTCCATTGGACGCTTGGCCTGTTCCACCAACTTCTTGTCCATTGGGCGCTTGGCCTGATTTCCCCAACTTCTTGTCCATTGGACGCTTGGCCTGCTCCACCAACTTGTTTGCATTCGTTCGCTCTCGCGAGACCCTCGCAGCGCTGCGCAAGCGCATCGGATGCGCCCGCGACAGACGCTGACTCGTGCCTCGCTTCGCTCACTTCTTGTTGATTGGGCGCTTGGCCTGTTCCCCCAACTTGTCTTTGTGGGGCGCTGCGCCCCACACCTCGCCTAAGGGCTAGCCCTTTGGAATTCCATTGATGGGTGGATGCGCTTTGCAACGCCAGGTCTCGCGCGCTAAGCGCGCTCGCCTCGTTCCTCGTTCCTCGTTCCTCGTTCCTCGTTCCTCGTTCCTCGTTCCTCGTTCCTCGAATGTGGGGCGCTGCCCCACACCCCGCCAAAGGGCTAACCCTTTGGAATCCCTTCTCTTTTTCGTATCAATTCGCGAACACTCTGCGCAGCCTGTGCTACACCCCCCTCATCGTTCGAGGGGACGCTCTCGAAACGCGCTCGCAGCTCCGGCGCGGCGTTGGCGACAACCAAGCCGAGTGCAGCCGCTTCGAGCATGTGCAGATCGTTGTAGTCGTTGCCCACGGCGACCAAAACAGGGCGCCCGCAGCGCGCTCCCCAGCGACGACAGGCCTGCCCCTTGTCGACCTGCGGTGGATAGAGCTCGAGCCAGGTGAAGCGCGCATCGAAAGGTGAGGTCGAGCGCAGCATGCTGAGCTCGAGCGGTGCCAAGGAGCGGGCGAGGTCTTCAGCAAAGGACTGGGCAAGCTCGCTGGGGAGCACCATCAGGAACTGACTTGGCGCCGAAGGCAAATGCTGCCAATCCAGCGCCTGGCAGCGGTCCTGGTGCAGGCGAAGACGAAGCAGGAAGTCTGACGCCTCGTCACCGCGATGATAGTGGAAGCGGTGGTTTTCCGGAACCGCTTGATGCAGCGCAAAGTTGCGCCCTGTCTCGAGCAGCCGCTGCAGAATGTGGTCTCGCTGGTCGTCATCGAAGCCGTGCTGCTCGACCAATGACCACGCCGTTGGCATGGTGGCATCGTTTCCCGCGACCTCGAAGATGGCTGCCCCATTGCTCACCACCACCGCATCGAGAGGCAGCGTTTCGCGTTCTGCCGCGATGAGCGCCTTGTGGAAAGCGAGCAGAGAACGACCGGTGGCGACGGCGGTAGACACCCCGAGCCGGCGCAGGCTCTGCAGGGCATCCAGATCCTGAGGGTTGAAGCGCCGATCGGAGCGGAGCAAGGTCCCATCGAGATCGACCACGAAGAGGACCTGACGCGGCTCGAAGGAGGGCAGCGGACTCATGGCCGCAGCGTTCGGGCTGGCCGCAGGCCGACATAGGTGCTGCGGAAGCTCGGCGAGGCCCAGCTACGACGGGCATTTCGGCAGTCCTCGGCGTTGGATTCATAGGAGCCGCCGCGGAAGACCCGGCTGAGCTCGCTGTGGTTGCAGACTGGATCGACCAGCTCCAACTCCTGATAGCTGCCGTAGCTGTCCCAGACCCACTCTGCGACGTTGCCGTTGATGTCGAAGAGCATCCAGGGGTTGGCTGCCAGGGTGGAAACCTCGGCGGGTGCCTTGACGTTTCCACAGTAGTTTCCGGTCTGGGCAAGGGTGGCGTCATAGGTACAGCCCGTGGCCTTCAGGTCGCCGCTCCAGATGGCGCTCTGCGTGCCCGCACGGGCGGCGTACTCCCATTCGGCTTCCGTGGGCAAGCGATAGCCCTCACAATCCAAAGAGACAGAAATGGAATACGGGCAGCGATAGTCTTCCTCACCCGGCTTACCCAAGCAACCGCTCAGGTCATAACAGCTCGCCAGCTCCTCGGCACTGGACAGCGCATTGCAGTACGCCAGAGCATCGTACCAGGATACAGAGTCGACGGGGGCCTCGGACTGCGCGCATGCGCGAGAGGGGTTGAAGCCCATCAGACTCTGCCATTCGGCCTGAGTGACCTCGGTGGTCTTGAGCTCGAAGCGACGAGAGATGCTGACCTCTCGCTGAAGCTCGTCAGAGCGGTGGCCGAGCTCGTTTTCGGGACTTCCCATGGTGAAACGGCCGGGACTGAGGTCCATGTAGACGGCAACCACACAGCTCCCCTCTTCGCAACGGTCGCTCTGCGCGCAAGCCTGAGCGCAGGCACCGCAGTTGTCATCGTCGAAGCGCAGGTTGTGGCAGACGCCAGAGCAATCGGTCTCTCCTTCGGGGCAGACGCAGCGTTGTCCGTCGCAGCGCTTTCCGCCCTGACAGGCAACGCCACAGGCACCGCAGTGTTCGTCCGTGGCGAGGGACGATTCACAGCCAGGCTCAGGAGAACAATCGCCCCAACCCTCGACACAGGCGTAGGCACAACCAGCGGCAGCACAGCGATGGCCGGACTGTACGGTGTTCGGGTGACTCGCGCAGCGCTCACCGCAGGTCCCACAGTTATCGGGGTCGGTGCGCAGGTTGCGACAGACCCCGCCACAATCGCTCTCCCCTTCGGGACAAACACAGTCGCCTTGTATGCACACTTTTCCGCCGCTGCAGCTCTTCCCGCAGGCCCCGCAGTTGCTGCTGTCGCGAGCAAGGTCTCGACAGGTGCCGCTGCAGTCCTTCTCTCCCGTCGGACAAACGCAGCTACCGCCGTTGCAGGATTTGCCGCCAGTGCAGAGCTTGCCACAGCCTCCGCAGTTGCCATCGTCATTGCGCAGATCCCGGCACTGTCCATCACAATCGTTGAGCCCTGAGGGGCAACGACAGGTACCGCCATCGCAGCGCTTGCCACCACTGCAGGCCTTCCCGCAGACGCCACAGTCATCATCGGATTGCAAGGAGGTCTCGCAGCCAGATGCGCTCGAGCAATCACCCCATCCACTGTCGCAGACGTAGTCGCACACGCCGGCAGCGCAGCTCGTCTTCGAGGAGACATGGACGTGAGCTCGGCAGTCGTTCCCACAGGCCCCGCAGTGCTCGACATCCTTCTGCAGGCTCTTGCAGACACCGTCGCAGTCGTCTTGACCGTCGGGACACACACAGCGCCCTTGCTGGCAGCTCATACCGCCGCTGCAGCGCACCCCACAGGTTCCGCAGTTCTCTGAGTCGCTGTTCACTTTCTTGCATTGTCCGGCGCAATCGAGCTCGCCGTCGGGGCAAACACAGCGGCCACGCTCACAGAGCATACCACCCTTGCAGCTCACACCGCAGGCGCCGCAGTTCGTCATGGTCTCGAGGGAGGTCTCGCAGCCAGTGCTGCTGCTGCAGTCGCCCCAGCTCGCTTCGCAGACGTAGACACAAGCGCCCTGCGCGCAGCTCGTGTTGGGGCCGGCGTGAGGATGAGCGAGGCAGTTGTTTTTGCAGGAACCACAGTGCTCGACGTCGCTCTGCAGCTCTTGGCAGACACCACCGCAATCGCTCTGTCCCGAGGGGCATTCACAGCGGCCCTTCTGGCACAGCTTTCCGCCACTACAGACCTTTCCGCAGGCGCCGCAGTTCTCTTGCGCGCTCTGGAGATCGACGCAGACGCCGTTGCAGTCGCTCTGTCCCGGCGGGCATTGACACTTTCCGCCCTTGCAGACCTTGCCACCGCTGCAGCTCACACCGCAGGCGCCGCAGTTCTGCTCGCTGTCCAAGCTGGTTTCGCAACCAGGCTGGGCGTCGCAATCCCCCCATGCAGCGTCACAGACGTAGCGACACTCGCTGACCTGACAGCTGCTCTTGGCAGTTGCATGAGCATGGCTGCGACAGTCGTTGCCGCAAGCGCCGCAGTGTTCGGCGTCCTCAGCGAGGGTTTTGCAGACGCCAGCGCAATCGGATTGCCCAGGGGGACAGACACAGCTCCCCTGCTCACAGCGCTTTCCTCCACTGCAGACGGTGCCACAAGCGCCACAGTTCTTTGGGTCGACCAACACTTGCTTGCAAACACCGTCACAATCGCGCTCGCCCTCGGGGCAGACACAGCGCCCGTCGCGACAAGACTTGCCGCCCTCGCACTTGACGCCACAGGCACCACAGTCCTTGTCGGACTGCAGACTGGTCTCGCAGCCCGAAGCGCTGCCACAATCGCCCCAGGAGGCCTCGCAGACGTAGACGCAAGCCCCTGCAGCGCAAGTGGTGTTTGGACCAGCGTGCGGATGACTCAAGCAATCGTTGCTGCAGCGGCCACAGTGGCGGACATCACTTTGGGGTTCGATACAAACACCATCACACTCGACTTGGCCCGAGGGGCACAGGCAGCGACCCTTGCTGCATTGCTTGCCGCCGCTACAGCTGTTGTTGCAGGCACCGCAGTGGCGTTCGCTGTCGAGGGACGTTTCACAGCCAGGGCTGGCGTCACAGTCGGCCCAGCCAGCTTCGCAGACGTAGGCGCAGACCCCCTCCGCACAGCTCGACTTGGGGCTGACGTGAGCGTGGCTGCTGCAGTCCTGAGCACAAGCCCCACAGTGCTTCGCGTCGCTCTGTAGATTCACGCAGCTGCTCCCACAGTCGGTCTTCCCAGAGGGACAGACGCAGCTTCCGTTTTGACAGCGCCGCTCTCCCTCGCAGCTCACCCCACAGGCACCGCAATTTTCATTGTCGTTGCTGGGGTTGATGCACTTGCCTGCACAGTCCAATGGCGCTGCGGCAGGACACTGGCAAACACCACCCTGACACGCTTTCCCTGCGCCACAGACGACGCCACATTGACCACAGTTTTTCTGGCTCTCGAGGGAGCTCTCGCAGCCATCCTCTGCGCCGCAGTCGCCCCAGCCTGGCTCACAGCTGTAGACGCAGGCCCCCTGGCTGCACTGACTGGCCGCCGTGGCATGTGGATGCGAGGCGCAGCTTCGCTCGCAGCCCCCGCAGTGCGCTGCACTGCTGCCGGTATCGACGCAGAGCTCGCCACAGCTTTGCAGGCCCGAAGCACAAACGCAGGTGCCGCGCTCACAGCGCCGATCGCTGTCGCAGCTCAGACCACATGCGCCACAGTGCTGCTGGCTCGAGAGCGAGGTCTCGCAGCCCGGCGTGGCATCGCAATCGGCGTACCCTTGTTTGCAAACATAGACACACTGAGCGTTGTCGCAGCGCGTCCCACGGCTCTCGACGTTGGCGTGGGCGCGACACACATCGTCGCTGCTGCAGTCGCTCTGCGCCCAGGCCGTGCTGACCGAAGCGAGCAGCGAGAACGCGAAGAAAACTGTGCAAACCGTCCGCATACCATGCTCCTGCTGAGCCTCTTGCCATCGAAAGCGAAGGGCACACTTCCCGTGCGATTCCGTAGGAATGGGTGCTGGCGGGAGGGCCGTGCCCGTGAGCGAGCGAAGACGGAGCATCGAGCTGCCTCCAGCAGGGCAGCGGCCCGAGGAAGAGCAGCCAAGGAGAAACGGCCCGACGCGCCCTTTCGCACGCAGAGGTATGAAAGCACGTTCGCAAGCGATTGTGTAGGTGTCAGCGGCGGTGTGTCTTCGTCAGCACTGTACTGCTTCGGTGACAGGCAAGGCGAGTCGAGCTATGTTGGGAGGTCGAAGGACGCGCGAAGGCTGCAGCGCAGAGGGCGCGCGAGAATGGATACGGAGGAGCCGGTGGCAGGCAGTTCTGAGCAGACAAGCCGACGCCTATTGCAGTTCGAAGAGAAAGCGGTTCCAAACTGGTTTGCCCATGTCGATCCAGTGCTGTGCCGACTTCTCGGTAGCGTCGACCTCGGTAGCGCCCCCACGCTCTTGGTCGCCGACTGTCGGACTGGCCATATTGTCGAGCAAGTCATTGAAATACTTCCAGAAAAAGCTCGACTCATGGTGGTCGACAGCAGCAGCGAGATGCTTGATTTGGCGCGTCGACGCCTCTCTGCCTCCAAACGCAGTATCTTTTACTCCTCGCAGCCGAGCACCAAACTCAGCTACGCCGACGAGGTCTTTCATGCCGTCGTGAGCAGCGCTGGCTTGGTGACCCGCGGCGATCTGGGGCTCGCGGGCACAGAGATGCTGCGCGTGTTGCGTCCAGAGGGACATCTCGCCGTGGCCATTCCCCTCTGGCCCACCTTCTCCAACGTGCCAGACCTGCTCGCTGAATCGGTCATTCGCTTGGAGATGCGTGATATCGAACCTTCGCTCCAGAACTTCGTCCAGGCGGTGCTTCGGGAGGACAATCTGGAGGAGGCCTTTGCCGAGCTCGGTCTGCGGGTGCTGGATTATGAGACGGTCGAGCTCGAACTCGAATTCGAAAGCCCCGAAGATTTCTTTTTCTCACCGCTGGTGGAGGGGCCTTTTCTGCCTCGCTGGCTCGCGATCTGCGGCGATCCTGCTCAGCGACAGCCACTCTTGCTGGACATGATCCGGGCTATGGCCAAGTATTTCCAAGACCTTCCCCTCACCACCACGGCTAAGCTGGGCTGTGTCTTGTGTGCGCGTCACAACGACTGAGCATGTGCTGAGGCGCTACTCGTCAATGTAGCCATCGCAGTCGTCATCGACGCCGTTTCCAGCGAGCTCA
>JAVFAO010000065.1:0-23528 GCA_034002465.1 Myxococcota bacterium
GATCTCGTGAACGGCCTGCAGTGTCACCAGTGGACAGTCCACGGGCCAGACCAGATAGGCTGCCGCCTCGACCGAGGCGAGGCCGAGGCGCAGCGAGTCGATCATGTGGGTGCTCGCCCAATCTGGGTTGTGCACCCAGCGCACCTCGAGTCCAGCGTGTGCCTCGACCACGCGTGAGGCCTCGGCACCCACCACGACCACTGGACGTGCGGTGGGGAGCTGGCTGCAGGTGGCGGCGATGCGCTCGAGGAAGCTCTGCTCCTCGAGCTTGGCCAGCGCTTTGGTGATGCCCATCCGCGCACCGCGACCAGCGGCGAGGACGATGGGACGAATGGAGGTGCTGTCCATGTCAGCCTTGTCGACTGGGGAGAGACCTGCGCTCAGGCAGCTCGTCGACAGGATGCGCCTAGTTGACCGAAAGCACCAGGTTGCCGTAGGCGGGGACTGTCGCGGGCAAGGTGCCGGTGTTGCCGTCTTGGTCGACGTAGCTGCCGCTCAGGCCACAGCCGAGGGACATACCACTGCCGCTACGGTTGACGCCCACCAGGACGGTTTCCCCATCACGGGTCATTTTGTAGGACCAGCGATCGTTGGAGACCTCACAGGTGCTTCGCGCACCGCCGCGAAGCGCCTTGTGTTGCTGTCGGAAACGGCCGAGCTTGGCGACCCAGTTCTTGGTTTCGGTCTCGTAGCCTTGGAGGCCCGAGAAGCGCATCATGTGGCGGTTGTCGGGATCGGCCCCGCCAGGCTCGCAGATTTCGTCGCCTTGATAGACCAAGGGCGGCGGAGGGGAGGTGAGCAAGATGGTGAAGGCTGCGCGCATTTTGCCTGCGTCATTGCCAGACTCGTTGAAGGCGCGGGTGACGTCGTGGTTGCCGATGAAGTAGGGCATCAACGCGCCGTTCCAGACTTGCGTCTGATAGTAAGTGTCGCGTTCATCAGTGGTGGCCTTGACGCTGCTCAGGTTGGTGCCGCCGAGCACGTTGTCCTTGATGGCGTAGTAGAAGCCGAACTCGAACTGACCAGTGAGTTTGTCGTCGCCAACGTAGAGCCCCAGCATGTAGGTGCCGCCATCGAAGGTTTCACCGACAGTGTAGAAGGGCACGCCAGTGACCTCGAGATCTTGGCGAATGCGGCTGCGTGTGGTGGTGGTGAAGTCCATGACCATGTGCTTGACAGCGTCGAGGCGGAAGCCATCGAAGTCGAACTCCTGTGCCATCCAGATGGCGTGGTCGACGACGAGCTGCATGACCTGCTGGTTGCTGTAGTTGAGATCGGGCAGGTAGTTGGTGAACCAGCAGACGATGGGCTGATCCCAGCCGCAGATGTAGGGATTGCCGGGGCTATGGAACCAGTCGTCGTTGGGCCGATCATCCCAGAGTGGGGCAGTGGAGCCGTAGGCGTCATTGGCGTTGGTGATGCCGTAGACATGGTTGGCCACGAAATCGACCAGGATCCGGATGCCCTTGGAGTGTGCGAGCTGCACGAGCTCGTGCAGCTCGGCTTCGGTGCCGAAGTGGGGGTCGATGGGGGAGGTGATGCCAGGTAGTGGGTTGCGGTCGGTCCAACCCGTCGCGATGGGCCAGTAGGAGTGGTAGCCGGAGAAATAGCGGTTGTAATCGTTGAGCCCTCGGCCAGCGCCATCGGTGTTCAGAATAGGAGAGCTGATCCAGATGGCGTTGACGCCCATCTGTTCGAAGTAACCATCCTCGAGTTTGGCGATGATGCCTGCAAAGTCGCCACCTTGCCAGTTGGCTGCGCTATCGACGCCCGTCACCGGGGCGTTGTTGCTGCCCTTGCCGTCCAAGAAGCGGTCGGTCATGACCTGATACAGGAACATGTCTCTCCACTCGAACTTGCTGCTCTCCAGCCACATCGGCAGATAGAGATCATTACTGCGTTGACCAGCGCTGTCGACGACGCGGAAGAGGTAGGTGTATTTGCCGTTGGCAAGCCCAGTTGCAGAGATGTCGAAGATGCCGGTCTGGTCATCGTAGCTGCTATTGAGGTCGACGAGCTCACCGTTGAGGGTGATTCGGCTCTGGGCGAGGTCGATGGGGTTGTTGCCGGTGTAGCGCACCTGCAGTGAGTAGCCGGTGGCGCTGATGGTGGGCTGGGCCACCAGGGTCAGCAGTGGGCCGTCGCCGCTTCCTTGGCAGGTGTGGGTCGCGAGGTTGCAGGTTTGCCCCGAGCCACAGTCTGAGTTGGCGCCACAGCGACCAGCCGCCGGGCGACAGGCGTCACTGACGCACTGTTGCCAGTCTTCGCAGGTGACGCCGCCACACTGCGTGCTGCCGCCCTCGATCTGGGCCACCCCCACATTGGGCGTGCCTTTGATGACGCCGTCGAAACCGCAGTAGGTCCAGCTCTGCCCATCGTTCAGGCTGTAGCGGAAGAGGTAGTAGCGGGTGCCGCCTTGGTCCATCGAGAAGGGAGCGGAGAACTCGTTGTTGTTGCCGCAAGTGGTGCAAGCCGGGTTGAAGCTCGCATCGACCCACTGGATGTCCGTTGCGATCACTGGGTAGCCGACTGCGACGCCGCTTTGCCCAAGCTGCGCCTTCAGTCCTGCAGGTACGGCCGAGAAGGGCGTGTTGAAGGTGGGGTCGGAGTCGACATAGAGCTGGCTGTAGACCGTCACCGCTGGGTCACCTACCGAACCGGCGATCGAGAGCGGCCACTGAATGTTGCACCAGTGAATCTCGGGCGCCGTGTCCGCCACGCAGCTCGTCCCCTCGGGCATGAAGCCGAACGGACAGTTGCAGACTGGGTTGGTGTTCGCATCGACTGAGCACACGCCGCCATTCCCGCAGTCCACCGCAGCGCAAGGATCGGAGACGCAGGTGTGAGCAACGCGATCGCAGACCTCTCCGCCGGTGCAATCGCTGTTCGTTTCACAGCGCCCCGGATTGAGATAGCACTGACCATCACGACACGACTCCCACTCCTCGCAGACCACGCCGGTACAGCTCGGCAGCTCCGTGTCCGTGTCGACGTCGGTATCCTGATCGACCTGGTCCTGGTCCTGATCGGGCGTGTCCGAGATGGTGTCGGTTTCGCCGTAGGCGTTGTCGTTGATCAGATCGTCGAAATCATAGCCATCATTAGGTAACTCGAGATCCTCGGGCGGCGTGACGACCGACTCGTCGTCACATCCCCAGAGGCCACCAAAAGCGAGCGCCACAAAAAAAAGCACTGTGAGCTTGCGCATCGACCGTCTCCTACATCCACCGTCCACCGCCGACAGTGGCTGGGAGCAATGTAGCAGAAACACCTCCATCTGCAAGACCATCCGAAGCTGTTTTCAAAGCTCTGAATAGTACTTGTGTTTTTCGATAGATCACGGAGGCAATCGGCGCGGCGACCGCGACGTTCAGCCCGATTCCGAGGAGCTCCGCGTCGTCTCGTGCACGCCGACACAGCAGTTTCGGCCGCGGCTCTTCGCCACATAGAGGGCACGATCTGCCAAGCTGAACAACGAACCGCGACCCAGCGACTGGGTGGTCGACACGGCCACCCCGACGCTGACCGTCACCTCGCCAGCGCCGAGGCCCCCCAGGCTCGCGAACTCCACCGATTCCCGCAGCTTCTCTGAGACGCGCATGGCCTCGTCCTGGCTGACGCCGCCAGTGAGGATGACCACGAATTCCTCGCCGCCATAGCGAGCGATGAGGTCCTCTGCGCGCAGCTTGCTGCGCAGCAGGGTGGCGATGTCCTTGAGAACGGCGTCGCCACACTCATGCCCGAAGCGATCGTTGATCGCCTTGAAGTGGTCGATGTCCAAGACCAGCATCGCCAACGGCCGTCCTGTGCGGCTGGCCCAGTGCATCTCCTGCTCGAGCCGCTGCTCGTAATGACGGCGATTGAAAACCCCGGTCAGACCATCCACCGAGGCCATCTCCGCGAGTCGCATGTGGAGCTGGGCCTTCTCGATGGCGATGGCGGCGAGGTTGGCGAGGGTGGAGAGGGCGCGTTGGTCGTTGGCGTTGATGGGGCGCTGGTTGTAGGCGTTGTCGACCAGGACCACTCCCAACATGCTCTCCTGCAGCGCGATGGGGACCAGCGCGAAAGGAGAGAAACGCAGCCACTCACCGGATGTGGTTTGATAGGCAGCGACGTGATCATTGCTGACGAGCATCTCCCGCTTGGCAGCACAACGCGCCACCACATGGACCAAGGGGAGCTCGTGCTGGCTCCAATCCAGCTCTGGCGCTGCAGCTTCGATGTGGATCGAGACGTCCGAGAGCGCGCGCGTCAGGGCTTGGGCGCGCGGATCCTGCGCTGCACCATAGGAGTCGATCAAGCTCTGCAGATCGAGACCGATATCCTCGATGGCTTCCCAGATGCGGTGCGCCTCCTCTTCGTTGGCCGGCCCGATGGCTGAGGACGTGCGCAGCTCGCTGCGACGTTCACGGGTGAGGAAGAGCACCGCTCGGTTGAAATTCAGACCGTCGCCGTGAGTGATCCCCGACATGATGATGTGGAGGATCTGGTCCAGGTCCAGAGCAGCAAGCATACCGCGGGTAACCGTGAGCTGGAACTTCAGCTCCTTGAGGAGCACGCTATCTTGGGGTGCGAGGTGCTCATTCATGCGAATCGTCCCGCGGTGGTGGCTTCGCCGGGTTCTCAGGCGGAGAAACACTTGCGTCCGAAGCATCAGCCCTTGCTCGAGCCAGTCGAGCTGCGGCTGGCGCGCCATGTCGTTGGGCCATGACCTGCTCACTGACCCGACGTGCACAGTCTGGGCAGATGCCATGCGAGAAATCTGCGTCGGAGTGCTCGCTGATGTAGACTTCGAGCTGCTTCCAATACCCTTGGTCGTCCCTGATCATTTTGCAATTCGCACAGATCGGGAGCAATCCGGTGAGCGTCTTCACCTGCGTCGCCGCAGCCCTCAGCTCTCGAATCAAGGCTTCTCGCTCCTCCTCAGCGCGTTTGCGTTCGCTCACATCGAGACCGATGGCCCAGCTACGCCAGCCGGGCACGCTGTGTGTGCGTGAGACGATGGACCAGGCCACGATCCGCCTGCTCCCGTCCTTGCAGCTGATCTCTGTCTCCATGTCGATGACTTCCCCACGCATGGCATCCCAGAGCTCACTCAGCCGAATCCGATACTGGGTATCGGGATAGAGCAGCTCCAGGAGATCGGTGCGTCCCAGCATCTCTGAGGCGGCATAGCCGGTGACCCGCACGCACTCCTGGTTCCACAGCACGATGCGCCCCATTTCATCGACGGCATTGAGCAGCACTGGCATGTGCTGGACCACGAGCTGAAGACGCCTTTCACTACACAGCAGAGCAAGCTCGGCGGCTTTGCGCTCGGTGAAGTCTTCGACCAAGGCTTGAACATGGCTGACCTCGCCCTGCGCATCGAAGACTGGAGTCATATGGTAGCGAAAGTGAGCGGTCTTCCCCCATTTCGTGGTATACAGAGCATCACCAACGACCGCTCGACGCTGTGCGAAGCAAGTGCGAAAATGCTCACTGATCCCAGAGCGCTTGAGGGGCTCGAAGGTGAACATGTTGATTTGCTGTGTATCCTGGGCAGACGGCGAGCCGAGCAGACGCAGCACCATGGCATTGGTGCTCGTGATGCGGCCGTCGTTGGAGACCTCCAGCACCCCCAAGGGAGCACTCTCAACGAGCTCCCGATAGCGGGCAAGGTGCTGACGTTCGTCACGAAGCTGAGCTTGAGCCAAGGCGAGTTCGCCTTCGAGTCTGAGCACCCGCTCGGATTCATCTCCAGTGCGAGACTCTTCTGACTCGTGAGGGGTCTTGCTCATTCGCCTGCCGCAGGTTCTCGTTGCCTGAGTTTTTGTCGATGGGGCGCTTGGCCCGGTTCCCCAAGTTTTTGTCGATGGGGCGGGTACAACAGAGTCAGCGCAAAGCGCTCAGGACTGGACGATACGACAAGTGCCGCTGCATCCCTTAGCCATTTCACCTCAACAGCACACCGCAGTTCGGCATTCCGAGCCGAAACCGCGGGCCCTGTGCCGCCCAAACGCACGAGGCCGAGTCGCTTTCATGGGCCAAAGGATGGTCGATGAGGACAACAGGGCGCAAGCGCGCTCAGCAGCTACCGCTCGAGCACCTTCTTCGTAGCCCAGCCGCAGTCGCATTGCAAGCTTTGCCCGGATCGTGAACGCACGCTGCGGCCGCAACGCATGCACTTGGCGTCACTTCGAGCGCGTCAGCTCTCGCTATCCTCGGGCTCGCTGCCGTGTTCTTCGCTGTCGAGCTCATCGAGCGCTGCACAGTGCCGATCGATGTGTTCCAAGGAGCATTGTAAGCTGATGCAAGCCTCTCGGAGGCGTTGCAGGCTGTCCTCGAGACCGAACTTCGCGGCCTGGAGCTGTGTCGCCAGCTCCACGAGCTTGGGATCGGAGAGGCTCATGTTTCAGCGGGCCTGCTGTGCTTCGGCGCTACGTTTCTGGGCCGTTTCGGCAATGTCCACATTGAGTCGTCGCTTGACGAAGCGACGCTTGGCCAGGTTCGAGATCCAGGTCTCAATCAGCTTCTGACCTTCGAGGTTGATCAGCTCGGCTCGGCACTCCTCCATGGTCTGTTGCCAGCTCTCGCTGCTGCTCTGAGAACGTCCATCGACGCGGAGGATGTGGAACCCCTTCTCGGTCTCGATGATATCGCTGAGCTCGCCAACTTCCAACTCGAATACAGGGCCAAACTCGGCGCTCAGATCCGATCGCGTAAAACTGCCAAGTTGTCCGCGTCGTTTGGCCGACATGCCGGCAGAGAACTGCTCTGCAACGTCCTCGAAAGCCAGACCCTCCACGCGAACCATCTGATAGAGTTGACGTGCCGCGGCATAGCGCACGGCGTCAACCGCCTCCCACCACGCCGGATAGAGCTTGGCCCAGGACGATTCCTGGCCGAGCTGAGCGTCCAGGGCTTCAGCGGTGACCACAATCTGGCTCAGCTCGAACTTCTCTGTACTCTGCCCCTCGGGCTGCTTCTCCCTCGCACAGGCTTCGACGTCGGGGGTCGAAACATCAACCTGTCCGCCAAGCTCGGTGCGCACCACGAACTGCGAGCGGAGCTCGTCCCGCAGGAAGCGCCGGAACGCATCCCAAGGAATGCCCTGCGCTCCCATCAGCGCCCTGTACTGCTGTTCAGTCTGACGGGTGCGTTGGTAGAGCATCTCGAGGCGCTGGTCGACCTCAGCATCGCCAACAGGAGCCTGCAGCTTGGCTGCCTCCGCGGACAAGAGACGGGTCTGGATCAGACGCTCGAGCAGCATCTCCAAAACCTGCGCTCGGTCGGCTGCGCCGTCCAGCGCTTCGACTCGCTGATTGGCGCTGGCGAGTCGAATACGGGCGTCGATGCGCAGGTCGTTGAACGTCACCACCTCGTCTTCGATGATGGCCACCACCCTATCCAGGGTTTCGGCACGAGCATCGGGGACACAGACGAGCAAGACGAAGAGCGAAAGCAAGCCGCTTGCTGTGGCAAGACCGGGAGTGCGGGGGCACGAAACTGCTGCCATGAAGAACTCGCAGAAGGACCGTCAAGGTCGGGTAGAGCCAGAGATGGCGTCAGAGAGCGAAGGCTCGAGAATCTCAACCCGAGCCGTCGCCATCACCTCGGCGACGTGAGCTTGCCAGGCGCGCGCTGCCGCGGCCTCGAGCGCGTCGTTCGCCAAGATCACACGAAGCTCGCTGGCTGGCAAGGGCTTGGCGGCGATTCGCTCGCGCACGTTCACCAGATAACAGCAGGACTGAGGCAGCGAAAGCAGCGCTCTCAGCCCAAGACCCGCCTCGGCAAAGAGGGCATCCGCCACCGCGTCATCCAGCGCGCCCCGCGCCTCAGCGCGAGAAAATGGGCCCAAGCTCGCCTGGTTGGGCGACTCCTCGGTGTAGCTGCGCGCAAGCTCGAGGAAGAGCGCATCGGGGTTACCCGAGGGGTGCCACAAACTGGCGCCGCGCAGCATCGCAAAGGCCGTCATCAAGCGGCGCGCTCGCTGTGGGCTGCGGGTGAACAGAAGATCGACGGTCAGTTGCTCGGGACTCTGCCAACGCTCTGGCTCGGCGCGCAGCGCCGCCTCGACGTCTTCGGGCGTCGGCGGCGCCACCTGTTGCGCTGTCTCTTGCCCGAGCTCCTGGCGGCGCTGCTCAATCATCTGCTCGCGGGTGTGGAGCTGTACCCACGCATCTTGCTGGAGACCCTGCTCGACCGCCATCTGTCTCAGCAACACGAAATTGATCATTTCACCGAAAATGCGCATGTAGCCCGTCTGCCCTTGCACCGCCTCGCGCAGGTAGCTGGGCATGGACGTGATGGTCGCCTCGAAGCGCGCGACGCTTATGCCCTCTCCATTGATTCGGCCGAGCACCCGCGACGCGCTCTGCTCGCGCTCGCGTTGCTCCACCTCTTCCTGTCGCTCGGCTTTCGAGCATCCCCAGGTCAAACTGAGCAAAAGCGGGACGAGCAGCGCGAGCTGCAAGGCCTTCCTGAGACTCCTCTTGATGACCCATGTCATGACACGAGCTCCAGCGTTCGTCGGCTGGTGGTTTTGCACACGCCCCGGAGTCCTACACTCCCAAAGGAGCGCAACGGCGTCTCAGTGGCGTCGGCAACAATCCGATTTCAAAGGGATTCCAACGGGCATCGCCCGAGGCGTGGCAGAGCTCATCAGTAGCATTCGTTCGCTCTCGGGCACCAAGCTCTCGACAGCCGCAATTCCGACGGAATGTCAAGAAGATGCGTGCCCTTCGCGCACTTTCGATCGGATTCAAGTAGGGAAAACAGGCCAAGCGCCCAATGGACAAGAAGTTGCTGAACCCCTCCATCCATCTAGCGGCAGCATGAGGCGAGCTCTCGCAAGTAGGCCTTGCAGGTAGCGACCAAAGCCGCCGCTTCGCTCGGGCGCAGGTAGCGCACGAGGCGCAGATCCTGACGGAGAACATAGCGTTTTGGCTCGGCGAGCACCAGGGATACCACCCGATTCGGGTCGAGACCGCTGTTCTCGCCGATGTTGATGGTGATCGCGGTGTTGTTGGCGTCCACCCCCATGACGCCGAGTGCGCGTAGCAAGAGCTTGACCTCGAAAAGCTCACGCAGCCCCAGCAGCTCTCGGGGTGCCGCGCCGAAGCGGTCGACGATCTCTCCGAAGATACGATAGAGCTCGTCGATATCTGCTGCCGCCGAGAGACGTTTGTACAGCATCAGCCGGAGCTGCACGTCCGGGACATAGTCGTCGGGCAGATAGGCCTCGATGGGGAGGTTCACCTCGGGTTCGACCCGCGACTCCAGCGGCTTGCCAGAGAGCTCGGCGATGGCCTCATCCAGCAACTCCGTATACATGTCCAGGCCCACGGTCATGATGCTGCCGTGCTGCTCGGCACCGAGCAGGTTGCCTGCCCCTCGCAGCTCCAAATCGAGCTGGGCTATCTGAACGCCGCTACCGAGCTCGGTGAAGCGGGTGATGGCATCGAGACGGTCGTGCGCGGCCTCGCTGAGCTTCTCATCTGCAGGGATCATCAAGTAACAATGCGCCCTCTGGCTCGAACGCCCCACACGCCCACGCAACTGGTACAACTGCGCCAGACCCAGAGTGTCCGCGCGGCTGACAATCAGGCAATTGGCGTTGGGGATGTCCAGGCCACTCTCGATGATCGTCGTGCACACCAGTACATCCGTTTCGCCACGGATGAAATCGAACATCACGTTCTCGAGCTTGCGCTCGTCCATCTGCCCATGGGCCACAGCGATCCGGGCCTTCGGACAGAGGCTGGCCAGCTGCGTGGCACACTGCTCGATGGTCTGGACACGGTTGTGCAGATAGAACACCTGGCCACCGCGAGCGAGCTCCTGCTCGATGGCGTCGCGGATGGCGCCGTCGGTTTGTCTCGCCAGGTAGGTGCGCACCGCCAGACGATCGTCGGGCGGCGTCGCGATCACCGACAGATCACGAAGCCCCATCATGCTCATCTGCAGGGTGCGCGGGATCGGCGTTGCCGTCATTGACAGCACATCCAGTGGCGTATTCCCATCAATCTGCTGGGCGAGTACTTTGATCTTCTCCTTATGGGCCACCCCAAAGCGATGCTCCTCATCGATGATGAGCAGCCCCAGCGACCGGAACTTCAGATCGGACGAGAGCAGTCGGTGGGTTCCAATGAGCACGTCCACGCTGCCCTGGCTCACTCCCTGCAGAATGGCCTTGGTTTCTGCGGCTTTGCGGAAGCGGCTCAGCGACTCGACGCGCACCGGGTAGTTGGCGAAGCGGTTGCGGAAGGTGGCAGCGTGCTGCTCCGCGAGGATCGTGGTGGGGACCAGCACCACGACCTGCTTTCCGTCAAGCACCGCGCGGAAGGCGGCGCGTACCGCCACCTCGGTCTTGCCAAAGCCAACATCGCCGCAGACCAAGCGGTCCATCGGCCGCGCTTTGGCCATGTCCTCGAGCACCGCGTCGATGGCGGCGGCCTGATCGACCGTTTCGTTGAACGGGAAGGAGCTTTCGAAGTCTCGGAAATACTCGTCTCTGGTGGAGAAGGCAAAGCCTGGACGAGCCGCCCGCTCGGCATAGAGTGAGAGCAGGTCGATGGCCAGGGCCTTGACGCTCTCGCGGACCTTGGCTTTGCTCCGCTCCCAGGCGGTGCTGCCCAGGCGATCGATGCGCGTGGGCTGCTCTCCGCCTGCGAACTTCTGTACGCTTCCCAGCCGGTGAACCGGGACATAGAGCTTGTCCTCGTCGGCGTAGCGCAGCAACAGAAAGTCGCCACGGATGCCACCCACCTCGAGGTTGAAGAGCCCTTCGTAGCGGCCAATGCCGTGCTCGCCGTGCACCAGGAAATCCCCCGGTCGCAGCTCGCGGAACGAGAGCAGGGCGCGCTCGGTACTCGCGCTCTTGGCGCTGCTCTGTCGCGTTTTGCGCGCGCCAAAGAGCTCTTGGTCGCTGATGATGGCCAGGCCCAGCGCAGGAAAGCGTTCTCCGCTCGTGAGTTTGGCGCGGAGGAGCTGCACCTCCTTGGCAGGAGGCTGGCTCGGCGCGATGAGGCGTGCGGGAAGCCCGCTCTGCATGGCCGCGGGGATGCCGTGTAGGGGTAGCTGCTCGAGCAGGCGCTCGGCGCGTCCGCTGCTGCTGCAGGCAATCGCGATGGTCCCGTAGACCTCTGCGAATTGCTTCAGCTTCTCGGCGAAGGCAGGAATCACCTTGTCTGGGCCGAGGCGCTGCCTGAGCGCGCTCAGATCATGGTTCCCGAGGCTGTCGAAGCGTAGCGGGGTGTCGCTCTCGAGCCTGCTGCACAGCCGTGGTAGAGGGCCAATGGCATCCGCCCACTGGGCGGGGCGCAGATAGAGCTCCTCTGGTGGGAAGGCGAGCAGCTCCGAGGCGAGCCGCTGTTGGTATTGCTCCTGGGCGCGGTCGAAGAGCTGCGTTTGGGCGTGCTGGATGGCGTCCTCGTCGACGAGCATCAGCAGACGTCCATCCATGAACTTGGGGGAACAGGCCAAGCGCCCAATCGACAAAAACTCGAGCGGGGTTTCCAGGTGCTCGAAGAAGGCGGGCATCAGCGCTTCGATGCCGAGGAAATGGCGGCCGTGGCCAAGCTCGGTGAGCACTTTGCGCAGGGATTTGGTGGGGAAGTCGAGTTGGTCACCAAGCTCTCGCAGCCGATTCCTTGCGACGAGCAGCGATTGCTCGTCGAGGATTTCCTCTCGAACAGGGCAAATGTAGAGGCCGCTCAGCGTGCTGGTCCCGCGCTGGGTGTCAGGGTCGAAGTGGCGTAAGGTCTCAACCTCGTCGCCATCGAGTTCGATGCGCACAGGCTGGGCATAGACGGGGCTGAAGACGTCGACGACACCCCCTCGTACGGCAAAAGTGCCAGGATCTTCAACGGATTGCACAGGGGCGTAGCCGCAGCTCAAGAGCCGCGTGCGCAGCTTCGTCAGGTCCACCTCGTCACCTGTGCCCAAGATCAGGCTGAGCGCGTCCAGGCTCTGCCGCGGTGGGCAGCGTCGGCACAGCGCTTCGACCGAGGTGATGAGCAGCGGTGGCGCTTCTCCGAGGTGCAGGAGAAAGAGTGCGGCGAGGCGCGCAGCGACCGTCCGTCGGTTTGGTGCGATGCCGCTGTAGGGGCTCTGATCCACCGACGGCAGGAGCATGCAGTTCGCTTCACCCGCGAAGAAGCTGCACTGCTCGAGAAGCTCTTCTGCCTTGCTGCTGCTCGAGGTGACGAGAACCACCGAGCGCTGCCGCGAGCTGACCAGCTCGCTGGCGAGCAGCGCGCAGCTCAGTGGGCTCGCTCGCATGACCTGGCGCGGTGGTGCAAGGCCGTCCCAGCCATCGACCAGCGCGGCCCAATCGAAGCACGAGGCGGCCGCAGCACGCTCCAGCTCGCTGCCTACTGACTCGGGCTGCGCGGTGTGGACCTGCTCTTGGGGTTCCTCTTCGAAGCCTACGAGCAGGCCGTCTTCGTCGACCTCGAGCTCGCTCTGCTCGTCTTCGATTTCGTCAAAGAATGCAGGGTCTTCGATGTGTTGGACTGGTTCTGGGGCAGGGTGACGTACGTTCATGAGAGATAGGTTTGGAAACGGCTCTGCGTGATGGGCTGCAGCGTTCAGCTGTCATGGGGGTTGGGAGTGCGGGGATAATGGTCCCTGGGGAGCTCGCCGACGACTGGGACGTCGGCGATGGCGAGGAAGCGCTCGATCTGGCGCTCGATGTAGAAGGCTTGTTCTGGTTCGCTGAGGCCTCTGGCGATGGCACGTTCCTTCTCGCCCAGGACTGCGACCACCGAGTAGGTGCGCAGGAAGGTAGAGGCTTCTCGTCCATCGGTCCTGTCTTCTCGGCAGAAGATCTGTTCGATTCGCGAGGCTTCCACGGGGCGCACCGGGAACCATTTGATGGGGCCGTGCTCGATGCTGAGGCTGCGGTTGTCGACGCGGACGGTGGTCTCGTTCTGGGCGAACGCGACGAGGACGTAGACGCCGACTCCAAGGACAGCGAAGAGACCAGCGACGGTGACCAGGGTCGATTGGAAGATGGCGGCCAGCAGGCTAATGAAGATGATGCCGATGAGCAGAAAGAGCACGAGCGCCGGCCCGCGTCGTCGGGTATAGGCCCAGGGGTATTGCAGGTAGAGCGCTCCACCTTGTATCCAGAACTTCATGTTTTCTGGGAGCTCTGCGGCACCCACGGCGATCAGCGGACCGCTGCTCATGGGAGGGAGGTCCGGGCTCAAGCCCCAGTTCTCTCGTCCGAGCAGCTGCATGGCGCCGCGGACGAAGGCGAGGACAGTGGTGAAGTCGCTCTCGGCCATGTTGGGGGCGACGAGCTCGAGCTGGGGCAGGGCGTCGAGGGGGCCCAAATTGCGGGTGCGGGTTTTCAGAGCGAGTCGTTGCCACTGACCGTCTTGGCGTTGGCGCAGCTCGAGAAAGAGGACGCTGGGGTCTCGACCGCGGCTGAGCACCGCTGAGAAGCTTTGGCTGGTGTCGATGCTGCGTCTTTCGCCCCGGCGCGAGATGGTGACCGCTTCGGAGCTGCACTCGAAGATGGCGCCGGGTAGGTCGATGGGGGCGGTGAAGTTGCCGTTGAGCCTGGGCTCAGGGAGAAAGGCCAGGGCCTCCTCCGGAGAGACAAGCGGGCTGAAGGCTGGTTGGCCAGGGTTGGAATACACGCTGCTCATGGGTCAAGGCTTGGACTGCGAAAGTGGAGGAGCTGGCTGTGTTCGCCCATCGATGCGAAGAAAAAAAGAGGGATTCCAGAGGGCTAGCCCTCCGATGGGTGTGGGGAAGCGGCGCGAAGCGCAAGCAAAGGACTGCTCGAGCCGTGGGTGGAGACCGAGCAAAGAAGCGCGGCTCAAGGCCAACGCCGGAGTCAGCTTGTCAGATTTGTGGGCACCTGTCGACCAGATGCTTAGTCGATGGCGGTGCAGGTACCGAGGGATGGTGCCAGCCCCTGCTCACACTCTCCGACGCTGCCACCGACGCAAGCATCGTTTCCACTACAATCTGCTTCGCTCCAACAGGAGCCTTCCAGAAGCAGGTTCAAGCAGTGGCCGCCCTCACAGCGATGGCTGCTACAATCTGAGTGTGTCTCGCAACACTCGCACGTCCCGGCTGCAGCAAGCGGCACCCAGGCATCAGAGCAGGACTCAGCTTCCAATCGCCGGCAAAGCTTCATTTCGGAGGCACAGTCTCTTTGTGTCCAGCATTGCCCTGGACTGAGCAGTGGAAGTCGTTCGAGATCACGACAGACACTGTCCAGACACACCAATGGAGCATCGCAGTCTTCCTGCACACTGCAGCAGTGTGTGCAGTAGCCTGGCCGCTCGGGCCACGGTTCACTTGGGAACAGGGTCTGCGAGCAGAAGTCGTCGTTGAGCGGGCCGCAGTGGAGATCCTGGAAGCAGCCCTCGTCAGGGCTGGCATATCCAGTCTGACAGAAGTCGCCCACGCAGACCTCGCCCAAGCCAGGGCAGTGCCCCAGAAGGCCGCACTTCTCGGCAATGCGCGGCTTGCAGATTCCATCGATGGTCAACGATGCGCCTTCGCAGACCTCGTTGAGCAAACAGTGACTGTTCAAGCGGCAGCCCGTCTCGGGCTTCTCGAGGCAGAGCGAATCCCCATCAACGAACACGCAATCACTCTCGGCACAGTTCTCACACTGAGGCGGCGTACAGGTTCCAGCTTTGGGAACACAAGAGACGCTGGTGCAAGCGCAGGACTCGACGCCCACGCAGACTGGCGTCTCTTCCTCGCAGTCAGCGTGTGCCCAACACTGGGGTGATTGCACAGGGGGCACACAGAGAGTCCCGTTGGTGTCCAACGACTCGAGGCATTGCTTGTTGCCCTTGGTGCACGCAGAACAGGGCTTGCAGTTCGAGTTCGGGATGAGGTCTTGATCGATGGCGTCGGTGGTGGTGTCTGGGACCTCTGTCCCGTCGTTGCCATCCACGCCGTCATAGCTGTCCGTATCGACCACCTCGGGCAGGTCCTGAGGGAGGGTGTCCACGAGCTCGGGGAGCAGCTCTGCTGCGTCTTCGTCGAGATCCTTGGGTGGCAGAACGAGGTCAACGTTGGGGACGTCGACTGGAGTGTCCGCCGTTTCCGCCAGCAAATCCTCGAGCTGCAGAGGATACTGGCTGGGGTCTTCGAAAGGCATGCAGCTCATCGGGAACAGGCCGACGAGCGCCAGAAGACTGACCCGGAAGACCCGGAAGAAAGAAGGGCTCATGTTTCGCTCCAAGACGAACGGCCCGGTCCATGTACCTCGACGAGCGCAGGGTGTCGGTGGGCCCAAAGCCCACTCTAGCAAACCGGCAGTCCCGGTTCAAAAAGCCCGAGCGGATTTCCGCTCTTGGCCACGCTCAGGCGAGCCTGGACACGGCTCAGTTCACCATTGCGCCGGAACCATCGCCGTCATCGTCGGCTTCCTGCCGAGTCAGCACATACGCCCGGCCACAGCGCGGGCACTCGATGTGGAGCTGCGCCTCGCTCCCCCAAAGCTCGGCTTGTTGCGCATTAGAGATGCTGCCGACCACTAGCCGCAACCACTGCTCATCACAGCGGCAACCGTACCAATAGAGCTTCTCGTTGGTCTCCTTGGCCTCTCCCTGGGTCCAGCGCTCCACCGTCTCGATGAGGGCAGCCTCATCGAGTCCGGCGAGGGTCGTGAGCTCTGCGCCAGGCAGGGCCTGGACGAGTACGCAGCGACCATCCTCAGACATCCCCAGCCGTGTGGGGATTTGCTCTGAGATGCTGAAAAACTGCTCGATGACGGAGAGCGGGTCACAGGTCTCTGGAGTGAAGCTGCTCTGGCGCAGCGGGCCGTTTTCACGCTGGCGCTGAAGGACGACCAAGGACTTCGAGGCCTCCGCTTCGCGATGGCGCAGAGACACGAAGCCCTCTGGCTCTGCCGCGCAAAAAAAGCCCCAGGGGCTCTCGGGCAGCGTCATCGTCCAACCCCAGCTCTCGTTTTCCACGAAGCTCATCGCGCCCAGGATGGCAGCAGCGAGCAGCCGTTTGCCCATTTGGGACACCGCCTCGGGCGGCGTCGGAATGCCGTGACGTTGATGATACTGCTGCCACGCATCCAAGACGGCTCGAAGCTCGCCTTTCACCACGAGGAGCCCGTGTTCTTCGTGTAAGAATCGATAAAAATGTGCAAAAACGGGCATCTCAGACACAGCCTTCTCCTCTCTCGCGGCGAAAGGTTCGCCACGAAAGGCGCATCATGGCCGCCGTCGCAGGCTTGTCAAGCCCAGCTCTGCAGTCCTAGACTGGCCCACGGGATGAACCAAGCCCAAGGAGGAATTGAGCCATGACCCAACGTAGCATCGAGGAGCTCCTCAATGACGCAACCCAGGCTGCTCAAGATCGTCTTCTGGAGTACGCTGATGAGCTCATTGCTCAGGTCCTGGAACGTGAGCCAGAGAACCTGAGAGGACTAGATTTGCTCGGCTTTGTTCGCTACTTTCAGGGCGATCCAAAGGCGGCCGAGGAAGCCTGCAGAAAAGCCCTGGCCATCGAGCCAGAGCACGCCTACGCGCACAAGGGTCTGGGGCTGTGTCTGGCCAAACAGGGCCAAGTCGAGCAAGGTCTCGAGCACCTGCGGCACGCCATTGAGCTGCGCCCCAAGTGGATGGACCCTCGCTGGGATCTTACCGTAACGCTGATCCAAGCCCAGCGCTTCGAAGAGGCCGAGGCCAACCTGAGCGAAACCGAGACCGCTTTCCCCGCAGCCCGTGCAAGGCTGGCGGGCTTGCGCAAGCACCTCGAGAAGGCTCGACAGAGCGCTGGCCAGAGCGCCTAAGGCCTTCGCTCAGTCTCGCAAGCCGACCCTGCGCCTGCAGATCCTCGCGATTACTCAGAGGGCTTTCGATTCCTTGGCGTTCGCGCTTGCAAGCAGAATGCGCCTGCTCTATGAATGATGGCGCGTGATCGAATGCCTCGTCGAGGGGATGCAGCAGCCACCTGCGTGTCCGCTCCCTCGACGCGCACGAGCCAAGGGGTGAAACAGGCCGAGCCCAATCAGCAACAAATTGAAATCAAAGGGATTCCAAGGGCGAAGCCCTTTGGCGGGGCGAGGGGCAGAGCCCCGCAATCGTATTCACATTCAACAGGTCATGGGACTAGGCCAAGCGCCCAATCGACAAGAAAATCAGACGACTAGGCCGGCAGCGAGGAGCTGTAACAAGCGGAAGGGGGAGCAGCAATGGGAGAGCGAGGAAGCAGAAAGATTCCAGTCACTGAGCGCCAGTTTCTGTGGGTCCAAGACGACGACAAGGGTGAGGTCGTCCTCCACGTTGGCCCTACCATGGTCTCGCCGACCGCCGCCGATCGCATCGTCATCAGCGATGGCATGGGCGGCTTCGTCGAGGAGCTGAGCTGGCAGCCTCAACGGATGATCTCCCTCAGCGATTCTCAGTATGCGGTGCTCTACAACCCGGTCGCCGATCGCCGCCCCGAGGAAGGGCCCAACGGCAACTTCAAGCCCGCTCGAAACGAGTCCCGGCCACTGCGAAACGGCACCCGAAACATGATCCCAGGGCCCTGCAGCTTCTACCTGCGACCTGGTCAGGAGGTCGAGGTCCGCGACGCCCACGAGCTCGCCTCCAACCAGTACTTGGTGGTCAAGGTCTACGGCGAGGTCGACAAAGACGCCCCGTATTTCCAAATCACCGCTCGTTCTGCGGCCATTACCACCGCCACCGCCGAGGACGTCTTGGGCGATGCCAAGCTCCCCTTGGCCGAGCGTGAGGAGGTCGAGCTCAAGCGCGGCCAGCTCATCGTCATCCGCGGCTTGGACACGCAATTCTACATTCCGCCGACTGGCGTCGACGTGGTGCCCGATCTGAGTGTAGGAGATGGCGGCTCGCTGAACGCGGAGGCCGCGCGCCGCATCCTTCGCATGTCTCCGCAGGTCGCTGCCCAGCCGCAGTCCACCGGAACCGTGTCACCGGCCTTCGATGCCGATGACGAGCGACCCGCACTCGAAGCCAAGCAAGAGGTCCAGCACGCCAATCGCTTCGGCGGTGTGGAGCAGGCCGCCCGTGCTCGCCATTTGGTCCAGCGGGCCGCCCCAGCAGCCGGCCCTGGGCGCGCGATGACGGCTCCGCCGCAGGTGCAGATGCGGATGGATATGGAGCCCATGGCCCCGCCTCCACCTCCAAGAGGCGCGATGCCAGAGATCTCCGAAGACGAGGTCCAAACCCTGCTCACCAGCGAGGTGCATCGCCGCGCGCTCGAGCGCGAGATGCGCAAAGCTCGGCTGGTTCGTCAGGCCGTGGTGCTCTCCGAGAAAGAGTTCTGCGTGCTCATCGACGCCGATGGCAAGCGTCAGATCAAGGTCGGGCCCGCCCGCGTCTTCCCCGGTCCCTACGACTCTTTCATGACCCGCGGCGCCGACAACCGAATCTATGTCGCCTACGAGCTGCTCCCGCAGCGCGCCCTCTGGCTGCGCTTCGTTTCGCCTATCAGCCGTGAGAAGCTGCAAAAGAAGCTGCCTCTGGGCATCGAGCTCGACAAAGAGACCTATCTGCCCGGCGATGAGATGATCATCACTGGCATCAACACCTTCTTCTTCCCCTTGATCGAAGCAGAGATCCTGCACCCCCTCACGGGTCAACCGCATTTTGGCAACCACCACGCCGATGTCTTCATCGAGGCCATCGGCATCGACCAGAAGAGTGGCATCTACGTGCGCGACCTCGCCACCGGCGAGGTACGCCTGGTCAAGGGCAAGCAGAGCTACCTCGTCGACCCGCGCAAAGAGGTTCACATCACCCGCAGCATCCCCGTCGACGACTGGAACCTCTGGATCGGCGCCATCGAACCACACAAAAGGGCGAGCTCGGCCATCACCACACCTTGGGCCATCTCCATCAACGTCCCCCACAACACCGCGGTGCTCGCCGCTTCCGCCGCCGGGCATCGGGTCATCGAAGGACCTTGCGTCGAGCTGCTCGGCTACGACGAGCGCCTCGTCTCCCTGTCGCTGTCCACCGGCACGCCCAAGAACGCCAACGTTCGGCTCCACACCTGCTACCTGCGCACCGTTGGCAACGTGGTCTCGGATGTCATCAGCGCAGAAACCTCCGATTTCGTGGGCATCGAAATCCGGGTCAGCTATCGCATCACCATGGACGGCGAGCACAAGGACGCCTGGTTCAACCACGAGGACTATGTGGGCATGGTCTGCGACCACCTGCGCTCGCTGGTGCGTCGACACTGCCGCCAGCACACCATGATGGATCTCTGGCCTCGACTTCCCGATGCAGTGCGCGACATTATCCTCGGCGAGCGCACCGAAGCCGGGCGTCGCGGCAGGCTCTTTGAGAGCAATGGTCTATGGGTGACCGAGGTCGAGGTGCTCGAGAGCAGCATCCTCGATGAGGAAATTGGCGAGTTCTTGGAGTCTGTGCAGCGCGAGAGCGTGTCGTTGCAGATCAGCGACCGCCAGGCCGATGAGAAGCTGCGCAGCGAGAAGCTGCGCCACGAGCTGGATCTCGAGCGCCTGCGCCTGCGCAAGGAGATGCAGGAGAAGCAATCCGAGCTCGAGGCCCGCTTGCTCGAGCTCAAGCAGGCTTCGGACTTGGCCGAGCTGCGCAATCGTGAGGCCGTGGCGGGCGAAGAGAGCGAGCTCGTGGCCAAGCGCGAGAAGGGCGCACTCGAGGCGCGGGTCGAGCGGGAGAAGCTCGAGTTCCAGGCGCAAATCGAGCGCTGGCGCCGCGATGTCTCCGAGAAGCTGGAGATGTCCAAGCGCGAGCAAGAGCAGACCCAAGCCCACAAGCAGGCGCTCACCGAGCTGGAGATGGCGTTGCTCGACGCGCATGCCAAGGCGACCGTGGCGGAGCGAACGGCAGTACAGCCAGCGCTGGTCGAGGCGTTGACGGCGCTGGGCGACAAGCTCGTCCTCGGCGAGGTCGCTCAGAACATGAACCTGGTGAGCCTGTTCAAGGGTCAGGACATCGCCACGATCCTCAGCGAAATCGTGGGTGGCACCAAGCTCGAGCGCACCATCGAACCCATGCTGCCGAAGAAGAAGTGAGCGAAGCGAGGCACGAGCCAGCGTCTGTCGCGGGCGCATCTGATGCGCCTGCGCAGCGCTGCGAGGGTCTCGCGAGAGCGAACGAATCCCAAGAACTCGCAGCCATGGATGGCGAAGAGTCGTGTAAACCCGAAGAGTTGCGAGCAGGATGCGAGCAACAAGTTGGGGGAACAGGCCAAGCGCCCAATGGACAAGAAGTTGGGGGAACAGGCCAAGCGCCCAATGGACAAGAAGTTGGGAGAGCAGGCCGAGCGCCCAATGGACAAGAAGTTGGGAGAACAGGCCGAGCGCCCAATCGACAAGAAGTCGTAGCGCAGGACCCTGCTTGGGGCAGGCTTTCCAGCCTGCCGACCGCGGCTTCGGGAGAGGCACGGCCAGGATGGATGCAGAACACGGAGAGGGCGAGCGGCCGCTCGCCCCTGCTGGTCAATAGTGCGCATCACCTGTGACGAAGAGGAGACGAGTTGCCCAGACCTCCCCAACCGTCATTTCACGACGAGTCGCGTCTGGTGAGCTCGCTGATTTCCGAGTGTTCTTGAACTGTTTCCGCCAGCATCATTTCCCTGGTGCGAACGCAGGAAAAAAGATGCTCGGCGAGGCCAAGCATGTGCTACCATACGAGCTCACACTGCAAAGTGTGTCCTGCGCAGGAGTTGTCGATGACGAAGTATGTAAGCGTCCCAGATAGTCTTGCCGAGCCCTTTGAGCGCTCCGAGGGTGAGGTCGCGCGGCTCTTCGAGCAGCTGCAACACTCGCCCGAGCGCGGCACCATTCATATAGGGGAGGATCGCTATCTTCTTCTCCGTTCGGAGAGCTTGTATTTGGCGCTCTTCGGGGCTTTGGAGGAGTCTTTTGGGCCGACGATGGCTGGGGAGTTTTTGTACAACGCTGCGCGGGAGCTTGGGCATAGCGATTCCGATGCGTTTGCGCGTCGGCACGGGCTTGGCGTGGGGGTGGAGCGCCTCTCCAGCGGGCCTGTGCACTTTGCTTTCTCAGGATGGGCTCGGGTGGAGATCCTCGAGGACAGTGTACCCGTCGCGAACGAATCGTTTTTCTTGCATTATCAACACCCGAACACCTTCGAAGCAGAGGTCACCCTGGCCAGGAAAGGCAAGGCCGAGCATCCCGTTTGTCTCTTCAGCGCGGGTTACTCATCGGGCTGGTGTTCTGCCGCTTTTGGGTTAGAGCTACACGCGACTGAACAGAGCTGCGTTGCTTGCGGTGCTCCGCATTGTGAGTTCGTAATGGCCACCTTCGAACGCCTCGAGCGTATTCGTGGTGAACGTATTTCGTAGGCTTGCGCTCTCAGAATCTACGCGGGAACGTTGAAATGCGACTTGAGACGAATACGCTTCCAGAGGGCGTCGAGCTCTCTGAAACTGGCTCGGCAGTGTTTTCGATTCTGTCTCGATATACTGTTTTCGGGTGGGCTGTGTTGAAGGCTCAGTGTGATCGGGTTGGCATTTCTCCAGCGGCCTTGTCGGCGCGGCACTTGGAGATGCTCATCCCGTACCTTGCTCGGGGGGTCTCACGCTTCACCTCGCCGACGAAGGGGATGGCGGTCGAAGCCGATTTGGGGCGTTTGCTGCGGGCTGGAGCTGAGCGTCGACCAGCGCGTCCGAATCCCTGATGGTTCCTGTGGCGCGTTCAGCGGCGCCGCGAAGCCCGGATGCGCCCGACCATTGCCCAGAGCCTTAGGTAGTATTCCGGGGCACTGCGCTTGAGCAGATGGAGCAGCGCCAGCTCTCGTCCTGGCACCAGCAGGTGCCGGCGCGCGATGACGGCGTCCAAGATAGCTTCGGCGAGCGCTTCGGGCTCGAGGGCGAAGCGCTCGAGGGCGCGGTTGATGCGGTGCTGCCAGGTGTCCGAGAGCGACGCGGGGTTGTGGTCGAAGAGAGCTGTGCGCACGGCGGGCGGACAGACGCTCAAGATGTGTATTCCATCAGTGGCCAGCTCGCAGGCTAGCGCCTCACCCAAGCCGACCAGGGCGAACTTGGAGACGGTGTACGGTGCGATCAGGGGAAAACCCAGCAGCCCCGCGGCAGAGGCGGTGTTGATGACGCAAGGCGAGCTGGCTTGGCGCAGCAGCGGTAGAAAGCAGCGGATGGCCTGCAGGGGTGCCCAGAAGTTGACCTCCATGACACGGCGGTACTGCTCGAGGGAGAGTTTGTCGAAGTCGCCGAAGGCGAGGATTCCCGCGTTGTTGTGGAGCAACTCGAGGCGATGGTGGCGAGCGCCGATTTCCTCGGCGAGGGCTTGCATCGAGGCTTGGTCACAGACATCTAGGCAGCGTGGGTGGAACTGGGGGCCGAGTTGAGCTTGCAGCGCCTCGAGGGCGACTTCGTTGAGGTCGACACCGTAGACCTCGAAGCCTCGTCGCAGCAGCAAGCGGCACATGGCCAAGCCAATGCCCGAGGCAGCGCCGCTGATTAGGGCGACGGGGACCTCGTTGGGGCGAGGATTGTGTGAGGGCGACAATCCCCGAGGAGTATCAAGGACTTGCAGGCCCTTCGCTGTCTGGAGAAGGGCCTGCAGGGCAGCACGCAGGCTCAGTTGCAGTCGTTCGCTTGAGGGCAGCGACCTCTCGACAGCGGCAATTCCTTTGGAAAGTCGAGAGGATGCGTGCCTCTCACTCACTTGGATTCCTTGAGTCGCGCCCAGAGCTTGGTGCAGGCATTGAGCAGGGCGGTATCGAGGCGCTCGACGTCAGCGGGGTTCCAGGTGGCTGGCTCCTCACGCACGAAGGTGGTGAGGTCGACGCGGTTGTCGATGCGCTCGACGGGGATGTGGAACACCTTGTCGTGGGCTTCGATGCGCAGCGTGCCGGGTTTGTCGGAGGTCTCGATGAGGTACTCCATGTCATCGCAGCCGTAGTCTTTGAGCATGACCGACTCGGGGCTGCCGTGGAAGAGGATCGAGGCATCTTCGCCTGGGCGCGCGCGTGCGCGGTTCTTTCGCCGGCTCTCTTCGGGTGTGCCCCAGACGTAGAGGATGGCGGCGTTGGCGAGCATCTCCTCTGAGCAATTGGCGAGGGAGGAGGCGTAGCCGTAGTAGGGGGGCAGCGGCATGGAGCCGACCGGACCGCCGCGCGCGAACTCGATGACGATGGTCTTGCCTTCCAGGGTGTCAGGGATGTTCGCCGCTTTATCGTTGAAGATCTCGCGTGCTTCGGGCTCGAGGGCGGCTTCCAGCTTGGCGAGCACCTCGGCGGGGAGTTTCTCGAGCTTGGCTTCGCCGCCGGCTCGTTCAGCGGCGCGGTCGATGCGCTCGAAGAGGCGACGCGCGGCGCGCTCGGGTTGTTCGGCCTTGCCGGTGCGGATCTCGTGGTAGTCATCGTTGAGGAGCTGCACCAACGCGGGCCACTCGTAGGCGTTGATGAAGGGGCCGTTGCGGCCGCCCATATCGCAGGGATGGTGGAACATGCGGGGCAGGTCCATCATCGCCAGCTCTTCGTCGATCATGAGCTGGAAGTGGACGTAGGGGTAGTCGTCGAGCTGCACCGTCGGTCCCATGTGGTACTGCT
>JAVFAO010000066.1:0-23412 GCA_034002465.1 Myxococcota bacterium
TCCACGCCGAGGCCCTGGAACACCCAGAGCTGCTCAGCGCTGCGCCAAGCGCAACCTTCCGACGCCGGGTCGACGAGACCACAGCCAACCGCAAGCCAGTCTTGCGCTGGACCAAGTCGTCCTGAGTCTGGCCAAGCCTCACTTTTGCTGTTCCGGCGCGTCACTCGAACGCAGCAACCTCGACAGCCCTCTGCCAACGACGTCATCCATGACTGCAGCCCAACGACGCACTACTCCGAAGCTCCCCGCCAAACTCGAGCACATTTACATCATCGGTATCTGCGGCACCGCCATGGGCTCACTCGCCGGCATGCTCAGCGAACGAGGCTACCGAGTCAGCGGCAGCGACCAAGCGACCTATCCGCCGATGAGCGATTTCCTGGCCTCGCTCGGAATCGACATCCTGCAGGGCTATCGGGCCGAAAACATCAATAAGCTCATCGACTTGCCAGACCTGGTGGTGGTTGGAAACGTCTGCCGACGCGACAACCCGGAGGTGCTCGCCGCGAGCGAGCGAGGCTTGCCCCTGGTGAGCCTGCCTGAGTTGCTGCGCCTGCTCTTTCTGCTTCAGGCAGAGCACCGTGTGGTCGTCAGTGGAACCCATGGCAAGACCACCACCAGCTCACTGCTCGCCCATTTGCTCGAACAGAACGGGCGAGACCCTTCGTTCATGATCGGTGGCATCGCCTCGGATTTCGGCTCCAACTTCAAGCTTGGTCGCGCGCCCCTCTTCGTCATCGAAGGCGACGAATACGACACGGCCTTCTTCGACAAGGTCCCCAAGTTCTGGCACTACGAGCCGAATCTGTTGATCATCAACAACATTGAGTTCGATCACGCCGACATCTACGGCTCCCTCGAAGAGATCATCGAGGTCTTCGAAAAGCTGGTGCGCGCGATGCCCTCGGATGGGGTCATCTGGGCGAACGCGGATGACCCTCGGGTCCAGCAGGTGGTCAAGGACGCGCCTTGCCGTGTGCGCAGCTTCGGACTATCCGAAGCTGCCGAGCTGCGGGCAAGCGCGCTGACACCACTGAAAGCGAGTGACAATTTGAGAGAACAGGCCAAGCGCCCAATCGACAAAAAGTCAGCGTCTGTCACGGGCGCATCCGATGCCGGCATGCGCTTCGAGTTGCAGCTCGCGAACAGCCTTGCCGAGATCGGCGGCGCTGGCCAGCACCTAGAGATGCACAGCCCCCTGAGTGGGGCACACAACGTCCTCAACACCCTCGCCGCGACCGGGGCCTGCCTGTCACTGGGCTTGGAGCTGTCGGCTATCCACGCAGCGCTTCGCTCTTTTCGTGGGGTGCGGCGGCGTCAAGAACTGCTCGGAACAGCGCGCGGCGTCACCGTCTACGACGATTTCGCGCATCACCCGAGCGCGGTCAGAGAGACCGTGCGCGCCATCAGGGGGCGCCACCCCGAAGCGAAACTCTGGGCTATCTTCGAAGCCAAGAGCAACACCTCGCGAAAGGCGATCTTCCAAGACGCCTACCCAGAGGCGCTGGCCGAAGCAGACGAGGTCATCCTCTCGGCGCCTTGGCGCAAGACAGCCACGGCGAGCCCCGATCCCGACGCCATCGACATCCCCAAACTGGTGGCCGCGTTGGAGGCCCGAGGCTGCTCGGCGCGGATGCTGCCCGAGGTGGAGCAGATCGTGGAGCACCTCGTCGAGCACTTGCAAGCTGGCGATGTCGTACTCGGGATGAGCGGCTCGTCGTTTGGCAACCTGCACCGCAAGCTGCTGTCGCGGCTCAGCGTCCCGGCAACTGAGCCAAGCCCGTGAAGTCGCAGGCAGAAGCCGAAGAGCTGCTGCAGGGCGAGCCCGAAGCAGGCGAACCCAAGCTGGCGCTCGACACGGAAAGCCCACCCGAAGCCCAACGCATGGGCCTCGCCAGCCGCATTCTTGCCCGCCTCGAACGCATGCTTCCGCATGGTCAAGGCGTGCCACTGCTCGATCGCAAGACCATCATCGTCCTGCTCTCGGTCTCGGTGCTCCTCACCTTCTTCTGGTACTACGGTCGGCTGCCCTTCTTCCACAAGTTCTGGGTCCCCCGCTTCTTCGCAGACGAGCCGCGGGAGATGGTTGAGCTCTATGCTCACTTCTACTTGAGCATCAGCTCGATCATCTTTCGCATGCTCCTCCCTCTGCTGCTGATCCTGTTCGTCCTGCGGGAACGCCCGCGTGACTATGGCTACCGTGTTCGAGGAACCCTAGGCCTGTTCAAGATCTACCTCTTCCTGCTCGCCGTGATGCTGCCGCTGCTCTTCATTGCCAGTGGCATGGAGTCCTTCCAAGCCAAGTACCCCCTGAACAAGACCGCAGCCAACTCCCTGGGCCTCTTCCTCACCTACGAGCTCTCCTACATTTTCGTATTCGTCTCGGGAGAGGCGTTCTGGCGCGGCTACATCGTCAACGGGCTCGCCCCGAAGTTTGGGCTCTACGCGCTGCCCGTCATGGCCATCCCCTATGCGATGGTGCATTTTGGCAAGCCTTTCCCAGAGTCACTGGGTGCTATCCTCGCGGGCATCGTGCTTGGCTACATCGCGCTCAAGCACCGCTCTTTCTGGTTTGGTATCGCCCTGCACGCGACCATCGCCGTAAGCATGGACCTGCTCGTGCTCTGGCGCAAAGGGCAGCTCTGGCCGCTGCTCGTTGGCTGAGGGTGCTGCGCCAGGGAGCGCGACGAAGCGTCCCAAGTTGCACTTCCCTGCCCGATAGCTACAATCGATGCCGGTAGACGCATGGGAGCGTGCCCTTGGACGAGCAGGCCAGTTCATTAGCAGGGAGCGAGGGCTCTCTGCAACCAGGAACCGAGCTGGGGGAGTTTCGCCTCATCGAGCTGATCGGCCGGGGCAGCTTCGGTGAGGTCTACCGTGCACACCAGGAGCGTTGGCGCCGTGATGTGGCGGTCAAGGTCATGTTGGCGGGTGCCAACAAGCACGTCCATGACCTTTCGCAGCGCTTCGTGCGAGAGATCGATGTCATCCGACGCCTGCAGCATCCGAACGTCGTGCAGCTCTACGACTTCGGTCAGAGCGAAGAGGGACACCTGTGGATGGCCATGGAGCTGGTGCAGGGGCCGACCCTGGCCGGGGTCCTCAATATCGAGGCGAAGCTGTCCGCCTCGCGCGCGCGACATATCTGCCTGCAGCTGCTCTCTGGCCTCATCGATGCCCACCGCGCCTCCATCGTCCATCGCGACATCAAGCCAGCCAACATCATGTTGACGCGAATGGGCGCAGAGCGAGAGTGGGTCAAGATCCTCGACTTCGGCGTCGGCAAAGTCATCAACGAAAAAGGCAGTCGAGTCCAGGACTTGACTCAAGAGGGATACGGCGGCTTCGGGACCCCACGCTACATGGCCCCCGAGCAGATCCAGCTCGAGGAGGTTGGTGCCCACACCGATGTCTACGCGGCTGGGCTGATCCTCTATGAAATGCTCGTTGGGCAGCCAGCGATCAAAGGCAACAACTCTTATGACATGTTGGTGCAGCACCTCAACGACGGCATTCAGCAGCCGTCGTGGTTGGCGCACACCACACTTGGACAGGTGCTGGCCAAGGCGACCACCCGCCACTGGGAAGAGCGCTACCCTTCAGCCCTCGAGTTCTATGAAGCCCTCGACGCGCTCTCAGAGAACGAGCTGATGCAGCCTAGCCCCGAGGCAACGCAGGATGAAGAGACGGAGCAGACCATCAGAGTCAGCCTCGATTCACTGGCCCAGAGGCTAGCTCCGGTGCAGAGCAGCAGCTCCGAATCCCTAGAGCTCGAGCCTCGTGACACACAGGAGAGCCCAGCCATCCCGCCAAGCGCCGAGTATTTGCCTGCTCCAAACCCACTGCAACAGTCCCTGCCACGCGCGGCGGGCGCTCGCCGCCCCTCCCGCTTGCTGCTGGGGATGGGGCTTTTCCTGCTCTTTGCTGCCCTATCAGGACTCGCCTGGTACGCCTATCAGCGCCAGCATACTCCCGCCACTGCAGCTGCGCCAACGCCCGAAGCGCCCCCCAAACCGGACGTCACGAAGCTCAGCGAAAGCCTCAGGGCTCCCCCTCAGGCTGTGGCCGAGCCGGAATTGGCGCCACCGCAGCGTGCGCTGCTCGAGCACGTCGGCGACTGGGTTGAAGAGCGCCTACCTCCCGTGCGCGCTGACCAATCGCGCTTGTTGCGCTGGGCTGAGCTCGTACGCACACTACTGAGGCAGGGGTTCGAACAGCTCTTCGATGCGCTGCCCGCAAACACTGCGAACCCAACGCAAGCAGGGAAAGGCGCTCGCAAGCGCCTCCAAGGATTATGAACCGACGCGCCCCTCTCGTGCTGACCATCGCTTTGCTCTGGTGCTTTGGGGCCAGCCCCCCCGCGCACGCCCAAGCCAATGACTGCTCGAGTCTTCTCGAGGCCCTCGCCGAGAACCAGGCTGTCGTTCTCCAGAGCCCCGACGGAGCGAGCTTGGAGCTCAGTATCCATCGTTTCGAGGCAGATAGCCTGGTCTGGAGCTGGCGAAAGGTCTCAGCGGCGGGCCGGGAGCTCGCCTATCAGGTGAGCTGGTCGTGTGTCGACGAGAAACTCCTCCTTCGCGCGCAGCTCGCCTTGGAGCCTGCCGAACCCAGCGAGTATTTCGACCCTGGCTTGACGCTTTGGGCCTGGCCCATGCTCGACACGACGAGCTGGGAGGACAGCGGCCGTTTCCGTACCGAAATCTATGGTTCGAGCTCGAAGCTGCCAGCGCGTTCCCAAGGTTACCTGAGCAGCAACTGTGACGGCTGCAGTGAAACACGTCGCCTCGCGTTGCTCGAGCTGCGCATCAGCGAGGGAGAAGACCAAGTGAAACGCCACCTCGAGCTCGGCTTGGACTTCTCGAAGGGCGTCAGCATCTGGCGGTGGCGCCTCGTCGACGCCTCGGAAGGTCGTGACGAAACCTTCACGCGTGCAGCACCTCAGACTGCGCCCGAGGGCGAGCACAAGCTCATTATTCAAGCCCCGAAGATTGAAAAACTCTGAGGGCTGTTGCTGCCCATCAGCCGTGCATCGTCGCGCGATTCTGCACCCAAGCTGCGCAGTCGACCTGGAAGTCCTTCTTGCGCGCGTGCCGGATGGTGACAGGACTATCGTTCGTGCTCGGGCAGCGAGCTCGCGCAAGCCATCGCGCCTTCGGACGGTCACGAGAAGACAGGTCCTTCGCTCACTTTCGGCTGCCTCGAAATTTCACCAATGAAAACATACAGATAATGAATATCCTCTGAGAGCTTGAAATTCCCTGCACCTTCGGGAACACTACGAAGCCGAGCCTTGTGCTCGAAACACCCCGCGACTGTTCTGAGGATGCAAATGACCCGCTTCTCCATCCTGCTCTGTTTACTGCTCTCTCTTCTGCTTTTCCCAAGCTGCTCCGAGGAAGAGCTCGACACTTCACAGGCCAAGCTGCGCATGCTCCACGCAATCCCTGACGTTGGCACGCTCGAGCTCCTGCTCGATGGGAAGCGCCTGATGAAGCTTGATGCCAACGAGCTCGGCAGCACTGAAGGCTTTTCGACGGGACCGCACATCTTGGGCGTGCGTCTCACGGGAGCCCCTCAGCCCTTCAAGGAGCTCAGCTACAACTTCTCGAATCGGGTCTACTTCGCAGCGCTCTCGGGTTCGTTTGCCAACAGCACCGTACAGCTTCACTTCTACGATCAAGCGCCGCCAAGCAATTTGGGCAAGCAAGCAGCCATCGAGGTCGTCTCATTGTACGAAGGTGGCGCGCAGTTCGACGTCTATCTCGGAGACACCCTCATCGCCGGATCGCTCGGCTTCCGTGCTGAGTCTGCATTCGAGACAGTGTCGGCAGGAGGACATGTACTGTCCATTTTCAACACTGGTGACGACCCCGGCCGCGACGTTCCTCTGCTCAGTCAGAGCCTCTCGCTCGAGAGCGGTCGCGCCTACATGCTGTTGCTGCAGTTGGGCAGTGGTCGTTCGGTCTTGGCCGAGCACTTCTCCATCAAGTAGGGGAGGACCTGCGTGTCCGCCCACCTTGGATACCTGCAACACGTTGGCGGAACAGGCCAAGCGCCCAATCAACAAGAACTGAGCCACTTGGCGCTCCGCCCTTGGGTGTGAGCCGCACCTCAATGCCGTCAGGAGGAAGCCCTTTCGAGCCTAGTCAGTGCAGAAACGCCGTTAGCTCGCTGCGTGAGCTCGATATGAAACGCACACAGCTTGCGCCATGCAGGCAAGGCGAGTAGGCTCGGAAATGGGCATTTGTGCCCCTGAGGCAGTTTTACGCCGATGTTTTCGTCCGAATTCTCCGCCATACCGCATCCCGGCGAAATCGTTGGGGGGCGCTATCAGATCGTGTCCATCGTTGGACGCGGCGGTGGCGGTATCGTGTACAAAGCCCTGGAAGTCGGCATCAACCGCGATGTGGCGCTGAAGGTTCTGCCTCCTGAGAACCAGCTCCAAGAGTCGGCTGTTCGTCGCTTCGAAAGAGAAGCGCGCATCGTCGGTCGGCTACGTCACCCCAACACGGTCACTGTCTACGAATTCAACCGCACTGCCGCGGGCTTGCTCTACATCGCCATGGAGTTCGTCGACGGCTTGCCGCTCAAGACCCTCATGGAGAATGAAGGCCCACTCCCGCCTGAGCGAGCGGTGCACATCCTCAAGCAGGTGCTCAAGAGCCTGGCCGAGGCCCACGCCAATGGCATCGTGCATCGGGATCTGAAGCCAGCCAACGTCATGCTCTGCAATGTGCACGGCGAGTCGGACTTCGTGAAGGTGCTCGACTTCGGTGTCGCGACTGCGCTTGGTACTGAGGAGCTCAAGGTCGATCGGGACGTCACGCGCTCAGCCGATGTGGTCGGCACGCCCAAGTACATGGCGCCTGAGCAGTTTCGCTCCGAGCAATTGACCCCCGCCAGCGACCTCTACGCCGTCGGGTGCATGCTCTTCGAGATGCTCTCCGGCTACTCTCCCTTCGATGGTGAGACCTTGCACGTCACCATCGCACGCCATCTCTTCCAGCCTCCACCAGAGCCACCCGAGTTTGTCCGCGCCTATCCGCGCTTGGTCGAGCTCATCGACCGTCTACTCAACAAGCAGCCTGCACAGCGCTGGCAGTCGGCCGAAGAGGTCATCAAGGCGCTCAACACCTGGCGTGAGGGTGCGAACTCGAGCGGCGTCCAAGCTCCTCGCCCCAACCCCAGCGGCCTCTCAAATACCGTCGAAGAGTCCACCAATCAGCCTTCGGGCTATTCCGAGGTCACCAACAACTCAGGCAAGCTCAACGAGCTCAGCGCTGCTTTCAACAGCGGCCAGTTCGATGCCTCTGGGCGCCCCTACTCCTCCACACCCAGCTTTCCCCACTACGCTGGGGTCGGTGCGCAAAACTACGGTCCGCAAGACGCGAGCCTCGTACTCCCTGAGTTCAAGCGCAACGACAAGAGCAAGATCTTGCTCGTGGTGTTGCTTGGGTTCACTGTACTTGCAGCGATCGGGGCCTTCGTCGCGCTCAGCAGTCCCACCGAGGAAGAGAGCACCGCTGCTGGCGCAAAAGTGGCTCCCGAGCCGCCCGCACACACACCAGACCCCACCACAGTCTCCTTGAATCAAGCCAACGACCGCGCTCTGCTCCTCGACTGCATCGATCGCAGCCAACGAGCCGCCGCCAACTCCACCGCACATGGACTGCCGCGGCCCACTGGTGAAGCACACGACTTGGGGGACCCGGCCGAGCGTCCCATCGACAAGATGCCTCCCGTGCCTGATCCCTTCCCAAACCCCAACAACAATACGCCAGACAACAGAGTGGTCGACAAACCGACCCCCAAAGAGCTCGTCAGCATCAGCTTCGAATACCAGCCCCCCGACGCCTCTGTCTCCGTCAAGGGAGCCAAAAAATCCGACTGCAAGACGGGGAAATGCACCATCCGCGCAGAGAAAGGTGCCAGCCTCCAGATCAAGCTCAGCGCCGAGAACCGCTCGTCCAAGACGCTCGACGTCAAGGCTGACAAGAACCTCCAGCTGCCAAGCGTGGTCCTCTTCCGCATCACACAGTGAAGTTGGGGGAACAGGCCAAGCGCCCAATGGACAAGAAATCTGCCCTGAATCTGTCGGAAACAACACGAGCACACGGCAAAATCACTATTCCCGCCGAAAAACGGGTCGTGTTCGCACGCGTGTCAAACCGAAGGCTTGCCGCCTGGACGCGGCCGACAACCGTCAACGCTCACGCTCGTTGTGCCAGCCTCTTCCCCTCTCTACCTGCACGGAGCCGCGGTCATGAAATCAAGCGTACCGGCGCGCGAACGCTTCACTCGAATCGAGAGCCTCTTCCTGTTGAGCAGCGTCGCTGCCATGGTGCTCGCCATCTGGACCTTGGCCTGCACCGGCAACGCCCCACCACCGCGCCAACCCGTTCCACTGCCGCAGCCAGGTGAGCAGCCCGAGGAGGGTGCCGAAGCCACGCTCGACGATGACTCGGTGGTCGACGCCGATGACGATCTCGTGCTCTTCGGGGTCGACGACGCAGGGCTCGAGATGGAGCTTCCCATGGTCCCGCTCGAAGAGCTCACGGGCCAGGACGCCGTAGAGGCCGTGAGCGGCTCATGGGTCGTAGAGAACTTCATCTACACCCCCCAGGGCCTCGATACCGTGCAGAGCAACGAGTACCCTGACGCGGTCGTCATCTCGATGCGACACCGCCGCCGAGATGCTCAGATTCTGCTCTGGACCGTCATGGAGTCGCGACTCGATGCCGAACAGTACCTCGATGTCAGCGCCGAAGCGTGGATCGAGAAGCTCGCGAGCAGTGATTCGCTGCTCGATGCGGTCAATGGTCGCGGCGGCGCTGCACCCGCCTTCGAGGGTTTAGCGATGTCACAAGCCACCCTAGCAGGTAGGCCCTTCCTCCAGGTCGACGCCGTCTTCGAACACCAAACCCGTCGTAAACTCAGGCAAATCCGCCTCGTCCTCCATCGCCAACAGGTCGGAGACCAATCGGTCTTGCTCGCGCTCGCCATGAACGCCCGCCTCGAGGACTTCGCCTCACTCGTCGCGGAGATGCGCGGCTTCTCTGATGCCATGGTGCTGCTCGGTACAGACCCAGGACTGGCCATCAACCCCGAGCTCTCCCTCGACACGGTGGGCAAACAGTTCGCGCTGCTCCCCCTGACCGCCTGGAACAATCCAGCCTGGGCCAAACTCGCCGAGCGTCTGCTCAGCGCCGCAGGCTTGGGCAGAGGAAGCGCTGTGCAAGCAGCAGACCCTCTCGAAGAACGAGACCCGGGCGAACGCGAACTTGATGATCTCGATGATGAGCTCCCCGAGGCCTCCCCTCCGTCGCTCTGAACGCTTCCAGCCACTTCGCGTCGCCATCCTATCGCCTCCCCTGAATCCTCCAACTCGGCGAACGTCTCCACTTTGCCGCTCGGAGCTTGACGATGCGTCAGCGAGCGTCTAACACCTCCCGTGGCAGCTCGCTCGGCCGCCATCCGTCTCCACTGCAGTTGCCGGAAGCAGCCCGAGAACACTGGCAAAACCGCTATTCGCCCAACAACCTTCGATGATGGACGCAGTCATGAAAACCCACCTCCCTGCTGTCGTGCTCGTGAGCCTGTCGTTGCTCTTCTTTGCGTGCGGAGCCAATGTCGAACGGGGTGCTGCCCAAGACAAGTCGAACTTCCGCCAAGAGGACTTCAAAGCCCCGGCTCAACCCGTCACCGTCACGGTTCAGCCTCCGGTGGAGGAGGTCAAGGGCCCCAAGGATCCCGATGGCCTGCTACATCGCATCTCTGCCGACCTCTATCCCTACCTCGCCGAGGTGCGGGTGCATCAAGAAACCGATGTCATGGTCATCTTCAAAGGGGGTGAAGCCATCCAGCTCAAGCCCGCGGATCTCCCCGACCTGCAACTCGCCGCGGTGGGTGGAGGGCAGCTCGTTGTCCGCGTCCGAAGTCAGGAATTCCAGCTCACAGCACCCTAAGCAATGAAGTCCCGTCAGCCGCACCCATGCGCACGAGCAGCGTCTCGCCGGAGCGAGCAGAATCTTGAACGAACAGGCAGCGTTTGATCACCGAGCAGTCCTAAGTCGTATTCCACACAAACCCGGCGTCTATCTCATGAAGGACAGCGCCGGAACGATTGTCTACGTCGGCAAAGCCAAGGACCTCAAGTCAAGGCTGCGACAATACTTCGGCGGCTCCGACCCCAGAGCGTTCGTACAGCTCCTGTCCAGTATTCTCGGCGCTATTGAGGTCATCCTCACCGCCAACGAAAAGGAAGCGCTGATCCTGGAGAGTGCGCTGATCAAGCAGCACCTCCCCCGCTTCAACGTCAAGTTACGCGACGACAAGGACTTCCTCCAACTGCGCGTCGACCTCGAAGAGCCCTGGCCCTGGGTGCAGCTCGTACGCAGACGAAAGAACGACCAAGCGCGTTACTATGGGCCGTTTCATTCTGCGTCCGCTTGTCGCGAGACCCTGCGCATCATCAACCGCAGCTTCTGTCTGCGCAGCTGCCGAGATGCGGTGCTCGCCAATCGCTCTCGTCCCTGCCTCCAGTACCAGATCAAGCGCTGCATGGCGCCTTGTGTGCTTCCCGTGGAGCGCCAAGCGTACATGACACAGGTCCATGATGTGCTGCTCTTTCTCGACGGAAAACGCAAAGACTTGGTGCGCACCCTCGAATCGCGGATGACAGACGCGGCAGAGGCGCTGGAATTCGAGCTCGCCGCCCGGCTCCGCGATCAGATTGCCGCATTGAAGAGCTTCTTTCAGCGCCAACAGGTGGTCTTGAAAGAGTCGGTCGATCAAGATGTCTTCGCCATCTACCGCGAGGGGGAACGTGTCGCCGTGCAGCTGCTCTTCGTTCGCCAGGGCTTTCTGAGCGGCAGCGATGTCTACCACCTGCGCGATCAGAGCGAAGACAACAGCGCGCTCCTGGAGCAGGTTCTGCTCCAACACTACGAGCAGGGCCACCTCATTCCATCGACGATCATCGTTGACACCGAGCTGGAGAACCGCCAGACGCTGGCGGAGCTCCTCTCTGAGCGGCGGCAAGGGGCGGTGCAGCTCAAGCGCGCCCAACGCGGCCCCAGCTATCAGCTGCTGCTCAATGCACGACGCAACGCAGAGCAGCAATTCCGCCAACACCGCATCAGCGACGCCCAGGCGGAAGACGCCTTGCACGCGCTCAGGACACAGCTCGCGTTGAGCCGACTGCCGCGACACATCGAGTGCATCGACATCTCCAACATGCAGGGCAGCGCGCAGGTGGGCTCGCTGGTGGTGTTCATCGATGGACGAGCCTCCAAGTCTCGCTACCGCACGTTCAAACTCCAGAGCAGCGCAGGACAGGATGACTTTGCAGGCATCCGAGAGGTGGTCTTGCGGCGCTACCGTAACGTTGCAACTGACGACCACAGCGTCTGGCTGGAGCGAGATGAAGAGCGCGAGGCCAATCGGGCTGCGGCGGCGACGCAGATACCGGATTTGCTGGTCATCGATGGAGGAGCGGCGCAGCTTGGGGCTGCGCTCGAGGCGCTGGAAGAGCTGGGCTTGGGCGCTGCTTTCGATGTCATCGGCCTAGCCAAGAGCCGCACCCTGGATGACGGCTTCGAGTCGAGCGAGGTCAGGCACAGCCAAGAGCGCGTCTTTCTGCCACAGGCCAAGGAGGCGCTGGTCCTGGCCGAACGTGATCCCGGCTCTTTCGTGCTCCAGCGCATTCGAGACGAAGCGCACCGCGTGGCCATCGGTCAGCACCGACGCACCCGCTCCAAAGAGAGCGTGCGCACGCGCCTGGACGAGGTTCCAGGCATTGGTCCCAAAAAGCGCGCCGCCCTGCTGCGCCACCTGGGCTCAGTCGATGCCATTCGCCGCGCCACGGAAGAGGAGCTGAGGAAGGTGCCCGGAATGACCCCGAAGCTGGTCCACGCGCTCCTGGAGGCGCTGGGACGGCCTCCGCGCTGAAAGCGAGCAGCCAAGTCGGCGTCCGAAACGCTGCAAAGGACGGGTGACTGAGAGCTATCTCTGAAAACCGGTCAGGAATTGAGGAACTGAGCGAGGACCACCGTCACGTTGTCCTTGCCGCCGTTCTGGTTGGCGGTCTGGATCAGGCGGTTGCAGCCCTTCTCCAGATCATCGCCCGTTTCGCCCAGAATCTTGGCCATCTCCGCATCCGTGACCTCACCTGAGAGACCATCGGAACAGAGCAGGTAGATGTCGCCATGCTCGGGCTGCTCATAGGCCACGTCGACGAGCACCGAGTCCTTCATGCCCAACGCACGCACGATGACGTTCTTGTGGGGGAAGTTCTCGATCTCCTCCGGCGTCAACTCCTTCATCTTGATGTAGTCGTTGAGCAGGGAGTGGTCTTCGGTCATCTGCTTGAGCTGACCCGCCCGAAAACGATAGATGCGGCTGTCGCCAACGTGTCCCAAGTAGGCACCGTCTTTGGTGAAATTCACCGCGACAACGGTGGTGCCCATGCCCTTCTTCTTGGCATTGGCGATGGCCTCTTCGTAGATCCGCAGATTGGCCAACTTGATCGAGGTGACGATGCGATTCTCTTCGTACTTCTTGGCCCGATCCATCTTGAAGGGCCAGGTCACCTCTTCGTCCTCGGAAGTATCTTTGTAGAACTGGGACACCGTCTCGACGGCCATACGACTCGCCACCTCACCTGCGGCGTGTCCTCCCATGCCATCTGCAACGATATAGAGGTTCTCGTCTGGCAGCAGACAGAGGTTGTCTTCGTTATGATTGCGCTTCATGCCGACGTGAGAGTTTCCGGCGTAACGAATCCGCATGGCGCCTATCCCATCTCGAAAAAGTGCAAGGGCAGTCCTCAGCAGCCGGTACCCGCTCATCAGCGAACGTGCCAGCGCCATCGACATTTATCATGTTCGTGCGCGCAGATGTCAATGTTGAGAGGCAAGCGCAGAGCGCAGCCGCGCGTCGCGCTGCTCGAGCGCCGCTCAGATGTAGAAATTCAAGGTGAAGGCCGTGTACACATCAATGAGCTTCAACACCGAATCGCTGCTCGACTTGTACTCGCCATCGTCCTCACTCTTGCTCGTCAACCAGAAAGCGCCATTCAAGCCCAGCTCGCCGCCCACTGAAAAGGACTCGGCGAAAAAGTACTCAGCCCCAAGACCCTGCAAGAAACCGATGCCAAAGCTGTCCGAGGTCTCGTCGATCAGCCCCTCATCGTCATCACCGTGACTCAGTGGGATGGTGACAATCAACGAGGTCTGGTCATAGAACACTACATCACTGCGCTTGATCTTCCCAAAGAAGATCTTGCCCCCCAAGTGGAAGGTCAAGAGTGATGTGCCATCACTGCTCTCCTCCTTCTCGCTGCCAAATGGAGACTCGTACTCGCTCTCGGAGGACGCTCCTATGTGCGCAAAATCGATTCCAAAATCAATGAGCACCTTGGGGTGCACGAAGAAACCGAGACGCGAGTTGACGGACACCGGTGTGACGGAAAGCAGGCTCTCAATCGGTGACATGCCTGTGCCCAGCGAAAACATGAACACCTTCGAGCTGGGCTCCTTCTCCGTCGGATTGAAGGGCTCCACCGCCTCAGCTCCGAACGCGAACAGCAGCAACGCAGCAAACGAAACCACACCTAGGCATTGACGCATCGCTCTCTCCTTGCTCCAAAGGTGCTCTGAAGAGCACTGACTGAAAACCTGAAACCTCAACCTGCTTCTATTGCCTGGCATCTGCCCGACAGCGACAAGACTCGCCGTGAGGCAGCCCAAGCATGGCGCGCAAAGCCTTTCTTAGCAATTTCCCGACATGAGTTCTTGTCCATTGGGCACTTGGCCTGTTCCCCCACATCTACTGGCGCCTGCATCGGAGAAACGCTGCGAACGCGCACCATCCTTGACGACCAACGCGACACACATCAGAGTTCGGCACGAACGGCCACTGGCCGCCAGGAGAGCCGAATGCCTCAAGCCCCCAGCGCCATTCCCGATCTCGAATGGGTCGAGAGCCTCGACCCTGTGCTCAAGCCCACCAGTGACACCGCGCAGCCGCCGCCCACCCGCATCGCTCGCCTCATCGAATGCGAGCACTGCGGCTGGATGGAGTCCGAGGCGGCCAGCCACTGCTATCGCTGCGGTGTCGCCATCCAGCTCGACGTCCGACGGGACCCCATCCTCCAGCGCCTCGGCATCAGCACGCGTGAGAGCAGCATCCAAGCACTCGACGCGCCCAGCATCGCGAGCAGCATTGCCTCCTCTCCGCGCTGCCGTCCCCAAAGCTACTTGCTGCGCATCGACTTCGAGCGCAGCCGCCTCGTCCATGGCTTCGATGACCTGCTCAGCCTCGACCAGGTCGAGCTCGACCGCTACGACTACCAGCTCGAGGCCTGCAAGACCGTGCTCTCCCGCATGCGTGGCCGGGCCCTGCTCGCCGATGAGGTCGGCCTCGGCAAAACCATCGAAGCAGGCCTCGTCATCAAAGAGCTGCTCGCGCGCCAGATGATCGCTCGCGTCCTCATCCTCACCCCCGCCAGCCTCAGCGTGCAATGGCAGGAGGAGCTCCAAAACAAGTTTTTCGAAGACTTCCACCTCGTCCAAAGCCAGAACCAGTGGCAGAGCCTGCGCGAGACGCTCGCCAAAGCGTCTGGAAACCAGAGGATTTGCACCATCTTCAGCCTCGACCGCGCCAAGCTCGAGCCCTATGCCTCTGAGCTGCAAGCCATGCCGTGGGATCTCGTGGTCGTCGACGAGGGCCATCGCCTCAAAAACCGAGCCACCCAAGCCTACCGCTTCGTCAAGCAGCTCGAGCGCCGCTACATGCTGCTGCTCACCGCCACCCCCGTGCACAACGACCTCACCGAGCTCTACAGCCTCATCGACCTGCTCAAACCAGGACAGCTCGGCACCATGCGCGCCTTCAAGGAACAGTTCGTCAAGTCCGGGGACGCCCGCTCCCCTGAAAACGCCCCTGCCCTGCAGCAACTCCTCAACGACGTCATGATCCGCAACCGCCGCAGCCAGGTCGGCATCCATCTGCCGCCCCGGCGCGCCGCCGTCATCCGACTCCAGCTCCCCGAGAAAGAGCGCCAGCTCTACGATGCCGTCAGCAAGTTCATCCGCCAAAACCTCATGGCCGCAACCAAGAGCGCGCAGCATGGACAGCTCCAGCTCGCCCTCATGACCTTGCAGCGTGAGCTCTGCTCCAGCCCCGCCGCCGTCGCGGATACCCTCGCCAAGCTCGCCGCGGCTGCCTGGATGCCCCCGCCCCAGCGCCAGAGCTTGGAGGAGCTCGCCGAGCGCGCCAACCAAGTCGGATACCCCGCCAAGCTCGACGTGGTCCTCGACCTGCTCCAACAGTTCCCCGGAAAATTCCTGATCTTCACCGAGTTCCGCAAGACCCAAAACGAGCTCGTGCACGCCCTCCAAGAGAGCGGCGAGAGCGTGGTCTTCTTCAACGGCCAGCTCGACGCCCGCGAAAAAGAAGCTGCCGTCGCCGCCTTCCGCGGCCCCGCGCGCATCCTGGTCAGCACCGAGTCTGGCGGCGAAGGGCGCAACCTCCAATTCTGTCACCAGCTCATCAACTTCGACCTGCCCTGGAACCCGATGCGCCTCGAACAACGCATTGGCCGCGTCCACCGACTTGGCCAAAGCGACGAGGTGCTGGTCTTCAACCTCAGCACCCGCGACACCCTCGAGGCCTACCTCCTCGAGGTGCTGGTACGAAAAATCCGCATGTTCGAGCTCGTCGTCGGCGAGCTCGACCTGATCCTCGGAGACGCAGGTAGCGCTGGCGAGTCGGTGTCCTTCGAGGAGCTGATCCGCGACGCGTGGCTGGGTGCCGAGGACGAGATCGACCTGCAGGTCGCCATCGATGCCATCGGCGAGCGCTTCGAACAGTCACGCTCGCGCTACTTCGATACCCGCAAGCTCAACGAGGAGGTCTTCGATCTCCTCGATTCCTACGCCGCCCCCACCCCTAAGGAGTGAGCCGTGAGCAACCAAGCCAGAGCCGAGCGTGGTACAGAAGCTGGGAGAACAAGCCAAGCGCCCAATCGACAAGAAGTTGGGGGAACAGGCCAAGCGCCCAATCGACAAGAAGGTGGGGGAACAGGCCAAGCGCCCAATCGACAAGAAGTTGGGGGAACAGGCCAAGCGCCCAATCGACAAGAAGGTGGGGGAACAGGCCAAGCGCCCAATCGACAAGAAAATCGCTTCGCCTTGATGCGCGAGCTCACACGCCGTTTTTTCCAGCTCGAGGGCTGCGCGCTCGAGGAATCCGAGACGGGACTGAAGGTGCAGCTCTCGCCTCCGCTCCGCAACAGCTTCGAAGCTGAGACGCTCGACCTGGTCTTTCGCCCCAGCGCGCACCGCCAGGGCGAGCTCATCTCGGCGGGCAGTCGCAGCTTCGAGCGTATTCTGGAACACCTCAAGAAGGAGGGCATGGGCTGTGAGCTGCAGCTCTACCTCCCCCAGGCCGAGCCATCGACCACCCTAGAGCTCGCCGTGCGCGTCTCCTACCTCACCGAAGAACGCCACGACACGCTGCTCATGGTCAACGCTTCGAGCAGCGGCAACGCGCAGATGGTCGAACGCTCGGCCCTGCTCGAGCTCCCCCTCGACGCGAAGCCCAAGGCGCCTTTCGCGCCTATCGAGACGTCGTTGCTACAGGAGCTCTGCACCCGCGCTGTGGCCACGCTCGAAGCCCGACTTGGAGAAGAGGCAAGCACCCGTGAGCAGCGCGTGCTCGAAGCCCTCGCCGGCGAGCTGCGTCGCCTCAGCAGTCACTTTGGCGAGCTGATCGCGCAAAACGAGCTCGACGATGCCGTGCGTGAAGAGCTCGCGGCGGAGCTCGATCGCTGTGTTGCTGATGAGGTGGCCCGTCATCGACTCGAGGTGCAGCTCGAGCTGCTTGGATACGCCCTGATTCGTGTGCAGAATCACGATGGCCAGGGCTGACTTGCCTTGTCACCACCGCCTCCAGGGTCTACTCCGGGTGCGAGACGGACGAAAACACGTCCCCAACCGGAGATGGATGATGCGCAAAGGCTTGGTCCCCACACTGTTGCTGCTTGCCGGCCTGCTGATGGCCTGCGCCGAGGACGAAGAGCAAAGCAAAGCGACAGTCAGCATCCAGAACGACTTCAACAACCCCGAAATCGAGCGCAAGCCACCCTGGACCATCTGCGAGGCCAACTACGGCGGCACCGAGTTTGGCAACATCATCATCGGCGAGACGAGCACGGCCAAGGAGGTCAACGCGGGGCTCGACTACGTGCTGATGGTGCTGGCCTGGGACGATCCGAGCTGCGCCCCCGAGAACTGCCTGCCTGTCGCCTCCAAGAATCAAGAGGAGACCGTCTCTGGTCAGACCCGGGTCATCGCCATCAACGCCCCCAACCATCAAGGGCCCTGCCCCCCTGAAGGCGTGCAGCCCATCCCCCAGGAGCTCTACGAGCGGATCCTCGCACTCTACCCCAAGTATGGCTTCAAGCCGTATGAGCAACGCACGGAGAACCCTCAGTGCTTGGACTAAGGTGGACTACGTCGGCCTCAGGCTCACGAGCGATGGGGCTGAGGCTGAGCGCGCTCCTGGCCTGTGGCCTGGCTTTGCTGCTGTTCTCCTCTGCCTGTGACCTCGCCCGCCCCGAGGTGGTCGTGGTCAATGAGCTCGGTGAGCGCGTGATGGTGCGTCACCTCAGCTTCCGCGGATGCGCTTGGGAACCGGTGCTGCGACATGAGGAGACGAGCAGCGCGCGGCTCTGTGTGGCCGGCGAAGGGCGGGTGCATTTTCAGAAGCTCGACCTGACGGACTATTGTGTGAACCAGATTGAGAGTGGAGAAGGCATCGAGGGACTCTGTAACTGTGACGGCACCCTCCCCGATGAAGACGAAGAGGAGCTGCTCGCCCCTGAGCCGCTGTGGTTCAACTACCAAACCACCGCCGTATTCTCGGTTGAGGAAGGTGACATCATGGTCATTCGCCTTCGTCCGGAGCAGATCGAGCAGGATTTCTCGGTCCCCGGCCCCTACGGTCACTGATGCGCCAGTTCAGCTCCCTCATCTTTACGTGCATTGCCTCTGCTGTGCTCATGCTCACTTGGCCTGCTGCTGCGGTGGCTCAGTCGGAGCCAAGGGAGACCGACGCCGCAGGGGGAACAGGCCAAGCGCCCAATCAACAAGAACATGGGGGAACAGGCCAAGCGCCCAATCAACAAGAACATGGGGGAACAGGCCAAGCGCCCAATCAACAAGAACATGGGGGAACAGGCCAAGCGCCCAATCAACAAGAAATCGAAGAGCTCGAGGCCATCATCGTTGAGGACGAACAGCTCCCAGAGCCGCTCGAGCCGACGGCGTCGACCCTGAGCGTTGACGGCGACACGGTGAAGCAGAGCAGCCGCCCGAGTCTGCTCGAGGTGCTCTCGGAGCGGGCGTCTGACGTCTACGTCAGCGCACGCGGCTTGGGGCTTCATGGCGTGGCCTCTGGCGCAAGTGGTGGCATCAAGGTGCGGGGTCTGGGCGGAAGTCCCAACTCACAGGTGCTCATCGTCGAGGATGGGGTGCCCGATGTCCAGGGTGTATTCGGCCATCCGCTTCCTGATGGCTATGTCCCCTTTCTCTTGGCGTCGGCGGAGGTGGTCAAGGGTGGAGACTCCGTGCGCTATGGCAGCAATGCCATGGGCGCGGTGGTGCTCTTGAAGAACCGCTGGCCCGAGGCGGGCCAATTCGAGCTGCGCACGGACTCTGCCTGGGGAAGCTATGACACCTTGAGCCAGAGCGTCACCTTGCTGGCGCCGCTGGGCCCGGTGCAGACCCGCGCTGCCTTCTCGGCCTGGTCCTCGGAAGGGGAGCGAGACGGCGCTGGTGGCCAGCGCTGGGTCGCGCAGTTCGGCGTGCGTCTGCCACTCGAGCATTGGAGTATCGAGCTGCACGAGAAGCTCTTCCAGGTCCATGGGGCCGATCCTGGCCCCATCGATCACCCACACACGGGTCACGACTTCGACGTCCTGCGCAACAACAGCTCGCTACGCCTGAGCTTCGACCAAGCGCGATGGTCTTGGTCTGCTCAACCCTACCTCAGCGTGGGCTTGCATCGTCTCTACGATGGTTTTCATAGCTTGGATTGGAGCGTGGGACTGCGCTCGGAGCTGAGCTGGCAGGCACTCGATGGACTAGAAGCCCTCTTCGGGCTCAGCGCGGAGCACACGGAAGGAGACGTGCAGAACGTCGCCGATGGGGTCAGTGAACCCACCGATGCGCAAAACGATCTCGGCGCATTTGCTCAAGCGACGCTGCTTCTCTTCGAGCGCTTGCACCTCATGGGCGGCCTACGATTCCACCATTCGCTGCGCTGGGGCTCCTATGTACTCGCCAAAGGCGGAATCCGGCTTGAGCTGCCAGCGGGCTTCTCCCTACGCGCACGTGTCGCCCGCAATTTCCGCCAACCCACCATCCGAGAGCTCTACCTCCCCTACCCCGTGGCCAACCCCGAGTTGCAGCCCGAGCTGGCGCTCAACAGCGATGTCGGCATCGGCTGGGATTACGGTGTCTTGCACCTCGAGAGCAATGTCTATCGCAGCTACGCCAAACAGCTCATCAAGACCTTCGGCGCTTGGCCCACCGCCACGGTGGTCAATATCGACGAAATCGAGGTCTGGGGTATCGAGGCCAGCGCCACCCTGACCGCGCTCGGCCCCTTCAACGCCTCGAGCAGCTTCGCATGGCAGGATGTGGGCCGCTTCACCAAGCAAAACCCTTCGCTAAAAGCCAACACCATGCTCGAGGCCGTCTTCCCCATCGGCCTCGATACGCTGCGCGCTTCGCTCTCTTTCGAGTGGCTCAGCGGCTTGTTCCAAAACAACTACAGCCTCGACCCCATGGACGATGTCTATGTGCTCGACGGCAATCTGCGCTACCAGACGGTGCTGGAGAGCTGGGGCGTGGGCTTGGACGTCTACTTGAAGCTGCGCAACCTCCTCAACCGCGAGGCCGCCTACATCGAAGGCTATCCCATGCCTGGCTTCAACCTGCTCCTCGGGCTAGGACTCGAGCTCTGAGCCCATTCGAGGAACGAGGAACGAGGCGAGCGCGCGAGACCTGGCGGTGCAAAGCGCAGCCACCCATCCATGGAATTCCAAAGGGCTAGCCCTTTGCCCACGTGATGCGCATGATATGTAAGCGATTGAAAGGCAAGCGCAATATTGACTTCTTGTTGATTGGGCGCTTGGCCTATTCCCCTCAACTTCTTGTCGATTGGGCGCTTGGCCTGTTCCCCCAACTTGTAGGAGCGGACCTGCGTGTCCGCCCTCCCCGGATTCTGCATACGCCCTATCAAGGATTCACGGCGTCGCTTGTGCACGGCTCAGTGCGGCCGCAGGTGGTGCACGAAGCGTAGGCTCTCGACCTGCTCGGCCTCCTGCTCAAGCCAGATCCGCCATTCTGGCGAGGCTCCTTGGCCACTTCCCAGCTCATCGACCAGTTCATCCAGCGGATACGCCGAGAAGGCCGCCACGATCTCGTATTCTCCGTTCAGCTCCGCCTCGAATTGCGCGCTGCCCTCAGGCACTCGAAGAACGGCATCACTGCCAATCTCGGCCCTCTGCTCGGCATTGGGATAGAGCAGATGCGGACGCCTCTGAGGATCCAACCAGAATACATAGACATAGGCGTCTCGAGGCGAGCTCAGCTCGAGCCAGAAGGGCTCACCGCGAAGCTCTCCACCACGCTCGGGGAGCGCCACGCGGCGCTGTGCACCACTGTGATCGCGAAGCACGGTCAGCAACTGCATCGACGCCCCCATTCCCTCCTCCATCGGTGGCGGAATGTGGGTATCCGGCAAAACGATGACCGGCGGCTCGCTGGCAGGAATACAGGGTGCAGCCAGCGGCCGACGCGACCCTTCCTGATAGGCGTAGAGACCGCCCACCAGCAACAAGGCCAAGACACAGACCAGAAGCTGGATGAGGACGTTGCGCTGAGTGCGCTGCACCGTCTCCGAAAACGGCGCGCGTGCTGCCGCGCTCACCGCTGCGCCCCGCAACGCCACGCCCCCAGGCGTCGGCATCACCGATGCACTTGGCTTGACCAGCCGCCGACCCGGCAAGGCCTCCTGCAAAGGATCGAGGTAAGGTGCCGGAGCAGGGCTCGGTTGAAAGTACTGTTGCCCCGCGGAACCATAGAGCACGTAGCTTCCCCACAGCACCGTTGCGTCACCAAACTGCCGCGCCAACTCCACGCGCGTCCGACGCAGTGCCTCGGCAATCGCCAGCCCCTGCATCAGCTGCTCATAGAACTCGAGCGCGAAGACCACCCCAATGTCGTCGGGAATCTCCCATAAGGTGCCGAGATAATTGAGCACACCCGCACGAAGCATGACATGCGCCATCGGGTCGCCAAGCTGCCAGCGGCCGTTCGCCGTCGAGCAGGCGTTCGCAAAAACCAGGGCGGGCATCTGCCTCGTCCCCATCAGCCGCTCGATATCGTCGGCCTCGAAACGCCCATCGGCCAACAGCCAGCCGGTGCCCTCGTCGCTGGATTCGGCGTGCCCGGCGAGGTGCACGATATCGTATTCTCGAAGAGACTCACGCACTGTACTGCGAAGAATCGGAGCACCCACGTAGCCGAGCTCCACATCGCGACGCACACTGAACAACTCGGTCAGCAAGCAACCCTCGCGCGCCGCCGCCGGTAGATCCTCCCTGGGATCGGCCAGCAAGAGCACACGGCGACTCGAGGACAGTTTGCGAGAGGGAGTCGGTGCAACGATCCCCCCCTCGATCACCCTGCGGCTCAGCGCAAACTGCCGACACAGGAAGTCCTCTCCGTTGTGCAGTAACTCCCAAGGCAATCCCTGCAGATTGGCGTCCAGCAGCAGCGTCAGAGTGCCGCGCCCTTCGCGCAGCCAAGGTTTGATGGCCGGAGGGATGAGCCCATCGAAGAGTAGCATGGCCAAGCGCAGGACGTCCTCGGCCGCTGCAGCGCCCATCTCTCCCACCAAATTCGATCGGCCGAGCAAAAACCGCAGGTCGGCGACGCGCTCGTCGAGTTCATCGAAATCCACACAGAACGCCTCACGTCCCCTGGGGATCAGCTCCGTCCCCTGGTGCTCGAAGAGCATGAAGCGAAGCCCATCGGCTTCCACCGCAATCTGCAGGCTGTGCTCACCCCCCAAGCGCTGCATCGCTACACCTCCTTGGCGGAGCTCGCGTTGAGCTCGAGCGCGACGTGTCCAAGCACCGCCTCAGGCGTCTCGATGCGGAGCACCGTCGGGCGCAGCGCCAGCCCACGGAGGATGAGCTGGTCGCGCCGAAATGGCCGCGTCTGGGTCAAGCGGCCGTCGAGAAAAACACTCACCCGGGCACCAGGCACGGCGCTCTGCATGCTCAGACCCAAGTTGAGCCGAGCGTTGCGTGCATCGAGCAGCTCCAAGCGCAGCTCAGCACCAGCGATCTGCTTGCGAAAAACGACGCCATCCGCGGCAGCACTCTGACGCAACGCAGCAACCAAACCGAGCCTCATCTCGGCGTCGGTCTCGAGCACGTGCAAGGCGCTGCCTGCAACCTCTAGCCGAACCCGCATCAACGCCGGGCCAAACTCCAAAACCTTGGCGCTCTCTCGGGCCTCGACCGCCTCGGCGCGCACTCCGCGCAAGGGCTCGATACGCAAGAGCTCTGCCGCTGCCTGCAAACGGTCACAACACTCACTGCAGCGGGCGAGGTGCGCGATGACCCGCATCCTCTCGCCGGTGGGCAGGATGCGTTGCAGATGAGCCAGCATCTGCTCGGGCTCGAGGTGTGCATCCTCGGCAGCGCCGCTGCGGTGCAGCCCCTTCCGCGCAGCGCGGCTGAGGGCAAGCTCGAGCTCTGCGTCATCAGGTGGGCTGACGCTTCGACGAGGACGATGTGCATCGAGCTCAACGACCTCTGCCCCTTCGTGAGTGACCTCATCTTTGGTAGTCATGCTTGCCTCTGGCTCCAGCGCCCTCAGTCCTCACTGACGGGGAGCGCGACGACTTCTGACAACAGAAAGTGAGAAAGGGGCGAGGAAGTCCTCCGAAACAGCGTCCAATCAAGCGTGGAGTCCCTGGGCGAGCTCGCTCAGGCGTTTGCGGATACGACTCTTTCGCGCATAGACGGCCCCAACGCTGCAGCCCATCAGCTCTGCCACCCGCTCGTGTGGAAGCCCTCGCGCGTAGTGCAGCTCGACGAAGAGCGTGTCCTCATCACCAAGCTGCGCGAAGAGGCGCTCGACCGCCTGCTCGAGCTCTTGTCTGGCGAAGACCTCCTCCGGGGACGCAGATGAATCTGGCAGCTCTGTGCCTGCCTCCTCGAGACTCTCCAGAGAGACGGACGGCCGCCGCGCGCGTAGGTGATCGATGACTGCGTTGGCCGCCACCACCTTGAGCCACTGTCGCAGAGAGCTGTCACCGCGAAAGGCA
>JAVFAO010000067.1:0-10552 GCA_034002465.1 Myxococcota bacterium
CAGCGCGAAACAAAGAAAAGAGCGCGGTGATGGTCAACGCGCTCGAGCCCTGCAGCACGACGCCTCTGCGTCTACAGCAGCTCTTCCTTGGTTTAGCCTCGAATGGCCCGCAGCGCAAGAGAAGCGTTGCATCAGTTGCATCAGTCGCATCAGTCGCATTCGTTGATGGGTGAGCCAACGAAAGCGAAGTGGCATGGACGTGTTTGCGTTGTGGGCTTGCCATCGAGCAGCAGAGCCAGTCCCTGAGAACTTGCGCAGGCTCCCACCCACCCCTAGCATGGAAGGGCTACTACGCCTGCGTTGGGCAGGCGGGCCTCCTTCGCGCTGTGAGAAGGGGGCTGCTTGGGCTGCGTCGATGCAGTCAGTCTTTGGGATGAAACGACAGTCATGGGATGAAGCGACGCTTCGTCGCTCTCTTCCTCGTCTTTGGAGGCCCTATGTCGAAGCTGTTTTCCTCTATGAGCGTGCTCTCCACGCTCGCCCTCTGCCTCCTCTCGGTGTCAGCGTCGCAAGCCCAAGATAGCTCCACCTCCGGGCTGAGGGGGACGAGCAGTGGCGGCACGATGAGCTCGATCGACTCTGGGACTTCGCAGGGCTCGAATGTCTACATCCCTGGTATGCCTGCGCCCAGTGCCTCCGAGGAGGGCGCTGAGGGCGAAGAGGGTGAGAAAAAAGCCAAGGGAAAGATCGGCAAGATCACCAAAGTCGACCGCAACAAGTCGCGCATTACGCAGGAACAAACCCTGAGCTTGGGAACGGTCTATCGGGGCATCGTGCCGGGTGTGCGCGATTGGCACCTCTTCGCTCGCAAGGCGCGTGATGCCGCCAAGACCAATCCTCGTATGGGCAACCGCATGACTTGGTTGGGCTTTCAGCCATTGGACGAAGGCTCTCGAATCTTTATCCAGACCATCAAGCCTGCCAACTACGCGCTCACCGAGAGCGTGACCGAGGATGGGCTGATGCAACTCCAAGTCAAGCTCGTTGGCACCAAGATCCCCCGCCGAAACGAGCGCCGCTCCATCGACACCAGCTACTTCGACTCGGCCATCAGTGCGGCCCAGGCCCATCAGCAGGGGTCGGTGGCGGTCGTCAAGATCGACCTCCACCAGCGGGTCGAATACCGCGTCAGTCAAGACGACGAGTTCCTCATGATCAGTTTCGCCGACGCAGGTGTCGACTCCCAGGCCGCCGACAGCCGCTTCGATGTACCGAAAGAGGGGCCCGATTCGAAAACTGGCATCCAAGGCAGCAGTGACGCTTCGGAGGGCGGCTCAGGAGAAGTCACCGTGGTGGCAGAGAGCTATCCGGAGAGCCAGGGCGATCGCAGCCAGTATGGCCGAAACAACACCATCCTCGGAATCAACGGTCACGGTGGTGGCTCGATGTACAACGAAGACAACACCAACGCCGCCATCGGTGGGGGCGGCGGCGGACGCGTTTACTTTGGCTTCAAGCCGACCCAGATCTTCGGCATCGGCGCCAACTTCGACTTCTCCTACTTCAGCAACGCCGACGATGAGGGAGAAGGTTCCACCTCGGTCACGTTGCCTTCGGTGGGCGCCTTCATCCGCCTGGACTTCAGCGAGCTCGTCAGCGTCGACCTGCTTGGCAACTACATCTTTGGCACCATCACACGGAAAGATGAGTTCGAGGGTCAGTCTTTCTCTGCCTCCGAAGATGCGGGTGGCCTGCATCTGGCCTTCGATCTGCTTTTCCGGGCCGATGCTGGAGATGACTTCTGGCTCGAGTTTGGCCCCTACGTTTCGTATTCTTGGCTCGATATCCAGGCGCTGCGCGAGAAGCTCGATTTCCTGACGTTTGGCGCCACGATCCAAGGGCACTTCGAGTTCCGCATCTAGGTTGGCTCGCTCGCTTCGCGCGGCTCGCTTGCCTGGGCTCGCTTCGCGCGGCTCGCTTGCCTGGGCTCGCTCGCGCGGCTCGCTTGCCTGGGCTCGCTCGCGCGGCTCGCTTGCCTGGGCTCGCTCGCGCGGCTCGCTTGCCTGGGCTCGCTCGCGCGGCTCGCTTGCCGGGATTGGCTCGCGCGGCTCGCTTGCCGGGATTGGCTCGCTCGCTTCGCGCGGCTCGCTTGCCTGGGCTCGCTCGCGCGGCTCGCTTGCCGGGATTGGCTCGCGCGGCTCGCTTCTTTTGTGGGGCGCTGCCCCACACCCCGCCAAAGGGCGAGCCCTTTGGAATCCCTTCTAGGGGGTATCGTTAGTCACCATCTTCAGTGGACGACGCATCTCCTCGTGCCACCCGCTCCAACACCCGATAGATGGTTCGTGGCGCGATATCCAGCAGCGCGGCTGCCTGCTGCTTATCCCCTCCCGTCGCCTTCAGCGTCTCGAGCACCAGCCGCTGTTTGACCTGCTCCAAAGGCGTCCCCACGCTGAACACCAGCTCTCGACCCCTGCCCGATGCCCCCCGCATCGACCCCAAGCCTGCCGGCAAATCCGACACATCAATCAACGGACCCGGACTCAGCACCACCGCCCGCTCCAAGACGTTGCGCAGCTCTCGAACGTTCCCCGGCCAGGAGTGGTTCATCAGGACCTCCAACGCCGACCGACTGATCCCCTCCAATCTGCGACCATGTGTCTGCGCAAAGCCCCGTAGAAAATGCTCCACCAACAACGGAATGTCATCAGGACGACGACACAACGGCGGCAACTCGAGCGCTATCACGTTGAGACGGTAGAACAGATCCTCCCGAAAGCGGCCAGCCAACACCTCCTCCTCCAGTTGCTTGTTGGTCGCCGCAATGATCCGCACATCCACCCGCAACGCACGCGTGCCCCCCACACGCTCGAATTCTCCCTCCTGCAACACCCGTAAGAGCTTGGCCTGCATCTCCAAAGGCATCTCGCCTATTTCGTCCAAAAACAACGAGCCACCATCAGCCAGCTCGAAACGCCCCGCCTTGCGCTGATGCGCGCCAGTGAATGCCCCCTTCTCATGCCCAAAGAGCTCGCTCTCCAAAATGCTCGCCGGTAGCGCCGCACAATTCAACGCCACGAACGCTCGCTCACTGCGACCAGACAACTCGTGGACCGCTCGCGCCACCAGCTCTTTGCCCGTACCCGATGGCCCCGCTATCAACACCGTCGCCTGCGTCGGTGCCACCTGACGCAGCATCTCCTGCAACGCCAACATCGACTCCGAACGGCCGATGAGCTGCCGATCTGCCTGCAACGAACGAAGCTCCCGCTTCAGCACCACATTCTCCGCCAAGAGCCGCTTGCGCTCCAGCGCGAGCCCCACACTGCGCACCAGCGGCGCTCGCTTGACCGGCTTCTCGATGAAATCGAAGGCTCCTTCCTTCATCGCCTCCACTGCCCGCTCCACCGTGCCAAAGGCCGTCATCACGATGACCTCCACCATCGGCTGCAGCAGCTTCGCCATCTTCAACAGCTCGACGCCGTTGAGACCTGGCATCATCAGGTCCGTGACAATCACATCGAAGCTCGCCCCACGTAACGCCTCGATCGCCTCCTCGGCACTCGCCGCGCGGCCAACCTGATAACGCTCATGAGCAAAGACCCGACACATCACGTCCAGATGCCCCGCGTCATCATCGACCACCAGTATTCGGGCACCATTCATGAGTTCGCTCTTCCTCCCGCCCCATTTGGCGCCGCGCATTTGACATCACGCCGTGGAGCTGGTCAAGCCGCCTTCGGTCGGCTATCTTGCCCCCGCTCGCAACAAGACCCAATCGGCGTCTTGAAACGAGCAGAATCACTGCAAAAACGCAGCATCCTATCAGCAGGACGACATGCCCCCGCGCTCCCCCGATTCGAACCAGCCCCCCGTCGAAGACATTCCTGCCTCACCCGCGACAGACACCGGCCCGCCTCGAAGACGCCTCGTCGAGGTCCAGCCCCCACAACGACGAGGCGGCCTGCACCACGATGAGCAGAGCCAGCGGCGGAGAGTGCCTGAACGCGGCGCGCAAGAACTTGGAGGAACAGGTCAAGCGCCCAATCGACCAGAACAGCGACGCGAACAGCGCTCTGGGAACGCTGGCGAGCGACAGCGCAGGGCCCAACAAAGCAGTGCTGCCGAAGGTCCCCAAGGAGGCTCCAAGCCCACCCAGCGCGCTTCGGAGCAGTCCGGCCACTCGCGCCCTCCCCGAGATTCTCAGCGTACCGGCCAGTCTTCCGAGAGCACAGCGCGAACACAGTCCGGTAGAGAGCAAGCCACTCGACCAAGCACAGCGCGCGATGCCACCCGCAGCAAGAGCGCTGCCAGCGCCTCGCCACACCACCACGCGCAGAACGCTTCCAGACCGCAGCCCGTACGAGAACGTGGGGAAACAGGCCGAGCGCCCCACCGACAAGGACTTGGGAAAACTAGCCAAGCGCCCAATCGACAAGGACTTGGGAGAACTGGCCAAGCGCCCAATCGACAAGGACCTGAGGGAACTGGCCAAGCGCCCAATCGACAAGAACCCTCCAGAGGCGTCCAACGCCCCGCAAGCGACACACCAGCCGTGGCGACCGCGACTCGTGATCAAAGCGCGACTCTCGTGGCACCGCGCTCAGCCGCCCAAGCCAGGCCTCCCGTCGTCGTGGAGAGCAACGTCGCTCCGCTTACGCGGGTTTTGCCGCCGCCATGGCGACCAGAGCCAGCCCAGGCGGAGGCGCTGCAACGGATTCGCAACTTCGCCATCATCGCGCACATTGACCACGGGAAAAGCACGCTTGCCGACAGAATCCTGGATCACACACACTCCATCTCCGAGCGCGATGCACGCGCGCAATTCTTGGACTCGATGGAGTTGGAGCGAGAGCGGGGAATCACCATCAAGGCGCAGGCGGTGCGTCTGCGTTACGTGGCTACGGACGGAATCGAGTATACGCTGGACCTGATCGACACGCCGGGACATGTCGACTTTCACTATGAGGTCAGCCGCTCGCTTGCGGCCTGTGAGGGGGCGTTGCTCGTGGTGGATGCGGTGCAGGGGGTCGAGGCGCAGACCCTTGCCAATGTCTACCTCGCCTTGGAGCACGACCTCGAGATCATCCCTGTCATCAACAAGATTGATCTGCCTGCGGCCGACGTCGAGCGGGTCAAAGGCGAGATCGAGGATTTCATTGGCATTGACGCCTCCTCGGCCATTGCCATCAGCGCCAAGGCCGACCTCAACATCGATGCGGTGCTCGAGGCCCTGGTGCGTTTGGTTCCGGCCCCACGCATTGTCCTCGACGCGCCGCTGCGCGCGTTGGTTTTCGACTCGTGGTTCGACAGTTATCGGGGTGTCATCGCCTTGGTACGTGTGGTCGACGGGGCGCTGCGCGTCGGTGATCGCATCAAAATGATGGCTTCTGGGTGTGTCTCCGAGGTGGTGGAGCTGGGCTACAACACGCCCTATCCACGCAGCGCGCCCTATCTCTGCTCTGGCGAGGTGGGCTTCATTGTATCCATGGTAAAGGACCTCGCCGAGGTCCAGATCGGTGACACCCTCACCTCGGCGAGCGCGCCAGCCTCAGCCCCATTGACAGGCTTCAAGCGGGTACAGCCGATGGTCTTTGCGGGCATCTACCCCATCGCCACCACCGACTATGAGCTGCTTCGCAATGCCCTCGCCAAGCTCGTGCTCAACGACGCGGCTTTGCAGTACGAGGCTGAGAGCTCTGAGGCCTTGGGCTTTGGATTTCGCTGTGGTTTCTTGGGCTTGTTGCACATGGAGATCGTACAGGAGAGAATAGAACGCGAATACGGTATCAGCCCCATCACCACTGCTCCTACGACGATCTACCGGGTGCACCAGCGCAGGCCTGGCAAAGGCGTGCAGGTCATCGATATCGATACTCCTTCCAAGTTGCCACGGGTCGAGCTCATTGAGCGCATCGAAGAGCCCTACATCAATGCAAAGATCCATGTTCCTAGCGACTGGGTAGGGGCGATTCTTGCTCTCTGCCAGGGTCGCCGCGGCATCCACAAGAAGCTCAGCTACGGCTCGTCGCGACATGTGGTGATAGAATACGAGTTACCCCTCGCCGAGGTGCTCTTCGATTTCTTCGACAAGCTCAAGAGCTGCTCGCGCGGTTATGCGTCGCTCGACTATGAGCTCTGCGGCTATCGTGAGGCGGATCTGGTCAAGCTCGACATTCTGGTCAATGGCGATCCGCTCGACGCGCTCTCCATCATCGTGCACCGCGACATGGCGTACGCTCGCGGGAAGGAGCTCATCGCCAAGCTGCGCAAGCTGATCCCTCGACAGCAATTCGACGTACCGTTGCAAGCTGCTGTGGGGAGTCGAGTGATTGCGCGAGAGACCATCCCTGCGATGCGAAAGAACGTGACCGCCAAGTGCTATGGTGGAGACATCACGAGGAAGCGAAAGCTGCTCGAGCGTCAGAAGGAAGGTAAAAGGCGAATGAAGATGGTCGGCACGGTCGAGATCCCACAGGAGGCGTTCTTGGCGGTCTTGCAGGCTGACGAGAGTGACGATTGAAAGCAAGCGGAATCTTGAAAGCGAGCGAAGCGAGGGTCTCGCGAGAGTGAGCGGTATCTTGAAGGCCGAGGTGAGAGCGCGCTCGTGAGCTGTCCGTGGCCACTTCGGTGAGACCTGGACTTGGAGTTTTGGCGTGAAAGCGGCATTTTTCGATCTTGACCGCACCCTGCTCGACGTCAACAGCGGAGTGCTTTGGGCGCGTCACGAGCTGAAGCGTCGCCAGATTGGCCCCTTGCAGTTTGCGCAAGCCATGGGCTGGGCGCTGGCCTATCATCTGTCGCTGGTGGACATGAACGTCATGTACCGCCGTGCCCTCTCGCATTATCGCGGCAAGTCGGCGCGTGAGATCGAAGCCGAGACTCAGCGGTGGTTTCTCGGCCAGGTTGAGCGGCGTCTTCGGCCGGGAGCACGTGCTGCCCTCGCCGAGCACCGTGCTCGCGGAGAGCTGCTGGTGGTGTTGACCAACGCTTCCCCCTATGAAGCGCAGATCGCCGCTCAGCGCTTCGGGATGGACGCGTGGATTTCGAACGTCTATCTCGAGGATGAACGAGGTTGTCTGCTTGGGGACTTCGAGCCTCCACTCTGTGTGGGCGCGGGCAAGTTGGAGCGGGCGCAGCGCTGGTCGCAAGCGCATGGGGTGAGGCTGTCGGAGTCCACCTTTTACACCGACTCCTACACTGATTTGCAGGTCTTGGAGGCGGTCGCAGCGCCTCGCGTCATTGCTCCGGATCCTCGGCTTCGCCGTATTGCGGCGAAGCGCCAATGGCCGATACTGGACTGGGGCAAGGCCTGAGTCATTGCTTGAATGCAGTGGGCTGCCTGTACGTCTGAGGCGTCGCTGTTGCGGGCTGCTGATGGGCTGCGACCGGCTGAGTTTGGGCATTGAGCTGTGCAATCTCCACCTCTTGCTTGCGTCCGCGCTGCGTCTGAGGCAGCTTATCGGTGCTCGGTGCGTGCAGCACACGCAGACTCCCACGCGGGTCCGTTCGCAGAACCCGGCTACCTTCTCAACGTGGAGCGCTTGACTGATGCGATATCGCTTTCTTCCTCTCCTGACCTTGTTCGTGGTCGGCACTGCTGGCTGTGCCGAGATGATGGCGTCTCATCGGCGCTATGTGCAGAGCGAGATGGAGCGCACCGGAGCCTTTTCCGTCAAGGTGGATGGGGAGGTGAGCGAGCGTGGGCTCGAGGGCTTGGTGATGCTCGAGGGCTGCATCGTCTACGACATGAATGAAAACGCAGATCCCAACGCCCCGATGTATCGGGTGATGAGCCCTGAGAACACCAAGCGCAACGCTGCCAACGAGTACACCGAGTGTATCGAGTTTGCGAAGGAGGGCTTGGAGGTACAGATTCGTGCGGGTGATTTCGAGCTCCTCAGCCGAACTGATGCCAACGGACGTTTCCTGGTGGACTCGGGCGAGGACTTGGTGCGTTTGCAGCAGGCCGCGGAGGAGGCGGTCCTCACGGTGCGCTACAACGGACAGAGTGCGCGGCGCAGCGTGCGCTTCGCCAAGCTGGGGGAGGTCGCAGCGCTTCGCTCCCTCGACGAGATGCGTGACCCCACGCCCAAGCAGATCGCAGACTTTCTCAAGGCTTTTCCGGGCACGCAGGCTTCGGAGCTGGCCCTCGCACGCTTCGGTGACAGCGCGTGCCAGTCGTTCCGCGATGATTGGAACCAGATGATGCGCAGCGGCGATATCAACAAACTCAACCTGCTCAGCGAACGCTATGACAGTCACTGGCAGGAGGCCTTCTGTGGCTACTGCAGTGCCGCGTGTCACGCTTTGAAGGGAGCCTCCGACCTGAGCGCCGAGCTTGGCGCCCTCGGCCGCTGAACGGGAGATAGACCAACATGATGGATCGCAAGCTTCTTGTTGATTGGGCGCTTGGCCTTCTCCGACCTGGCTTTGGCCAGGGGCACCGTTGGCTGGGCGCGTTGTCGCTGGTACTGCTGGCTAGCCTTTGTTTCAGCGATGTCGTAGCGCAAGATCCGCCCGCAGACATCTCCATCGTCATCTTGCCTGCGAGCGGGAAGAGCGATGTGCAGGAGGCCATCGCAGCGGGCCAGCGAATGTTCGAAGCGCGTCTCTCTGCAGCGGGTGGCTTCGCGTTTCTGGGCGACAATGAGAGCGCGCAGCTCTTTCAGGAATCTCGGGAGCAGACAGGGGTTTCGATCACCGAAATCCGCGAGGCTCAGCTCAAGGCAGCGAGTCGCTCGTACGCCGAGTGGGCGGTCGGCTTCAGCATCGAGGAGGTCGCCAAGCGAGAATACATGGTCTCCCTTGATGTATGGAGCCCTGCCGACAATGCAAAGGTTCATGCAGATTCAGAAATCGTTCGTGATGCAGGCTCCATGAGTGCCGCTGCGCGCATCGGCATCGATGAGCTTGCCAAGCGCTTTCTGCTTTCCCCAGCAGTGATCAAGCGCAAAGGCGGCAATGTGGCGAGCAGTGGTGGACGGCTCGACATCGCTGACGTCTCGCCGGTTCCGATGAAGGTCTTGGTCAACGGGGCTGAGGTTGGCCTTGCGCCGGGACAGTTCGCAAACCTCCCGGTGGGTTCGGTGAGCGTGGAGTTGCAAGCCGAAGGGTATCGCTCGGTGACTCGACAGGTGAGCATCGAGGCCGACAAGCTGGCTGAGCTTACGGGCATCCAGCTCGAACCAGTCTTGGTTGCCTTGGAGGTCCGCGCCAATGTTGCCGACGCCGAGATCTTCGTGGACGACGTCAAGATGGGAAAGACCAAAGCCAAGGCCAGCGTGAGTCTGGAGGTTCCGCAGGGCAGCAAGAGCCTGCGCTTCGTGCGTAATGGCTACCAGCCTGTGAGCATCCGCGTCAACCTCATGGGCTTGACCAGCCACCGCGTCGACGTCGAGCTCAAGGAGCACGCTGGTCCCAACGGTCAGGACCTCGAGACCGCCGATTGCTCTCGCGTCAACAAAAAGGATGGGATGCGTAGCTGTCTGGTGCCAGCCACGGATTTTCTCATGGGCTCGAGCGCCAAGGATGCCCCCACCGATACCCTCCCTGCTCGCAGCGTGACCCTGAGCAGCCCCTTTCTGCTCTACTCGACAGAGGTGACGGTGGCCCAATATCGGCGCTGCGTCGATGATGGCGTGTGTACGAAACCGGGGCTCGGTGTGGTGGGCTCTGCCAAGGACAACGCCCGCGACAACAACGCCCAGCCGACTTGCAACTATGGTGCTTCGGGGCGCGATGATCACCCCATGAACTGTGTCAACTGGCACGCCGCTGCCGCCTACTGTCAATGGGCGGGCGGGGATCTGCCCACAGAGGCGCAGTGGGAGCTGAGCAGCCGCGGTACCGATGCCCGACTGTTTCCCTGGGCCAACCGCGAGCTCAGCGATGAGGATTTCGACTGCGCCACTGTCAGCTCGGCGTTGTGTGAGGAGTCTGCGAAGGGCAGCTCGACCGTTGGGGACCATCCGGTGAGCCGCTCGCCGTATGGGATCCACGACCTCGCTGGTAATGTGGCGGAGTGGGTTCGCGACACTTATGAGGCCGATGCCTACCAGACCTTGGGCAACAACGATCCGCTGAGTGAAACGGGTAGCTCGCGCCGCGTGCTCCGCGGCGGCAGCTATCGCGACTTCCCAGAGAACCTGTCCGGACTTGCACGAGCTCGCCTTGATGCCAACGCTCGACCCGATCATGTCGGCTTCCGTTGCGTCATCACGCCCTGAGTAGAGTCGTCGAGGCGCTGCGTTCCGGCAGCAGTAGGACCCTTGCTCTGCCTTGCTTCTTCCGCGTCCTCGGCGCACACTCTGAGTGTGCGTCTCTTGGCGGACGTGCGCTGCTCCTCGTGCTCGTGCAGTCATTTGCTCTGGGGCAGCAAGTTCTTGTCGATTGGGCACGTGGCCCGTTTCCCCAACTTCGTGGGATTGCAGCCTCTCTCCTCGAGCAGGAGAAGCACCTCAGGATAGGACCTTGTCTACCCTTGCTGGCGTTGGCCGCAGCTTTCAGGCGGAAACCGAATCTGCTGTTCACGAGGCTCTTGACGAAGCGCTGCGGGAGCTGGGGCGCCGTTGTGTTCAGTCGGGTCAGCCAACGCGCGAGGCCGACTTTTTCT
>JAVFAO010000067.1:10562-23394 GCA_034002465.1 Myxococcota bacterium
TCTTGGTCTTCTGTTCGGCACAGCACGAGCTGCCATCGCTGCTGCGTGTGCTCAGCGCGCGCTGCACGGCGCCTTTTGGGGGGTGTTCGGGCGAAGGGGTGATCACCGCTCGGGGCTCCTTCGAGGGCAGCTTTTGGCTCAGTATCATGGCTGTCAGCGCGACTCGAATGCGATGGCATCCCACCCTGCTGCGTTCTATCTACCCCGCCAAGGATGCGGTCGTGCAGCTCGCCGCCTTCGTTGAAGAGAAACGCACGGGTCCCGATTCTCTGTTGTTGCTCTGCCCCGACGGCATGTGTACAGAGCTGCCTGCTCTACTCGAGCTGCTCGATGAGAGCTTGCCTGAGACCAAGATTGTAGGGGGCGCCGCCGGTGACACCATGCGTTTCGAGCGCACGTATCAGTTTTGTGGAAGGGACTGGAGCAGCGAGGGGGCTTTTGCGCTGCTCCTCGATGGGCGCTTTGATGCCTTTGTCGAGGTTAGCCATGGTTGTTCCCGCCTGGGCATCGAACACTGTGTTTCGGCCGCCGAGGGCGCGCTGGTTCAGCGCATCGACGAACAGGCGGCCTGGCCCATGCTGCGTGAATACCTCGACGAGGACGTACGTAGCGCTGCCGGCTTGCCGCTGCTCACTGTTGCTGCCGATGTGGGAGATGGGGACTGGGTGGTGCGCAGTCCACACCGCATCATCGAAGGCAGGGACGAGGTCGTCTTCTCCGCTCGCCTCCCCGAGGGGACGCGCTTCCAGATGACGCGTCGTTCTCCCACCTCGATCAGGGATTCTGCGCACAGCTGTGCCCGCTCTCTGCTCGAGCGCGCGGACTACCGTCGTCCCGCCCTTGTCTTGCATTTCGACTGCGCTTATCGCGGTCGGCTGCTGCTTGGACAGCGCGCTGACCAGTTCATCCTCGCGCCATTGCTCGACGAGCTCGACCGCGATACGGCGTGGTTGGGCATCTTCACCTATGGGGAGATCGCTCCCCTGGCGCGCGCCACCAGACTGCACAACGACAGCCTCGTGCTCTGCGCTCTCTTCGATGCGAATGACGATCAGGGTGTGCTGCAAATGCTTGGAACTACTGAAGAAAATTCGGAATGTGGCCATCTCGGAAAGCAACTGGAGCCCACCTAGCGCTGCCTTTCGAGAAGGGCTTTCCGATGTCCAAGGCGACTGCTTCGATGCTGCCCGCACTGACTTTCCAAGAGCAAGCTCGACAACTGCTTCGAAGTGAGCAGCGCCTCTTTCGTCTGCAGAAGCGAGCCGAACAGCAACTCGAGCGCATCCACGCGGTCAATGAATACGCGCTCGCCGCGGCGAGCGCCTTCGAGACCACCCAGATCTTGGATGGTGCCATCGCGACACTGATGTCCCTCTTTGCGCTGGAGCAGGGGCTTGCTTGGGTGCTGAGCGCTGCTGACGATGAGGCTGCTGCGGTGTCGCTGCATCCCAGCGCAGATGAAAAGCCGAGAGTCCCAGCGTCTACGGGCTTCGCAGCCGACACCCCAGCGAGCTTGGTTTGTCGGCGCAGTCTCTATGCCTTCGATCCTAGCCAGAGCCCTCCTCCCATCGTGTTTCCTCGTGCTTTGGCGCGCCGGGCGCCACTTTTGCTCGAGGCACAGAGCGTTGGCCAGGATCTGGCACAGGTCTTCGACACAGCGTTTCGCTCGCCCCGACGCGGCAGCTCGCATGCCCTCTATGTGCTGATTCCGCTCTACGGGCAGCGTTGTGAAGGGCTCCTGGGGCTACTTGCGCTGCGCCATGTCGATACTCGGCAGGCGACGCCACATGACAAGCTCCCTGACGCCAGCGATCTGCCCTTCCTCGAGCTGATCATGCGCCATGCCCAATGTGCGCTGGAAAACGCGCTGCTTCATGAGCGCCTCTCTCGTTTCGCCAGCTCACTGGAGCTGAAGGTCAGCCGCCGCACGCAGGCTCTGTCTACGGTGAATCGTCAGCTCGAGGCGAACCTCGTCGAGCTCAAAGAGACACAGGATCAGCTTATCCAAGCTAGCAAAATGGCCGCCATTGGTACCCTGGTCGCAGGACTCTCCCATGAGCTCAATACGCCACTGGGGGTGATCATGGGCTACGCGCAGGGGCTGCTCGAGAAGCGGGTGGAGCCCGAGGTCCTTCATCAAGGGCTCGAAACCATCCAGCGACAGACCCAGCGCTGTAAGCAGCTCGTCGCGTCGTTGCTACGCTTCGTGCGCCGTAGCCCGACCTGTCGCGAGCAGGTTGGCGCTGGCCAGCTCGTCGGCAGAGTGCATGAGCTCTGCATGCCATTTGCCAAGCATGAGCGCGTCGAGGTCGCGGTTCATCGCCTCGAGCCGCTGCCGTTCATCGAGGTCAATGACACTGAGATCGAGACCGCCCTGCTCAACCTCGTGAACAACGCGCTCGATGCCAGCTCGCCAGGGGACACGGTCGAGCTCGGCGCGCGGTCAGAGCAGAGAAACGACAGAGATGGCGTTGTTTTCTGGGTTGCCGACAGCGGTTGTGGTATTCCAAACGAAGCCCATCGATGGATTTTTGACCCCTTCTACACGACCAAGGAAAGAGACAAGGGTACAGGCCTTGGTCTGGCCATCACGCGTCGCATCGTGGAAGCGCATCAGGGCGAAATCCATGTCGAGTCGATCGTGGGGAAAGGCACCACGATGCTGCTCTGGCTACCCTGTGCCTGATTCTCGTTTGGCTTGCTGCAGCCAGACATAGCCGAGAATGGCGAGCGCGCTCAGGTTGAGCAAGCCCAACCACAAATAGATGAACGCTGGCAACGCCAGAGAGACGAAGTGGCCAAGCAGATAGGTCAGAGCGACGGCCAGGATTCGCCGATCGATGGTGACCGCTCCGATGGCAGCGGTGAGGGAGAAGATGATGGTGTCTTGCACCAGGATCGACACCACCTCTTGATTGAGCAGGTACCCTGAAATGCGGTGCAGGGTGAAGGCAAGACAACCCAGTAGCAGAACCACGAAGAGACTGCGATTGGCGCGGTTGGACATCAAGGTCCGCCGCCCCAGTGCCATGGCCAGCGCCACCAAGGCCGAAAAACCAAGGCCGGTGAGGATCTGCAGGCGGTGGCCTGGGCTGTAGCCCGTCGCATCGATCGTCCACTGCGTCCCAAGCGGTACCGCGCCGAAGACGAGCGCCAGAAAAATGAAGAACAAGCCTCGCTTGCCCGACGAGATGCGCATGTCGAGGTCTTGCGCAAGGGTTCTCAGCTTGTCGAGCTCCTCTTCGCGATACTGGCGGTCCTCCCGTAAGCGCGCGAGTTGGGTTGCAAGCTCCGCAGGGATGTGCTCGAGCAACTGTAGCGTCGCTTCGGCGGCATCCAGCTCGCCGCGCTGCAACTCGAAGCGCCCCATCAGCTCGAAGAGCTCCTGTTGCAGACGATGCGCTTCTGTGTTCTCTGGCCACGCCTGCAATGCTTGTTGGAGCGCAAATCGACACTCGATATAGAGCTCGTGACACTGGCGAGGGTCGAGGCTGCGCTCGGGATCGAAGATCCGCGTTCGCAGCGTTTCGAGGCGGCTTGCGCCGTCGGCGGCCAGCACCAAGGAGCTGCGGTGCTCGAGAAAGGACTCGATGGCTTGCTTGAAGGCCTCGGCTGAGGGATAGCGCTCTGCAGGTTCCTTCGCCATCGCGGTGCGGGTGATCTCGACGAGCTCTTTCGGAACACTCTCTGGGTAGTCTCGAGCCTCGCAGCGCGCGGCTTGCATCAACACGGCGACGGGGGTCGAGCCTTGGTACGGTGGCTCGCCTGTGAGCAGTTCATGCAGCGTGGCGCCGAGCAGGAAGACATCGGTGCGTTCAGTGAGCTGTCCCGAAGGCAGCAGCATCTCGGGCGCCATATACGCAGGCGTTCCGGCGAGGGCTTGGCTTTCGTCGGCCATGGGGATGCGGCCGCGGTGTTCTTCGCGAGCGCTCACCGCCACGCCCCAGTCGAGCAGGTAGACCTCCCCGAACTCACCGACCATCACGTTGTCTGGCTTGATGTCTCGGTGGAGCACCCCTCGGCTGTGCGCGTAGCCGATGGCGTTGGCCACCTGGGTGAGGATGACGAGGTGCTTCTCGAGATGCTCACAGAAGACCTCGATGCGGCGCCGGGGCTGAGCCTCGAGCTGGTGGAGCTGTGGTCGTGAGCTCTGTATGAGGTCTCGCCAAACGTTCCCGTCGATGCGCTTCATCAGCAGCATCGGCGCGCCGTTCTTGGCGCGGCCGAGCTGGTGGATGGGGACGACGTAGGGGTGTTGGATGCTGCCCATGACCCAGGCTTCGCGCAACAGTTGGGCCACGTTCTGGGGGCTGCAGCGCTCTGGGCGAAGGGTCTTGACGGCCACCTCTCGTCCGAGGGCTGGTTGCTGGGCGAGATGCACGATGCCCATACCGCCCTCACCGAGCAGCGGTCCGAGGCAGAGCGCGTCGTTTTCTTCGCAGAGGGCCAAGCGGGCCACCTGGTCTGCCAGGGGAGATGCGTCCGAGGGGAGAATGGTGGCTTCAACATCGAGGTCGGGACCCAGGGTTTCGAGCACGGCCTCTACCGCTGACCAGTGTTGTTCTGACTGTTCTGAGTCGCCTCTTTGCACGCAGCCTCCTCCCCATCGTCAAGGTAGCGCAGGAGTACTCGAAACTGAAGCGAATCCGATAAGATGAGATCCAGTTCGGGGATCCTCTACTGCTTGAGCGCCATCAGAAAGCTCACGCCGGGTGAATACCACGCCCAGGCAAGGTCACCGCGCCCGTGGGCTGAAACGTGGAACTTGCTTCGTACCAAGTGTCCACGAGAGCTGGTTGATTGGGTGCTTGGCTGTTTCCCAAAACCTTGTTGATTGGTCTGATCACGACAGGCATCTGCGCCACTGTCGTCACTGCCGCCGTGTGCGGTTGACACCCTCTCGGCGTCTGGCTAATGTGCCGCCGATCGCGCTGCAAGAGCGCGTTGGAGGCTGACCTTGCGCATCTCAACCCTCATCCCAATGCTGTTTGCCGTTCTGCTGTTGGCCTGCGAGCCGTCCATCGGCGACGAATGCGAGACCAGCTCTCAGTGCCCATCGGGGTCAATTTGTGATACCTCGGTGAAGGATGGCTACTGCCTGGGTGTGAGCTGTGATGTCGACTCGGACTGTCCAAGCGCATCATCGTGCATCTTCTTCGATGACTACCTCTCCTACTGCCTCGCCGACTGTCAGAGCGACGGCGACTGTCGCGATGGCTACCGGTGCCGGAGCGACTTGGGAGAGAAGCGCTTTTGCTGGCTGCCTCCTGGTGAGAATGATGCACCGTTTTCGCGTGCCGAGTCGGCGGAGTAGCAAGCCGTAGGCGGAGGCCTACTTGCTTTGAACGGCTCGCCTGGGATGGCTCGCGCTCTGCGAGTGGCTCGCCTACGAGGCCCGGATGGCTCGCTTCTTGTGGGGCTCTGCCCCACACCCCGCCAAAGGGCTCGCCCTTTGGAATCCCTTCTATTGGGGAGGGAGAGGCCAGGCTCAGCCGAAGCGTACGACCTGCTCGGCATAGTGTTGGTGATCAGGGATGAAGACCGGCTCATCCCTCAGATTTTCAATGATCACATCCCCACTGATTCGCACGTTCTTGCCAAAACGTACATCCCCCTTGATGGTCAAACGCGTGCACTTGAGCAGGTTCATCGGATGGGGAAAGCGAAGCTCGAAGGCATCGATTCCCTTGTACAAATCATCGAGCACGATGACCGGCGGCCCCATTGTACGCTGCGGGTTCGGGACGATCTGGAAATCATCGTTGAGCACATAGACATCGGAGCGTAGAGCGAGGAGATCTGCCGTCGACTTGACCGGCGCAAAACGGCTACGAGGCACCCTCAACCCTCGAGCATGCTCAAAACAACCAACGGCAGCCCCCATCGCGGTCTCGAGCTGGACCACGTTGACCCCACGCACCGTCTTCGGGTTGACAATCAGCTGCAGCGACAGCGCACCGCTCTTCAACGCCTCCAGCATGCTCTCCATACGCCACCAAAGGTTGTTGGTGTTGAACACGGAGAAAGTGCTGATGTCCTGAAAATCCTTGAGGTGCTCATCCTCGACCTGAGCGCCCTCCAACAGACACAAGCGACCACGATGGCGGATCAAAGTCCCGCCCTTGATGTCTGCCAACGTCTTGTCAGTGACCTCCATCGCAAAGTCTACCCCTGCACGTTCGAGATAGCCAAGGATAGCCGGGTCCACCGTTGCCCCCAGGTTGTCGACATTGGACACGAAGGCCCAGCGATAGCCTTTGGCAATCAGCTTCTCGAGAAGCTCCGTCGCCCACAGTGAAACGTAGATGTCACCATGACCAGGAGGGGCCCACTCATCATCACCTCCGCCGAAATCCACGGGCAAACCAGAGGAGCGCTCGATGCGAGGCACCTTGTTCTGCACGAAATCCAAGGGCAGGCCTTCCACGGGCAGCTCGGGGTGAGAAGCCAGCGCCGCCAAGGTGTCGGCGCGGGTGCGGAAGCTGTTCATGGCCAGCAGCGGGATGTCGACTTGGTGGCGCTTGCGCAGTTCCAGCACCTGCAACGCTGTGATGTCGAGGAAGCTATGCTCCTCGCGTACCTCGATAAGGGACTTCGCGCGATCGAGCTTCATCGTGGTGCCCAGACCACCGTTGAGCTGAATGACCACCAGCTCCGAGAGCAACGCTTTGCCAGCGGCTCGAGCATCTTCGGTGTCGTTCTGAGCCCAGGGGACGATGTCGTCCGGACGCGGCTGCTCCACCTCGGACCAGGCAAGCTTGCCAGTCTCTCCTGCTCGAAAGGCACGATACTGCTCACAGAACATGTCGATGACCCGAGGATGCAGGCCCTCGGCCGTCATTTTGGAAACGATGGCTTGAATTTGGGAGTCTTGCATGTGAGCACTCCAAGAGAGGTTGGCGGCGAGGGCATCCTCGCACGAGGGTGACACACCACCAAACGAAGGTGGCGAGCCAAAAGCTGAGTCTGTGTAACCGACTTTGGGTGCTGTGCCAAGCGAAGCCAGGGGGCGGAGACTCGCTGCAAAGCAAGCCCGCAGCGTGCGCGATACGGAGGGCGCGCAGCAGCCCCATGTTCCTCTTGCGACGAGGCCGCCTCAGAAGCGGATCAGCACTCCCGTGACGGCTTCCATTCGGCTCACCCAGTCACCGAGGGTGAGGCGCACCTGGAGTTGCCCACTCACCAAGCTGTCGGGGAAGATGAGCATGCCCAGAAAGCTGCTTAGGCCCAGATCGTAGCCATCACTGCTGCCGAAGGCCCCCAGATCGACCTTTTTGTACGCAAACGAGAAGCCTGGACCCAGGAACAGCGAAAGCGCCTCCGGGCTCACGGCGAAGACGAAAGGCACGTTCAGGTCGCCGCGCAGAAAGACCACGTCACTGAGCAGGTAGCCACCGAAGGCTGCATTGAGCTGCAGACTGGAGGATTCCCCTAAAGCGCTTGCATCGTACCATACGTCCAGACCGAGAATGGCGCGCTCGGCGTCGAAGCCGTAGCCCAAACTTGGTCCGGCCCTCAGTTGCGCCGAGGCATCCGTGGCACAAGCTAGGAAGAGCACGAGCGCAACGGTGAGGGCCAAAAACAGTCGACTCATCTGCAACTCCAAGAATCCGGCGCCAGGAGGCGAAGACGCGCTGCGGAGCATGCCTGGAGCCTCATCTTGAACAGCTTCGAGCGAAATCGCAAGGGCATGATCCAGGAGCAGCAGCGCAGCGCGCTATCGAGCTCTGCATGCACACGAGCTAGAGAATCCGATGTGAATTCAGAATGATCGTCGACGGCTTGTGAGTGTGGGTCGCTCAGCTATAATGGTGCTGCCTCGGGCCTGCGGGGGCATGCTGTCTGCCTCGTGGCAGCCGAGCTGGAGGCCTCCTTCGACAGCGCGCCAAAGGCAGCCTTCGTTTGCTATCGCAGCCAAAGTTGGACTCGAGCTGTTTGTGGAGAAATCGAATGTCGAACGGACGAGTTCGCCTAATCCTCGCTGCCTGCACCTTCCACCTGCTCGGCGCTTGGGGGTGCGCCGAAGGCGAGACCATCATTGGCGACAGCAGTCAGGCAGAGCTCGCAGATGAGGGCGACGTTGAGGAGCTCGATGAGCTGCCGGAGGTCGACTGTTCGGAGCAGAGCTGTGTGATTGGGAGCGCCATTTGTGGTGGGAACAGTTCAGTGGTGAGCTGTGTACCCGACATGCTGGGCTGCGGGGTGTTGGGCGTTCCCGTGCCGTGTGACGCTGGGCAGACCTGCAAGGACGGCGTCTGTGGCGTGCACCAGAGCTGTATCGACAAGGATGGCGACCGCTATGGGGAGCATTGTGCGCTCGGCCCCGACTGCGATGATGAGGATACTGGCATCAACCCAGGCGTGGTGGACATGTGTGGTGACGGTGTCGACAACGACTGCTCTGGTGATGCCGATGAGGGCTGCGCCGAGCAATGCGCCGGCCAGCCTTGTGTGCCTGGGCAGAAGCGCTGTGCCACCACCACGAGTGTAGAGGAGTGCGTGGCTGACGTACTTGGATGCGGCGTCTGGAATCCGGCGGTGCCCTGCGGTGGCGCCTGTGTCGAGGGTTTGTGTGCAGGTTGTGTGGATGGCGACGGAGACGGGCGAGGCGAGGGCTGCGCGCTCGGCAGCGACTGCGATGACGGCGATCCCCTGCGCTATAGTGGGGCTACGGAGTCCTGCGACAACATCGACAACGACTGTGACACCCTCGTGGACGAAGACTTCGACACCCTCGGCCAATCCTGCACCAGCGGTGTAGGGGCCTGTCAGCGCAGTGGACAGCTGCAGTGCAACAGCAGCGGCACCGGCACGCGCTGCAGCGCCACGGCAGGCAGTCCTGGCGTGGAACATTGTGGTGACGCCATAGACAGCGATTGCGATGGCAACCCCAGTAATGGTTTCGAGGCCATCGGTCAGCCCTGCCAGAGTGGCACTGGGGCCTGCGCGGTGAGCGGCCAATACGTCTGCGACCCACTCGACAGCACCCAGCTCTCCTGTCAGGCCTCCGGGCAGCCAGTGGGGAGCAGGGAAATCTGTGATGGGGTCGACAATGACTGTGACACCCAGGTCGACGAAGAGGGTGTCTGCTTCGCCTGTTTCGACGATGAGTGGGAGCCCCAGAATACGGGCAGCAGCACGACGATCAGCCTCGATCCCGGCCAGAGCCGCTCTGGCGTGCTCTGCGGCACGCTGGGCTCGACGCCGGCGGACGGTGACTGGTTCTTCCTGGGTACTTGGTCGACGTCGTTCTCCACCATCATCGAGCTCAGCCAGCCTTGGGGGGCGAACGGCGTCGGCCAGACCTGGGCAGACGTCGACGTGGATTTCTTCTGCGGCAGTGGGTGGTTGACGGCGATGCACGCGGGCGCAGCCAACGACAGCATCACCATCTCGGGGAACTATGGCGGTCTCTGCAGCAATGGTGCGCGGGTGACCATGCGCGCTTACGTGCTCTCGTCCATTACCCAGCCTTCGAGCGGGACCCCGTATACGCTGACGCGGCGCTGATCCGCGCCGATGCGGATCTGCTTGGCTGTGCTCTCGCGCTCCGCTAGAGCCGTTTCGCGCCGGGGCGTGGCGTGTCCGACATGTCAGTCTCAGTCCGCAATGTAGGTCTGGCGCGGGTCAAAGCAGCAAAATTTGCTTTTCTACGAGAGCTGCCGCTTGCCAGTGGCGTTGCGCGGTGGTAGTTTTCCTTTCTTGTCGGCGTCTAGCCACGGCAAGATGATGAGCTTTGGGAATGTCGAGCTCGTTTTCGTGAGCCAGTGGTCAGGGGCGCAGCGGTGCAGGGAACGCCGTTTCGCAGACGTGAGGGATATCCCTCGAAACAACGTCCGTGGTCTTCATGGAAGAAGTGCAGCATCATACGCGAGTCATGAGCGCGCAGAACGACGATCGTGTAGCAGCGTCGTCTCTGTGCTCGGCTCGCCGGCTTTGGGTCCAAGCACCATAGGGGGACGTGCAGGCAGGGATGAGCCCGCACGTATGGGGAGGTCAGGGTATGCTCGAATTCGACGACGGTCTCATTCAAGGCGCGCGTATCAAGGTCATCGGTGTGGGGGGCGCGGGTGGCAACGCCATCAACACCATGATCCGCGAGAATCTGGAAGGCGTGGAGTTCATCGCCGCGAACACGGATCTGCAGGCGCTCAATGAGAATTTGGCCCCCATCAAGATCCAGCTTGGTGAGAACCTGACCAAGGGTTTGGGCGCGGGGGCCAACCCTGATGTGGGGCGCAACGCAGCGCTCGAAGACCAGGCCCAGATCGCCGAGGTGCTCGAAGGCTCGGACATGGTCTTCGTCACCGCTGGTATGGGGGGTGGCACCGGCACTGGCGCCGCGCCAGTCGTCGCCAACCTCGCCCGCGAGCTCGGCGCGCTCACCGTTGGTGTGGTCACCAAGCCCTTCATCTTCGAAGGAAAGAAACGGCGTCGCCACGCCGACGAGGGACTCAACGCGCTCAAGGCCTCCGTCGACACCCTCATCACCATCCCCAATCAGCGGCTGCTCGCCATCGCTGGCGAGCAGACCTCACTCGTCGATGCCTTCAAGAAAGCGGACGAGGTGCTGCTGCATGCCGTGCAGTCCATCAGCGATCTCATCACCATTGGCGGTTTGGTGAACGTCGACTTCGCCGATGTCAAGACCATCATGTACCGCACAGGCCTCGCCCTCATGGGTACCGGCGCGGGTACGGGTCCGCGCCGCTCCGTCGAAGCTGCGGAGATGGCCATCTCCAGCCCGCTGCTCGAGGACGTCGCCATCGATGGCGCCACTGGTGTGCTCATCAACATCACCGGTGGTCCAGACCTCACCCTCTTCGAGGTCAACGAAGCGGCGATGCTCATCCAAGAGGCGGCTCACGAAGACGCCAACATCATCTTCGGTGCGGTCATCAACGAAAACATCCACGACGAGGTCAAGGTCACCGTCATTGCAACGGGCTTCGAGGACACCGTCTTCGACGCGCAGACCAACATGTCCGCTGCCAAGCAAGATCCGAGAATGCAAGGCTCGTCGCGCCCCTACGCCCAGGCACCGCGCTCCAACAATGCGCCTCGTAGCTACCATCAGGCTCCTGCGCCCCAGGCCTACGCGCGTGCGCAGCAGGTCGCCGTCGCCTCGGCGCCCGAGGTCGAGCACTACGTCAGCCAGGCTCCCGAACAGCGACCATCCTATTACCCCGAGGATGAGCCGCGTCGTCATGAAGAGATGCGCCGCCCAGAGCGCCACGATGAAGATGGGGCTACTGGCCGAGTCTCCAATCGACAAGAAATGCGCCGTCAGGAGGCTACGCCTCGGCCCAGCCCTCGTCCCGAGGAAGTGCGCGTTGCCAAGCCGGTGCCGGGAGTCCGTCGACCCGCGCCGCGGCCGCTCGAAGAGCAGGACATGGAAACCCCAGCCTTCCTGCGCAACCCGAGAAACCGCGCCAACTTCTTCGATGACTGAGTGCACACGGGTAGCCCCTGACCGATTCCAAAAGGGTGCGCCCTTTGACGGGCCGTGAGACAGAGACCCGCACAGCTCCCTCTCCTCTCAAAGAACTGCTTTCCAGGAATACGACGGCCGCCAGATGGACAACAGACTCGCGCGCTTCGTCGTGGTCCTCGTCGAGCCACAGCGGGCCATCAACCTCGGCACCATCCTCCGTGCCATGAAAAACATGGGGCTCTCGCGTCTGCGGATGGTGCGCCCTGCAGAGATGGAGTTCGAGCGCAGCCAGATCTCCGGCCACCGCACCCTCGACCTGCTCGAGAGCGCAGAGCGCTTCGACTCTCTCGAAAGCGCGCTCGCCGACTGCAACCACGCCGTCGCCTTCTCTGCCCGGATCCGCGGCAGAGAGTGGCGAGGCGATAGCCCGAGACGACGGGTGCCCGAGCTCTTCGCCGCCGCACAACAGGGGGCCACCGTCGCCCTCGTCTTCGGCCGCGAGCAGGATGGCCTCAGCAACGACGAGCTCGAGCGCTGCGACGAGGTCATCCGAATTCCCACGCGCCCAGACTACTCCAGCCTCAACCTCGCCCAGGCCGTGCTGCTCATGGGCTATGAGCTCTTTCTCTATGCCAACGAGGGCGAAGAGGAGCCCAGGCCATCGCCCCCGGCCATCGCCATGCAGCTCCCTATGCAGGCGCGCCATCGACTGCTCGCGCAGATCGACTTCACCCTCGCCGCCATCGGTTTCTACAAGAGCAACGCCAAGGAAGGCGTGCTCCACAATCTCGCCTCCATTTTCAGCCGCGCCGCCATCAGCGAGTCGGAGCATCGCTTGCTTACTGGGGTCTTCTCTGAGGTGCTCAAATTCGCGCTGCTGCGGCGCCGCGGTATCCCTGCGCCACAAATCCAGGTCGCACAGCCGCCTGAGCTCGCCCCAGAGCTGCTTGTCCTCCTCGAGGAGCTCGAGCAAGGGACCTGAGCGACGTCCAAGGTTTTCGCTCGAGCGCGAGGCAATCGAAAGTGAGCGAAGGGGCCCTTGTTCCTGCCCATCATCATCGGAGGGGCAGACCTGCGTGTCTGCCCTCGGAAAAACGCCCACATCATCGGCAAAACCAAGCAACGCTGCTGCGCCATCGTAGGGGCAGACCTGCGTGTCTGCCCTCCACGGCAGAACGCCCGCATCTTCGGCGAAACCGGGGAGGGCGCACACACAGGTGCGCCCCTACAGAATACAAAATCGCCATCATCGAGTGTCTGCCCTCCACGGCAAAACGCCCACATCATCGGCAAAACCAAGCAACGCTGCTGCGCCATCGTAGGGGCAGACCTGCGTGTCTGCCCTCCACGGCAGAACGCCCGCATCTTCGGCGAAACCGGGGAGGGCGCACACACAGG
>JAVFAO010000068.1:0-10230 GCA_034002465.1 Myxococcota bacterium
GATGCAGAGCTGATTCGGACCGCAAACTTGGGTGCTCAGACAGTCGTCATCGGTACGGCAGAACGTGGACGATTCGGCGCACGAGAGCTGGCTGATGATGGTCGAGAGCTGACCAGAGAGGGCGAGCACCTCGGCCTGCATCGAATTCGAGCGATCGAAACCGAAGTAGAGGTCTGCGAACTGGATGCTCGTCGCAAACTCGAGGGTGTCCAGCAGGGGTTCTGTCTCCTTCTCATAGGGCAAGACGAAAACGAAATCGCCGTTGAGTCGGGGGCTGTCCTCATTGGAATTGGGGTCGGTTCCGGCAGCGACCTCAATCAGGTCGCTGACCCCATCGCCATCCGAATCGGCCAAGCGTGGGCTGGTGTCGTATTGACTCTCGAGCGCATCGGCGAGCCCGTCAGCGTCGGAGTCGAGATCACGGTAGTCGGCGTAGAGGTCGCCGTCAGAGTCGATGGGAACGGTGTCGAGGTTGGCGTCGCCCGCCTCTTGGGCGTCAGTGAGGCCATCACCATCGCTGTCGAGCTCATAGCGATCGAGGAAACCGTCCTCATCGGTATCCACGTTTCCCTCTTGGCGATCAGAGATGGTGTCGCCATCGCTGTCTGGCGTGTTGTAGTCGTGGAGGCCATCGCCAGTGCAATCCCGCGGGGATTCTGGGGTGCCCGGCGAATCGGGGAGGCCATCACCATCACAATCGGCAGCGCCGCCTTCGATTTCCATGGTGTCGGGCATCCCATCGCCATCGTTGTCGAAATCGAGGTAATCGGCCTTGCCGTCGGCATCGCGATCGAGCACGCCTTCGATTGCATCGGGGACACCATTGTCATCGGAATCGGTATCGAGAAAATCTGGCGTTCCGTCACCATCGCTGTCGACGGGGGGCGTGCTGGGATCGTCGTCTCCCGCCTCGTCTTTGTCGAGGATGCCATCGCCATCGCTGTCGGGATCGGCCTTGTTGGGAATACCGTCACCATCGACATCACCCTCGGGCTCATCCGCATCGGCGATGCCATCGCCATCTTCATCGGGGACAGGAGGGTCGACCTCCTCGATGAGCTCATCGGGCTGTTCGAGCTCATCTTTGTCGGCGTCGTCATCTGCTTCTGCGTCATCGCTGGTGTCGGCAGACTGATCGCTCTGCTCCAGCTCCTGGTCCTCGCTATCGCCCTGGATATCCGGTCGGACAACGGTGCTGTTGCTGTCCCCACAGGAGGAAAGAAGCAGTACGGACGCCAGAAGCAAAGCAAGTCGAACACTCGATTTCATCGTCCACTCCACTGACAGGGGCGCAGCTCGAAGCATCGCTGCGCGTGCCGCTGCTCATTGCTTTTACCATAGCGAGAGGGTCGACAGGCGGCAAGCCCCGCGACGAGGACACAGTCGCCACAACAGAGAAGCACACGGGCACACGGGCACAGCAACCCTAGCGAAGGAGCCGAGCTCGGATGTATCATGCCCGCTTCGAGGCGAAGCGAGCCACGGCTCGCTCAGTGTGGCTCCACAGCCGCAGCGAAGGGTGCACATCCTCTCGACATTTCAAAGAAATTGTAGTTGTCGAGAGCTCGGTGCCCGAGAGCGAACGGATGCCAAGCGGGGAACAGGTGCTGCAGTCCAGGGACAACGAGAGCCACCTGCTGCGAGAGCACGAGGCCCTCGTCCAACGTATCGCTCGCGATACTGCGAGCCGCTACAAGCTGCAGCGTTTCCTCGATGACCTGCTCGCCTATGGTCGCCAAGGCTTGCTCGAAGCCGCCCGGCGTTATCAGCCCGACAAGGGCGCACAATTCAGTACCTTCGCCTACTACCGTATCCGCGGTGCCATGCTCGATGGTTGCCGGAGCATGGGCTTGTGCGAACGCGGAGCGCGCCGTCAGGTCTTGGCTCAGCGCCTCTTCGATGAGTGTCAGGAGCAGCGCATCGAGCAGGGCGACGCACAACGAGGCTCTGAGTGGATGGAAGAAATCGATGACATGGTGAGCGAGCTCGGCAGCATCTATTTGCTGACCGACTGCGCTGAGCTCGACAACATCCCCAGCGAGCAGAGCGGACCCGAGCAGGTGCTCGAGCAGCAGCAAACCATGTCTCTCATGCATCGCGCCTTGCAAGAGCTGGAGCAGACGGACAGACGCATCCTCGAACAGAGCTTCTTCGAAGGTCTCGGCGTCGAAGAGCTCGCCCGTCGAGAGGGATGCAGCAAGGGCTGGGCCTCACGCTTGCGCAAAGCAGCGCTGCTGGAGCTGAGGAAAAAGCTGTGTCAACTCGAATGAATGCCCGACGGCAGATGGTGCTCGCCGCGACCATGATTCTCTTCTGCGGGCTCTGCGCAGCCTGCGAAGAGCGCCTCGCGCTGCTCTCTTCACAACAGGAAGCCAACGAAATCGCAGTGATTTTGGAAGCGCGGGGGATCCAGTGCAGCGTGGAACAGAGCCGCTCCAACGCAGCCTTCGAGCTGCGCGTCGCCGCTCACGAGCTGAACCGCGCCCGCCAAGTGCTGGTGCAACACAGGCTGCCCCGCACACAGATGCGCAACAGCAAAAGCTCGCTCTTCGGGCCGTCCCTACTCGAGGCACGGGCACTGGCACGACAGCAACAGGCCGATGCCCTCAGCCGAAGCCTACGTTTGCTCGATGGTGTCCGCGATGCCCGACTGCACCTCGCAGAACAAGAGCCTTCGGCACGCAGAGACAGCAGACTCGCGGCCTCGCTGCTCTTGCTCGTCAGCTTCGAAGACCCAGAACGGCTCGAAGCGCTGCGTCAGAAAGCGTCGCGCCTCCTGAATGGCGGTATCGACGGCCTGGCCACAGATGACCTCGAAATCGTGCTCGAGCCCGCCCCAGCGCTCACCAACAACGAGCTCGACTGGGACTGGATTGGTCCTTGGCAAGTCCAACGTGAGCATGCTTCTAGCCTGCGCTTTGCGTTGCTCGCTTTGCTCAGCACGCTGCTGCTCAGCGCCGCAGCCATCGCAACGCTGCTTCTTCGCGCTCGCCGAAATGCGAAAAAGCTGCCGTCTCAAAGCGAATAGCGGTAACACATGAATACGATTTCCGAACGCGCTGCACACCTTCTTACCAGTTTCAGCCAAAAAGAAGCGCGCATCGCGCTCGCCATTCTTCGTGCATTCGAACAACGAGAAGGCTTCACTTCCAGCCCTGCAGCGATGAGACCTGTTCAACGAGAATCGGCAACTCTTTGGAATACAATCGAGGCGCTCCCCAGCACCGAACGTGAAGCCCTCCGCCGCACCCTCGCTGCAGAGCTCGACGGCCACCGACCCTGCGCCATGCCCATCCACCCTGAGCGGGTCGCCGCGCTCTCGCGCCTGCTCCCCGCACAGGCCTCCCAAGACGACGACCAAACACTCCAACGCTGGCTCGACAGCGGCCTCAGCAGCGAGCTCCCCGAGCAGATGCCCCAACAGTATTACGCGCTGCGCTGCATGCAAGAACTCGCACTTGGACCTCGTCACCTCAGCGCACTCTTGAACCCACGACACGCCGAGCTCCAACACGAACCCTCAGCCCTCGCGAGCAATCTCGGCGTCGTCGCGCTGCTCCCCACCAGCGCGCTGCAGAGCTTCCTCGCCGAGCTCGCCTGCACTGCGCTCGGGCTCGCCGCTTCGCGCTTGTCGTCGAGACAGCGACTCGCCCTGAGCACCTGCATCGACGACGTGCTCGTGGTCGTGGCGGGGGATGCAAGTCCACACTCAGCTCGCCAGACGTGCGCACACCCTCTCGAAAGCAGTCAACGAAATCAATCCAACGAAGGCAAGACCAACGCGACCAAGCCCAGCATGCAGCAGCCCATCTCCAGAGCAAAGCTCTTGCGCGCCTTCGAGCAAGCAGCCGAGGAGCACGAGCTGCTCCTCTGCCAGGCCATGGCGCTCGCGCTCCTCAAACTGGACGCCCACACCAGCCTCCCACAGAAGGCGCTTGCGCTCGCCTTCACACTCCTCGGCTGGGCTGGAGTCAGCAGACACCGTGACGAACTCGAAGCCCTGCGTTGCCGACTCGACTGGAACTCTGCCTATCTCCTCGACAAAGCGCTGTCACAGCAGTTAGGAAACCAGGCCAAGAGCCCAATCGACAAGTGCCCAATCGACAAGAAGTGCTCGCTGGCGCTGGCCTCTGCTGCAGAGCGGAGCTGCCTACGCATCCTCCAGCGACAGCCAGCCCTGAGCCAGGCCTGATGCCTGCCATCGATTGGCCCAAGCTTGGACAATCCGCAGGCGTCGAGTACATTGTCAAAGAGCCCTGCTGTCACCCGACAGCAGGCCCTGCTCGTGGCGCACCATTGTGGAGGCTTGACCGCCTTCTTCATGGGTAGAGTGCTCCTGTGATGGGCGAATCAAACGGCGCAAAACTCACGCATCCCTCGAATATTCAGAGGGATACTGCGTTGGAATAGGGTCGCTGGCGCTGGGACCAGAGCTCTGATGCCGACAACGCGGAAAGCGAGCGAAGACCATGGTTGATGATGACGACACCAGAACCCTACGGCTAGACATCTCGGCCCTTCGCGCCACACAGACGCTTCGGCGGCCCTCCCTCACCGTGCTGACGGGCACTGCGATTGGACAGTTCTTTGCCCTGAGCCAAGCCAACACCATCATTGGTCGCAGCAGCCAGTGCACCATCCGCCTCGAAGATCAATCCATCTCCAGACAACATGCCTGCTTTCACGTTGTCGGCGAGCATGTCTTCGTCGAAGATCTGGGCAGCGCCAACGGTACCTACGTCAACGGCGAGCTGATTCAACCCGACGTCCCCTTGCAGGAAGGCGACAAGATTACACTCGGGAAGCTCACCATTCTGCGCTTCAGCCTCAACGACGTCTTCGACGAGCAGTTCCACCGCAAACTGTACGATGCGGCCCTGCGAGATGGTCTCACCCAGGCCTTCAACAAGCGTCATCTCCTCGAACGACTCGTGGCAGAGTTCTCCTACGCCAAACGGCATCAGAGCCCCCTCTCCCTGATGCTCCTCGACGCGGACCATTTCAAACGGGTCAACGACCTCTACAGCCATCAAGCGGGTGATGTGGTGCTCATCCACCTCGTCGCAGTGTTGCAAGGCGTCATTCGGCAGGAGGACCTGCTCGCTCGCTATGGTGGTGAGGAATTCGTCGTCCTCTCTCGCGGTTCTGGTCTCAACGACGCCCACAGATTCGCCCAGAGGCTGTGTCGCATCATCGCCGACACCGCATTCAGCTTCAACAACCAAGCCTTGCCTGTCACTGTAAGCATCGGCGTTGCCGCACTGCCAGAGCTCCATGCAGACACACCAGAACAGCTGCTCGCCGCCGCTGACCGCGCCCTCTACCAAGCCAAGGCGAACGGTCGAAACCGTGTTGAGGCTTGGACCCACCCCGAAGTCGACTTCGAAAGCTAGGCGGTCGAAGCCAGGACAAGGCAGGCCCAGTGCTTGCGCGCCGAGGAACTACCGCAGCACGTCCTTGACAGAGGCGCGCATCCAAGCGATTGATCGCGCTCTGATGCATGCGAAAAACTTAGGGGAACAGGCCAAGTGCCCAATCGACAAAAACTTGGGGGAACAGGCCAAGTGCCCAATCGACAAAAACTTGGGGGAACAGGCCAAGTGCCCAATCGACAAAAAACTGGGGGAACAGGCCAAGTGCCCAATCGACAAAAACTATTCACCAGGATCACATTGTGCCCAAGATCATCCGTTTGCGCCCCGACAACTTCACACCACCTGCGCGAACGCCTTGGGGTGGACAGCGAATCCTGAATCATTACAAGGCTGGATTGGCCCTCGCTCCAGAGAAAAAGGCTTACCCCGTCGTCGGGGAAAGCTGGGAGTTCTCGGTCGACCCCAGCTTCCCCAGCCTCGAAGCCGACGCCCCGCATCGCCCCATCCAACGCATCATCGAGGATGAGCCCCTGCCCTTTCTCGGTGCCTCGTGCCTCGCCAAATACGGGCCATCCACCCCCATCCTTGTGAAGCTGCTCGACGCCGCAGAAGCACTCTCCGTGCAGGTACACCCGCGAAACGACGATCCGCGACTCGCCGCCAACGAGTCGGGAAAGCCCGAAGCCTGGCTCATCCTCGAGGCGCAGAAAGGGGCAGGCATCTACCTCGGCCTCGCACACGGCGTCAGCCAAGCCCAGCTCGCCGATGCCCTCGCCACCGAAGCTGAGCTGACGCCAATGCTCAACTTCGTGCACGTCAAAGCTGGCGACGCCTTCGTCATTGAACCGGGCGTGGTGCACGCCATCGGTGCAGGTGTCACCCTGCTCGAACCGCAGCTGTGCTATCCAGGAAAGTCGGGAAAAACCTACCGATTCTGGGACTGGGGGAGGCGTTTCGACGCCGCTGGTCAGCTCGACCCCAAAGGTGAGCTTCGACCACTCCACGTCGAGGAGTCCCTCGCTGTCTGTCGCTACGATGGCCCTCGCGGCGACGATTTCGTGCGCTCTGTGCGCTTCGAAGCCCAACGACTCGAAGAACGCACAGGCGCTCGCTTGAGGCGACTGCTGCAGGTCGAAGACCTAGAGCTGCTCATGCTCGACGGCAATGGGCAGTACACGCTCCCCACCGAGGACCAAATGCTGCTTGCCTTGGTCTTGAATGGCAAAGCCAAACTCGGCGAGCAGTTTCTTCGCCGCGGAGAAGCGGCTGTGGTGAGCGCAGCTTCTCAACAGGTCGAGATTCGACTGGAATACGCAGAGCTGGCCATTTGCAAGCTCCACTCACGTGCTCCCTCGGCCCATCACGGTTGAGTCACGATGATCTTTCGGGTCGTCCGCAATTTCATGCAGCCAGGAAAGCCGAGCGTCGCATCCCAAACCAAGTCGCCAGTCTCCGGATGCAGACCACCCTGCGAAGCGACGCTTCCCGACACCGGCACGGTGTCCACACAGTTGGGACTCTGGCCAGGGGAGAATCCGTCCTCAGCTTCGAAATCGAGCGCCAGCGCCGACAACTGTGCGTCGGGAAAAGCCGCCAAGACAATGCTCTCGACGCTCACCACCTGCTGCTCGCCAATGCTCACGGTGGGAAGCGCGGAGAGCTCCACCTGCTCGGGTCCGCCGAAATCGACGGTGATCAGCAGACCGCTTTGGTCGGCCTGCTCGAGCTGATCGGCCTCCTCGAGCTGATCGGCCTCCTCGAGCTGATCGACCTGATCGGCCTCCACCTTCACCGGCTCATCCTCGCCGCATGCGCTCACAACGAACAATGACCAAACGAGCAAGGCACACTTTCTCACGACACGACCTCCCAACAATGGCGCAAGCACAGGAGACACCTTCAAGCGTCGAACGCGGTGAAGTCGTGGCCAGGAGGCGGAGACTTGCTGCGAAGGCAGCCCGAAGGGTGCGTGCCAAGGGTGGCACGCAACAGGCCTGTGCCACAACCACTCCAGAAATGCAACCCAGTTGCATCTTATCTCTCGCTGACTTTCGAGTCTGGTCACGAGACTCCTTCGTTACCCTTCTATCCCTGTCGCCCCCTCACCCCCTTCACCGACCGTGCTTGCGTGCACCCCGCGGCTCTGCTAACAGGTGTTGCCCGGAGGGGTTTGCATGATCCGGTCGCACTTTCTCGAGCTGCTACAATGTCCTGCATGCCGACTCGCCGGTCGCGAAGGTGAGCTGCGCCTCAGCGTAACGCGCCGACCGGAGCTGCTCTGCCTGAGCTGCGAGGAGAGTTACCGCATCATCGATGGCATCGCCGACATGGTGCCTCGCTTGGGTCCTCAGCGCGTCAAAGCCTATCGCACAGAGACCTTGAACAACCTGATCGCGAGCAGCTACGATTTTTCGCTGCCCCTGATGAGTCTGAGTGCCTGGAAGTGCGATCCCTTGCGCTTCGTGGATTGGACGCATTTTGCGTTGGGACGCGCCCAGGGGGGCTTTCATTTGAGTCTGCCCGTGGCCACGGGCGGTCTGCTCGCCCATGTCTGGGCCCCACATCACAACGCCAAGGTGGTTGCGGTAGACCTGAGCTGGAACATGCTGCGACAGGCGAAGCGACGGCTCTCGAAGCTCGACATGGAGCTGCTCATGGTGCGCGCCGACGTGGACCGATTGCCGTTTCGCGAGGGCGTCTTCCGCTCCATCCTCTCGCTCAATGGTTTGCACGGCTTTGACGAGCGCGTACGCGGACTCGACGAGTTCTATCGGGTGCTCGATTCCGATGGCATGCTGGCGGGAAGCACGCTGATTCGAGGCCGTGGACGCATCGCCGACTGGGTCCTCGATTTCTATGAGCGAAATGGTGTTTCGCCCATGCTCCGCAGCCGCGAATATGTGTTCTCGGAGTTGAACCGACAGCCAGATGTCAGGGTTCTGCACCAGACCCACGGGGCAGTGCTCTTCTTCAGTGTTGAGCGCGGTCAGAGTACGGTGACCCAACCCTCGCAATGGATTCTCTGAGCGCTCCCCGCTCCGCTCCGACTGCCATGTCGGACAGAGCTGGCTTCTGGAGTGAAGCTTGGCTACCATTGAGGCTGCCCTTGTGATGGGCCCGAACCCTGCGCAATGGAGGTGCTCATGCGCACGCGTCATGTCGGCGAGACAGCTGCTTTCCAGCGATTCTCGAAGCGTTTTCGACACAGTATTCTGTTTCTGATGCTCGCGTTGCTCCTGGCCTGGGGATGTACGCGCAACAGCCATTTTCACGATGACGAGCTCGATGGCCTTGATGGGCGCGACGACACCCAAGATCTCTACACGCCGCCGGATATCGATGGCTTCATCTTCGACGACACCCAAGAATGGGATCTACCCGAAGGCGCCGAATGCCCAGATGGGGCCTTGCGCTGTTCGGGCGATGGGCTGGCGGTGGAGCGCTGCGAAGAGGGGAGCTGGACGCAGGTCGTGGCGTGCAACGACGGCTGTGATGCCGCTGCCTGCATCCAGGTGCAGACCACCTCGAGCTGCGAGCAGCCGCTCAGCCTGAGCGTTGGCCAAACCCTGAACGCCTCGACCAGCGGCGGCGAATCGAATCATAGCTGGCCTTCGCAGTGCACCACCGCGTATGGCTCTGCGCCGCTGGGGCCGGAGACCATCCACCACCTCAGCATCAGCGAAGATGGTGCCTACCAATTTGAGCTCGACGGCCAAGACCAAGCCAACTTCGCGCTCTATTTGCGCCGCGAGTGTGACGACCCGAGCACCGCATGGAGCGACTACTGCGAGGGCACTCAGAGCGCTGGAGGAACGATTCGAATGACGACAGTTCTCGCCAAAGGAGAATACACTGTCTTCGTCGATGACTTCGGGCTCGGCGCCAGCGGTCCAGGGCGTTACACCTTGAAGGTCTCCAGCGTCCCGCCCCCCATCTGTCTCGACCAGCGGCTCACCCTCCTCGATCTCAGCAGTGGCAGCGCCACCGTCGAAGGCGACACCGCAGATGGCCTCTCCAAGACGCGCTGGAATCAGTTCCAATGCGGTGCGCCCTATGACACCACCGGCAAAGAAGTGAGCTACGCCTTCACGCTCTACGAAGGAGGCAAAGTCCGCCTCGAGGCCGCCGCCTTGGAGCCCGCCGAGTCCCGACTCGGCCTCTACCTCAGAGACGCCTGTGAGGGCTTCGATGCGCAGATTGCCTGCGCCTACGGTGATGGAACGGCGGCACCCTTCTTCGAGACCGAGCTCGACCCTGGCGTTTACTACGTCTTCGTCGACGACTTCTCGTCGTCTGTCGACCGTCCCCAAACACAGACCTTCGCCCTCACGGTGACGCTGCTCTGAGGCCTGAACGACGCGTCAATGGGGCTTCTTGTTGATCGTGCGCTTGGCCTGCTCCCTCAACTTCTTGTCCATTGGGCGCTTGGCCTGTTCCCCCAACTTCTTGTCCATTGGGCGCTTGGCCTGTTCCCCCAACTTCTTGTTGATTGGGCGCTTGGCCTGTTCCCCCAACTTCTTGTCCATTGGGCGCTTGGCCTGTTTTCCCAAGTTGTTGCGTGCCATCCCTGGCACGCACCCTTCGGGCTAGCTTCGCAGCGAGTCTCCGCCTCCTGGCTTCGACTTCTTGTCGGACGGGCGCTTGGCCTGCTGCCCGCCGTCCATGGCGCCCCCTTCGGGCTTGCTTCGCAGCGAGTCTTCGCTTCGACCTCTCTGGGCGATGCCCTCAGGAATCCCATGGAGGGAGTGGAATGGGCAGGCAGGTCACTGCTCTGGCCCATCCTCGACTTGCACCAGCACGGCCGTCCCATAGGCCAGCATCTCCGCTGCACCTTGCATCACCGCGGCGGTCGTGA
>JAVFAO010000068.1:10330-23214 GCA_034002465.1 Myxococcota bacterium
GGAATCCCATGGAGGGAGTGGAATGGGCAGGCAGGTCACTGCTCTGGCCCATCCTCGACTTGCACCAGCACGGCCGTCCCATAGGCCAGCATCTCCGCTGCACCTTGCATCACCGCGGCGGTCGTGAAACGAACGCCAATCACTGCGTTGGCCCCCATCTGCCGCGCTTGATCCATCATCCGGTCGATGCTCTGCTCTCTGCTCTCTGCAAGTAACTTCGTGTAATCGTTGATCTCCCCGCCAACGATGTTGCGAAAGGTGGCCAGGATGTCGCGCCCCAGGTGCCGCGCCCGCACCGAATTGCCGCGGACAAGGCCTAGGACCTTGATGATGCGATAGCCTGCGAGCTGCTCGGAGGTGCTCATCGGCATCTCATGCCGGAAGCCTGTGACCGCACCCGCGCTGGAGGTGAGCACCAATTGCCCGCTCTTGCCAAGAGCTTGACTCGCTTCTCCACTCTCTGTGGCGCTTTCGGATGAGGATTTCGTCGAAGAAGCTTGCTTCGTCATTGTTCGATGTCCTGATAAGGGTCGCGGCGCAGACCGCGAACACGTGAGCGCACAGCAATGAAGGCGAACATGGCCACACTCAGAAGCGCGAAGCCCAAGCCTAGCCAGAACACGGGCGGCAGAGCATCTTCGAGCCAGAGTCGATGCAGAGCCATGCCTGCCATCGTCAAGAACGCCAGTAACATCAGGGCCGTCGCCACGAGCACGACGCCCCCCATCGGGCGTGGCTCGATTTGGCGATCCAAGAGAACCCGCTGCGAGAGTGCGTTGGTGCTCTCCTTGATAGCAACGAAGTCGACGTATTCCGCTCGACACGCCTCGCACTCTGCCAGATGTTGCTGAAAGAGAGCCGACTCCTTCGCACTGAGAACGCCATCTACGGCCTTCATCAGGAGTTGCTCGAAGTATGCGTGGTCGACTGGCTTGGTCATGGTAGAGCTCCGCTGGAATCGGAGAAGGCCTCGTCGCGCAAGAGGATCGCCCGAAGCGCCTGACGAGCGCGATAGAGACGGCTCATCACCGTGCCTTCGGGACATCCGAGCTGCACTGCCATCTCGGCATAGGAGAGATCTCGAAAATGACGCAACGCGATGACGCTGCGATGCTCCGCTGGCAGCTGCAGCATCGCTCGGCGGACTGCCTCCTGTCGCTCTCGTGCGATGATGCTCTGCTCTGCATCGGGCTTCGTTGCGTCGGCAGGCATCCGCTCGAGCTCACCCTCCTCGAGGGGGCGTTGCCGTCGACGACGCATCAAAATGTCTCGGCACAAGTTGAGCACGATCTGATGATACCAGGGGTAGAATGGCTTGCTCGGATCGTAGCGGTTTGCAGCGCGCAACGCCCGAGATGCCGCCTCTTGACACGCCTCGCGCGCGGCGTCGGGATCGCCCAAGAGCCGCAGCGCCCCTGCATAGGCTCTCTTGGAAGCTTCATCGAGTCGCGCTTCGATGGACATGACTCACTCCTCGACGCCTCGCGCGCGCCGTCCTTGCCCCCATACTACTTGGCACATCCAACCGCATTCCCTTGACTCGACATTTTTCCTGCGCCGCAGATGACGGCATATTCAGTCCGCGCAACCAGGCGCTGACCCGCCAAGGAAGTCGCGCGACAAATACCGCTGGCGCGAGCGCACCGTCCGAGAGCGAAAGAAGGCCAGATGATGAGAGGAAGAAGGCGCCGCATGCTTCAGAAAAAGAGAATGATTCCATGAAGATAGAGAGACCCGCGGAGAGCCCCCTCGAGACATGCTCGCCTCGCTCGCAGACTCCGAGCAACGTCGAGGAGGTCGAAAATGCTGGCTGGCCATCCCTCATCGCAAAGACTCGAATGGCCAGCGCAGTACTCACGAAGCTCCTTCTATTATTGATAGCAACAGGACTGCTGGGGGCTTGTCGTGACGAGCGAGCGGCGAGCGGCCAGGTGGGTCAACACCATGCGAGCCCTGCGAAAGTGGGCACTGGACATGCGGGCCCTTCCGCTCCCCCTGCGAGTGCGGCCCATGAGACCGCTGAGGCCGACCTATTTGCTCGGACAGACAGTGGAAAGCAGCAATCCCGCAGACGAGAACTTGTGGATGCAGCCGCGCTCGACGCGGCGCTCGATGCAGCGGGGCGCTTTCTGCTCAGCGTGCCTGACGAGGCGTTGCGCTTTGATACGGCCATCATGCTTCACGCCATCGTCAGCGAGCCAAAGGGGCCGCTCCGGGCGATGTCGAGTGAGACCGAGGCCCCAGCGAAGAGACACCTTGCGCTGACGCCAGGCTATCTGAAGGCCTATGAGCGCGCTCGGGCTTTCGCCGACAGGGACCACGACAACCCGATGCGCGCCTTCTGGGACCCCGAGCTCGACATCCCCGGCTCCCACACCCGTGGCTGGACCATCCCGACACCGGGTGAAGCGCTGGTCAACAGCAACAAGCCAGTGGTCGAGGTCTTGTACTGCGCGCACAATGGGCTGCGTGAGGAAAGCCTGCTTTACATCGCCAAGCAGATGCATGACAACGCAGGCTACCAGTCCACACATGCGCTCTGGGCTCTGCAGCTCGCCGTTGAGAGAGATTGCCTGCCCCAAGAGCGATATGAAACGCTGTCACAGCAAGTTCGAGAGCAGCTCTGCGAAGCTCAGCGCGAACAGCTCACTCCCCTGGGGGCGGTGCAGGACGTCGATTTGTTCGCCGAGCGCGCCCTCTTCTTGAGCCAAAGCCGCAAACTGGACGGACGCTGCTCCAGCGAGGAGAATCAATTGGGCTGTTGCGCCCATCGTCGAGAGGAGCGCGAGCGCTGGCTGCGCGCGCTGCTGCACGCCCAAGCCCCGGACGGCGGCTGGGGCTCTGCCGACGAAGACCCCATGTGGCGTACCCATGCCACCTTGCTCACCGCGTGCTTTCTGCTCGAGGAACGAATCGCACTCGACGAAACGAACACCAATCAATGACCTTGCGCTCACGGCCCCCGACCGAAGCAGGGCAGAATGCGCAGCCGGCACGATTCCTGCGTTTGCTCAGGAAGCTGTGACTTCGGGTGCACGCCCGAGGCTCGAGTTCAACCACTCGGATGCTTGCTCTTGTCAGCTTCGGTTGTCACCCACTCAGTTTTTGTTCTCGCGACGTGGAGGTAGTCATGCGGCGTTTTCTTTTTCTACTCCTCGCCCTCGGATTCTTGAGCCTCGGCTGCGACGACGGCCCCAACCCCATCGACCCTGATCTCACGGACGTCCCCGATGAGTGGGAAGACCCAGACTGGGATCGCGACGAGTGGGACGAGCCTGAAGAGTGGACCGAGTGGACCGAGTGGACCGAGTGGGAAGAGTGGGATGAGCCCTGGTGCGAGTACAACTATCCCGAGTGCCGCTGGGACAGCGACTGCGGTCCCGGCTATCGCTGCGACTACGGCCCGCCTTGTGTGTCTTCGAGTTGCTGCTACTACCCCGACGGCAGTTACCTGTGCAGCAATGACTGCATCCCCATCTGCGTCCCCGATGGAGAATCAGATTGGGACGGTGATGGCGTCTCCGATGATTGGGACAACTGCCCCTGGGACTACAACCCCGACCAAAGGGACTCGAATGGCAATGGTCTGGGCGATGCCTGCGACGAGAACGAGTTCTGCGAGTACTACGAGACCTGCTACGACGACGAGCAGTGTGGTCCAGGTTGGCTCTGCGGGGACCCCGGCTACTGCCAGCCCTCCATGTGCTGCTACTCCGATTGGGACGAGTGGTGCACCGATGACTGCGTGCGGGTCTGTATGCCAGCGCACGAGCTCGATTCCGACGGTGATGGCATCCCCGACCTGAAAGACAACTGCCCCTACGATTTCAATCCGAACCAGCGAGATCAGGACGGCGACGGTGTGGGTGACGTCTGTGATTTTGGCGAGGAGTGCTGGTTCAACACCCCTGGCTGCGCCACCGATGCAGACTGCCCGGCTGGTTACGACTGCGAGGTTTCCTTCGAGAATTGCGTCCCCTCGGAGTGCTGCATCGACGGGAGCGGAGAACGCTTCTGCAGCAATGATTGCTTGCCCCAATGCGTGCCCGTCAGCAACCCTGACAGCGACGGTGACGGCGTGATCGACGTCGATGACAACTGCCCCTTCGACTTCAACCCTGAACAGAGCGACAGCGATGGCGACGGCCTCGGTGACGCCTGCGACGAGAGCACCTGCTTCGATCATCCCGGCTGTAACCTGGACGCCGACTGCAAGCCCGACGGGCTCTGCGACGCCAACGCCTGTCAGCCCTCCTCCTGCTGCCTGGTCGACGGCATGATGGTGTGTACCCCCGATTGTCGTCCGTCGTGCGTGGTCGGCCCTGACGCCGATGGCGATGGCTTCACCGACAGCAAAGACAACTGCCCAAACCATTCGAATCCCGACCAGGGTGATTTCGATCGTGACGGCACAGGTGATGCCTGCGATGCCAGCTCATGTATTCACAATCGAAGCTGCCTCTTGCATTCTGACTGCGCCCTCAACCAGTTCTGTGATGCCAACGCCTGTGCTCCCTCGACCTGCTGTCTGTATCAAGGCTCGTTGGTGTGCACCAATGACTGTGTCTCCGTCTGCGCCTTGGGTGCCGACACGGATCGCGATGGCGTGGCCGATGAACGAGACAACTGCGTCGGCGTGGCCAACCCCAGCCAGCTCGACAGCGATGGCGACGGCATCGGCGACGCCTGCGAGACCGCCCCCTAAGCGAGGAAAGCGGAGCGCACAGCGGGGCTGGCTGGCTTCGCTGTCAGGCAGCCGCACTTCCCTCGGAATGAAGGGCTTCGGTGCCCCTGGCTCGCATTCGCTCCCGCTCGAGAACGAGCAGATGCAGTGCCCTTCGCTCACTTTCGATTGCGCTGTCTCTGCTTCGACGCCATGATGCGCAGGGAGAGAAGGGGCAGGCATGCAAGAGCCCACAGACAAGACAGGCGCACAAGAAGCGCCCAAAGACGCCGCGGAAACAGCGATTTCGCCAAGCTCAGCAAGGCAACACCCTCTGAGGCCAGCATCTCCCCCACGCACGACGCGGTGGATGCTGCAAGGCGTCGTGCTCTTGCTCAACCTGGGGCTGTGGGCGGGACTGTTGATGCTGCTCTGGCAGCGCAGCGAAGCACAACGCGAGCGCCAATGGCGCCTTGAGGCCCTCTACGGCGAGCAACTCGAAGCCGAGGTCCAAAAGCGCTGTGCTGCCTCTCCCGAGGATCCGCTGCTGCTCGAGCTCGATGACACCCAAGCCGCGCGTCTGCGGGAACGCTACCACCGAGCGCTGTGGCCAAGCGACTGCTTCGGACGCTTGGACGAAGCGGAACAACGCCAGTTTCGATTGGAGCACGCATCGTGGCTTCTCGAAGATCCCGAGGCGATAGAGCGCTATCCCAGTGCTGAGCTCATCGAGCTTCTCCCACTGCTTCCCACTCAGCCAGCAGGAGCTGTGGCTGCAGCCCTGAGTGAACGAAGCCTCTCCGAAGCCGAACGCAGCTTGGCCATCGAACTCGCCCTCGCCAGTCTCGCCACGCCCAAGACCCACGCCCACTGGGCCGTCCCGCTGCTCGAAGCGCTCGACCTCGCACGCTTCGTCTCCTGGCTCAGCGCCTCCGCACAAGCGCAACTCCAGAACGGAAGCTCACCTTTTCTCTCTCCCTACGTCGCGCACCTCGAACGACACTGGCGCGAGCTGCCGAAAGAGCGCCAGCGCGAACTGCTCGCCGCGTCCCTGAGCGCACAGGTCCATGTCCGAAAAGCGGGCTCGCTCAATCAACTCCAACCCGTGGCGCTCGAGCTGCGCTTCGTTCCCCCTGAGGGCAGCGCGCTCTTCTCAGGGGCGCTCGCCTACGCTGCCTTGCTCAGCATCGAAATCGATGGCGAGAACGCACGTGAGGGCAGCAGCACCTTGGCATCCACGATGCCTGCCATCCTGCTTCGCGATGGCGGATGGGCGCTGCGTCAGCTCGACCTGCAACAGCTCTTTAGCCGCAAGGAACGCGTCAAGTTGACGCTTGCCTGGGAGCTTGCGCTGCTCCCCACCACGGCAAAAGACGTCCTCGACGGCGACGGCAAGCTCACGCCTCAGGGTCGAGAGCTCGCCCTCTTCTACGACAGCGCTAGCCTGGGCCCGCGCAATTACTGGGTCAACCTCGGGGCCGACTCGAGCCCACCCAAGCGCATCAACGACAAGAAAGTCGAGAAGCTCTGCAGCAAAAGCATCGGCGCGCGTTTCGTTGGTCCTGCGCGGGTTGAGCTGCTCAGCAATGGCGCGATACAAACATCGCGGCCGGAGGAGCTCAGCCTCTCGCACCGAGAAGGGGCTGCGCTCGAGCTCTGGTCGACGGCTCCCCTTTCCAACGCCGTCGCGCTGCGCGTGCAAGCCCGTAGCAAACAAAACAACGCCTGGGTCGACATTGGAGACGCCCTGCTGCCCGAGGGCCCGAGCTGGCCCGAACGTCCACCCATCAGGACTGAGCTCGACCTGGGCGCCGTCTGCCCCCAAGCCTCCCCCTGTGCCCTCGAGCTGCGCTTGCGCAGCAGCTACCGGGTGGCCCGCATGGATGCTCGTCTCGAGCACTACCTCGGCCCTGAGCTGGAGCTGGGATCACTGAAGCTCTCCTTCACTGACAGCGCGAATGGCCAGCACTGGCGAGTGCTCCAGGGCCGCGCGCTGAGCATCCTCGACGAGGCTCCCTAGGTTCGAAAGTGGAATGCGAATCATTTCAGTCTCTTGCTGACGAGGGTCTGCTGTCTGCTCGTTCTCCTCGACGCAGCTCGAAAAAAAGGAACTGCTGGGAATGATCAACAAGCCCTTCTTGTTGGCCCTCAGCTTCGAGCAGTAGAGTGCCGCGCTGTCATGCAGCGCTTGCGGCGCTTGGCTCGGAAACGAGAACCTGTTGCAACACAACACATCAACGCTACATGCAGTCGAAGTCAGTAGGTGCTGCTCAGCAAGCCCGAGATTTATGCAGCAAAACGGCGCTGTCTCGCGCTTGCTTGATGGTCCGAAGGGAGGAAATGCGAGTAGGCCCAAGTCCTACACTGACATCGGTGTCATGTTAATCCGCTTGACAGGATCTCATGGCCCTGTGTAAAAGCAAAAAGTCTGCGTTCGGGGCGGCTGCAGAGTCGAGCCGAGCACAAGCAGGGAGCGAGAGAATATGGACACGCCAGGAAGCATCCTGAAGAGGGAACGCGAAACACAGGGATTGTCACTCAAGGAAATCTCCTCAGTGACGCGCATTCCCGTAAGTTCGCTGCGTCACCTCGAGGATGACCGCTTTGATCTCTTCCCAGCCGAAGTCTTTGCCAAAGGGTTTCTGCGCAACTACGCGCGGGAGCTCAAACTTTCGATTGATGAAGTGATCCTTGCCTACAACGCAATGAAACAGCACCAGCGCCGCGTCGAGCCCGAGCCTCGACCACGCGAAGTGCCACCGCCCAGCGTCGAGCTCAGCAGCGCTCCGCTGGTGTTGCCAACCCCCAACGTCGATCGCAGCAAGGACAATAGCCCCGGTGACGGCGCTCAACACTCTTTCCGTTTCGCCTACCTGATCGTCCTGCTCGTCGTCGCCACCAGCCTCGTGCTCTCCATCCTGTTCACAGGAACTGGAGAGGCTGAAGAGAGCGACAAACGCCGCGTACGCTCCGTCACCGAAGCCGCCGCCGAGCCCAGCTCTCCCTGGCTGCTCCAGGATCAAAACCTCTCTGCGCCTGACGCCGGAAACGGAAACTCCTGGAATCGACCTGCCCCCGTCGACGCCGACTAAGCATCCCATCGATGGGCAAAACCTTGCCTGTCCGCGTTAAGCTCGCTCACAGACTCGCGCTCTCCTTCCTACTGCCGACGGCCATTGCCCTTGCTGCAATGGCGTTGCTTTCGGATCACGTCGCGCGCTTGTCTTTCGAACAGCAGCTCTCGCAGCGGCTCATCACCATTGCCCACAGCTCCCGTGCCATGCTCGGAGGCTACTTCAGTGAGCTGCTCGCCCGCGTCGATGAGCAAGACCAACGCTCCCGTGCAACCCTCCAGAAACGGATCCAAGCGGTCGCCGAGGAAACTGGAGCGCGACGCATTTTCGTATTCAAACCAGGCGATCTAACGAGCATCATCGACACCCGAGAAGATGTCCCGTTTGGCTCCAGATACTACGAAATCGAAGCCGATTCCATTGAACTCAACGACGTCGCCCAAGGCCATAGTCGCGCCAGCGTTCTGTATACTGACGAGAACGGGACGCCCTACAAGTACGCCTACGCCCCGATCCGCCTCGGCGACGACATCATCGCCATCATTGGCGTCGAAGGAAGCAGCGAGCAGTTTTCTGAGCTCCAGTCTTTTCGCCAACAACTCCTCTTGCTCGTCGCCATCACCCTAGTCCTCGTCACCGCGACCGCATGGTTCGTCGCAAGGCGCCTCGAATCGGTGGTCGCGAGGCTGCGCGATGGCGCACGCCGGATCGGAGAGGGCAACCTCAGCGAACCTCTGCTTCAAAGCAGGGGAGACGAGCTTGGAGAGCTCGAGCTCGAGCTCGATCACATGAGACAAGCCCTCTCCAGTCGCGACGAAGAAATGCAGATGATGCTCGCTGGCATCGCCCACGAAATCCGCAATCCACTCGGAGGCATCGAGCTCTTCTTGGGTTTACTCGACGACGATCTCGAGAAAGACGACCCGCGACGCCAGCACGTTAGCCGCGTCCAAAAAGAGATTGGCTACTTGAGTCGTGTCGTCGGAGAATTCTTGGACTTCGCTCGCAAGGGGAATCTGCGCTTCTCGGTCTTCGACGCTTCTCGCTTCGCCGCAGAGCTCGAACAGCTCATGAATGCCGACGTGCAGCATGCCGAGCTCGACTTCGTCGCGAAGGTTGACCAAGACACCTCGCTCTATGGCGACCGGGACCGGCTCAAGAGAGTCCTGCTCAACCTGCTTCGCAACGCCGTACAGGCCTGCTCCCCTGGCCAACGCGTCCGCCTGCTCATCAGCGCTCTCAACGACGATGAGCGGCTGATCGAGGTCAGCGATGATGGCTGCGGCATCGCCCCAGACATGCTCGAACGCGTCGAGCGCCCCTTCTTCACCACCAGAGAGAAGGGGACTGGACTCGGGCTCGCCTTGACCCGCAAGATCGTCGAAGCGCATCGGGGAAGCCTGCGCCTCGAATCCATCCAAGGTGAAGGCACGACCGTGCGCATCACCCTGCCCTTCTCGGCGGAGGAGCAGAGCGAGGCGGTGGCAGCGACAGAAGGGCTGCCAGAGGGTTGGCTCGGCTGACGGACGCAGCGGCGTCAGTGCTCACTCGCCAAAGAAGTTTCGCTCTCTTTCGTGGGTATCCCCAAACACGGACGCACTGGACTCGCCAAAGCTGCCCACCAACTCCCGCGCCTGCACATCGATGACGAAGGTGCTGTTCTTGCCGTAGACCGTGTTGAAGACAACCCGAAAATCGCGGCCCGTCTCGTCCTGCATCCTGATCTCGGCGAGCTCGTCGTTGTAGTGCGTGGCCAGGGGGTGGCGACACACAGGATTGCAGCACTCGAGCTCAAACTTGGCGCCTTCCTTCAAGGTGATCGACGGATCCACGACGATACCCGATTGCCCAAGCTGCGCCGGCACATACACCATGGTCTCGAGCGTGAAGGTCGGCGCATGCAGACGCGCCGCCATCTTGATGAGAGTGCCATCAAGGAGAGAGAGCTTCTCTCCACAGTGAGGACAATAGTAGCTCAGTTTGCCCTGGGCTTGCATGCTTTCTCCCTTGACCAAAGGCGAGCGCAGACCGCGTCCGCATCCATGGACACAGCATGACGCCACCTCGAGCCAAGCTTGTCAAGGCCCATGCGCGTTTCAACAACAGATTCAGCGATAGACCGAGGTGTCGCCGGGATCGCCGTTGTAACCAACGGCGAGCACGAAGCTCGCCTCTGTCCCGACGTTGAGCTTGGACGCGTCGCTGAGGGCATGCTCCTGCACGCAGCGAAACAGGGGCTCATCGCCGAAACTGGGGGCAACACCATCGAAGAGGCGGAGCGGCTCGGCAAGCACCTTCGTATTCGGACCAAAGAAACCCGTACTCATCTGGATACGCACCAAAAAGAGTCCCTGAGCGTTCATGGCCTTGCGTCTCCCGTACTCATCGAGACACTTGAGCAACGCCTTTCGCCGCGAGCGAATCCACTCCCCAACCGCCTCCTCGAGCTTGGGGTCGGGGGTCGCAGCGCTGTCAGAGAAGGTGGGAGACAGGTACAGCCTGCGATCACCCGCCCGCTCCGGCGAGATCCCCTCGGCAAGCCCCAACAACTCGGGCGAAAGCCCTCGGACCAAGGCGGCCACCTGCGTCTGCGAACTAGGCTGGGGATAGAAATCGGCCAAACGCTGCAGGCGTTGAACGCGGTGGGCGGCAATCGCCACAAAGGCGGCCTCGAAGACCTCCACAGAAGCAAAGAGACGCTCCGCCACATCCCGCGACGCCGACCACTCGGGATCAATGAAGAAGGGCAGCCAGAGCAGTCTCTCGAGACTCTCCAAGCGACCCTCCGGAAGGTCCGCTGCCCATTGATCCGCATAGAGCATCGAGAGTCTTCGGGCATGAAGCGCCGCCTCCTGAAGCTCGCCACGCAGCACCGCTCGCCGACCCTCGACGGCTTCCTGCAACGCCTGCAGCTCGGCCCACTCGAAGAGCAATGGCGCGAGCGGGTTGGTGTGCTCGAAAGCCTGCCGTAGCTGCTTGACGTGCTCCCACGGCAGCGCATGCGCAAACGACCAGAGCGTCAGCAGCACGAGTCGACAACGCTGCCGATGCACGGGATCATCGGCGGCGAGCAGCGAGGCCTGCACGCGACCAGCACAATGACGCAAACGCGCAGCGTGATTGGAGGAGAAGCTCTTTGTGTCGAAGCGGGCCGTCTGGGTCACCGCCTCGGCTTGGTGGGCGTCGAGAAAGGCCTGCTCAATCTCCCGCAAACAGCCCTGTGCAGCTCCGAAAGCGGCCCAGGGATCGGTGTCCTGATGGGTCCGCTCGATACGGAAGGGGAAAAAGGCTCCCACCTCGTCCCGTTGCCGCGCGCGCAACAGGTCCCCGTCGTGCAACACGTAGCTCCCAGGGCTCAAGGGGTTCACAGGTTGCAGCCGGAACACGTAGGGAAGCGCGGGATCAGGCTCGACGAGCATGCGCACATTGCTGTGTGCCAGGAAGGCAAAGTAGCCTCTGCTCACGTCCTCCCACCAGAACTCCGGAAGGATCACCTCAGACTCGAAGCGGGTCAGCCGCAAGGTCGAGCCCTGTGTCGGGCTTGCCCACAGGACGAACAATGGCTTGGCCTCGAAGAGCACGGGGCCAGCAGGCCGTTCGAAGCCAAAGCCGCGCTCGGCGTTGGTCACCTGAAGGGCGCTGCCATCACCCTCGGGGATGGCATCCAAGCTCTTGTCATGCACCACGAAGAGCCCAGGACTTGGAGGCAAATCGGTGGTGGGCAAGGCTGAGGCCGCAGACACATCCTCCCCGCTTGGCAGCTCCTCGGTGCCCTGCACTGGCTCGACTTGCGGAGCGTGCTCTTCGCTTGCGCTACATCCGCCGGCGGTGACCCAAAGCAGGCAAGCGGCCAAGCTGAGAAGGCACCTGCCGAGCCCACGCCGCAGCACCCCTGCACCAACGGCGGCTCCACGAACCGATGCAAGCTCCTTGGTCGCCATGATTCTTGCTCCGCCTGCAACAGAAATCAAAAGGGATTCCAAAGGGCGCAGCCCTTTGGCGGGGTCTGGGGCAGAGCCCCAGAATCAGCGCTTGCATTCGCTCGCTTCGCTCACTTGCGACACGACTCATCGCCTTCGACTGCTGCTTGAGCAGCTAGTCGCGATAGCCCAAAACCACCAGAAGACACGGTCCGGAATGCAAGACGTTGGCACCTGCCGCCTGAGCGAGGGCAATCGCTTCATCGTCCTCTGCTCCTGGCTGCATCCAGAACTGCCGAATCCCCCGCTCCAGAGCCGCTTTCACCACAGCGCGGGTCACCTTCGGGGGCGTCACCAGTGAAATCGCGCTCACCTCTGCGGGCAGAGACGCCACATCGGCGACCGCCGTCAGCCCTTCCACTGCTTCTTCCTTGGGGTTGATAGGCACGACCTTGCGCCCATGCTGCTGATAGCAGCGCAAAACCTTGTTGCCGTACTTGCTGCGATCCGTGGAAGCGCCCGCTACCGCGAAGGCTGCTTCAGCAAGAAAAGCATCGATCTGTGGCTGGATGTCCGAACTGGCTTGCATGACGCGACTCCTCCCCTCAGGAAAACAAGATGGACACGGCCCTACCAAAAGGCCAACAGCCTTCCCCTAATCCCCTCGCAGCCCAAAGCAAGGTCAAGACAGCCGCGCCCCCAATGATATCGAGTCCAAGCGTTCGCCCGTTTTCATGACGAGTCGCGAGGCCACCCGCGGAATTGAGCCAGCCGCTGATCGCTTCCATCCAGGAAAATGAACTCACAGAGCTCGTAGATGCGGCTCTCCGAACGCTCACCTATCCTGTCAGCCAGGCTCTCGACCTGGCCGCCTTCGCTGCGGCTTCGCAGCACCGCTGACGGATAATAGTTGGTCGCAAAGAGCGTGGTCAAAGAGGAGTCGTTGTAGCGACGGCTGATGAGCTCATCCACGATGCGCAGCTCGAACTCGTTGCAGCGCCCCTTTCCCAACTCATCGATGGCGAGCACCGGCACCTCGGCGAGCGGACCTAGGATCTCGGACTCAGAACGATTCTCCGAATAGGAGCGACGTAGCTCCGCAAGAAGATGCGTGAACTCCACGTACCTGCATGGAATACCCTTCTCGAGGGTGAGGTAACGCAGCTCCCCCACCAGCAGGTGCGTCTTGCCAATCCCTACGCCACCAGAGAAGCATCGCCCCTTCTG
>JAVFAO010000069.1:0-6736 GCA_034002465.1 Myxococcota bacterium
GCTCCTCCAAGTAGGGGCGAGCGGCCGCTCGCCCACGATTGATTCTTGCTGTCGGTTCCTGACTTCCTTCGATGAAAGCGTAGCACAGACTTGGTGAGGGCGACCGGCCGCTCGCCACTACGACGTTTTCCGTCGATTGTGCTTTCCTCGTCAGGGCGACCGGCCGCTCGCCCCCGAGGCCTACTGTGGCAAGTGAGCTTAGGGCAACGGTTGGGCGGCGCGATGAATCGCGCCCCTACTTGTCACTTCCTGAAGGCTGGCCGACACCCACTTGCCAAGCTTTTTGACTTCCAAGAGGCTTATCGACACCCACTTGCGAAGCTTTTTGACTTCCAAGAGGCTTATCGACACCCACTTTCGAAGCTTTTTGACTTCCAAGAGGCTTATCGACACCCACCGGCGAAGCTTTTTGACTTCCAACAGGCCTGTCGACACCCACTTTCGAAGCTTTTTGACTTCCAAGAGGCTTATCGACACCCACCGGCAAAGCTTTTTGACTTCCAGAAGGCTGGCTGGCACTGCACTCGAACACGCTGAGCATTCGTGGTCCACAGCATGACGCGAACCGAATTGCGTGGTGCTCAGCCTTGACGATCCAGGAAAAGCAGCGCCAGATGTGGATGCTCGGCCAAGGGGCCGAGCTGCTTCACCCTCACGAGCGGGCTCGATCCATGTTTCAGCAGCGATTTGGGGTCTACGATGGCTATGCTAAGCGACCGCCATCCGCTCAGCCTCCAATGGAAGCGCGTCGGATGGACCGGCGGTCAAAGCTCCTGACCGCAGTCGTGCTTCTCCTCGTCTCGGCGTGTAGTTCTGCGCCACCCAAGCCGGAACCACAGCCGATTGCATCGACTGCTGCTGCGCTGGCCGAGCCTGGCGCGTTGCCCGACGAGGCGACCCTCCTCGCGCTGATTGCGCAAGAGCAGCTCCTCGTGCCTTCGACCTTGGAGGCGGCCTGGCTCGATGCAGAGCATCTGCTGGTGATGTACACAGTCTCCCCTTTCGACGAATGGTGGGAGCAGCGCCGTCGCGCCGGTGAAGAGGCAGAAATCCTGGCCCGCATCGAGCAGGCGCGTGAGGAATGCTACGCCGAGCTGGGTCCGGAGGATGATGACAGCGGCTGGGAGCGGATCGAAGCAGAGCAGAGCTGCGATGCGATCATCGAAGGCCCCGAAGAATACCTGGACAGCAACCAGACGCCCTGTGAAGACCTGATCCTTGCGGTCTACACCACCGATGGAGACGGTTTTCTCCAGCTCCAGCGATTGCCTGTCGGACCCAACCTGTGCTCGCTGTCGCCGTCGCTGCGGGTGGACGACCTCGACGCCGACGGTCGGTCGGAGCTCCTGCTCGAGCTCAGCTACGACGATCACTTCGTCATGCCCGCCACTGGAGCGCGTCAGGAAAGCAGGCTGCTGATCCTCGATGCGGAATTGCAGGCGAGCGAAGGACACTCCATCCCCACGAGTCATCGAGCGGGGTCGGTGCCCGAGAGCGAGCCAATGCAATTGAACACCGTGTTCGAGCTCTCCATGCGGCAAGAGCACCCCATCGAGGAGAGCTATCGAAGCGACTTCGAGCTGCGTGACCTCGACCGCGACGGCCACGACGACATCACCGTCACCCGCGTCGACTGGGATCCCATGGGCGACGGTGAGGAGACCGTCACTGAGCAGCATTGGTTCTACCAGCCGTCGCTCGACGAGTGGGTTCTCTCTGTGCCCTGAGCAGGTCTTTCGACTCTGTCGAGAGGGCGATGGCGAACTGAAGACGACGTCCGTCTCGAGCGTCGGCATGCGCCGGACCTGTACAAGACAGTCATGAAGACGCAAAGCTCCACGGATTCTGTGTCAGACCGGTCGCTCGCAGGCGTTTTCAAGCTTGCGGAGTGCTGATAGCATCGCTTCAGGAGGTGCGACGCGTGTCAGGGGGATTGGACAAGCGAATCGCTGCCCCTCCGCCGCGCTGGGCGTTCTGGCGATGGAAGCTGGCCGCTCGACATGTGTCGAACCGCCGTCAACATCTTCTCGGATTCGTGTGGAGCCGTCGCGATCGCCCGAAGTGAAGGCGAGCTCAGCGACCCAGCACCAGAGCATGAGGGTATGACATGAGATCATCGTTGATGCTGTTTGCCTTGGCGCTGCTCGCTTGGAGCTGCCAGCCCAAAGAGGACGCTCGCCCTGGCGCCCCAGAGCAGCCCAAGGTCGAGGCGAGCAGCCCCGAAGATGCTCTGCTCGAGGAAAGCGAGCCTGTGCCGACAGAGGCCACGGCCGATATGGAGCTGCACGAGTGGGGTCTGATTCGCTACCAAGCCGAGCAGGCTGCGGTGGTCCGCAGCAGCGCCTGCACCGACGAGCAGCCCCCCAAGCCTGCGGATGGCAAGCCCAAGAAGCGCAATCCCATCCCGAAGGTGAAGCTGGACCCGGTGACCGTCGATAAACCGGTCATCTATTTCCATCCGGGCCCCAGCTTCGACGACAGCATTCTCCTCGACGTGGAAGTCGGCATGAATGATGGCGTGGTGCGGGAGATTTGGCCCACGCCCGAGGCGGGTGCGCAGCCAACCCATGGTTCACGCTACCTATGGAAGGGGGTGCAGGTACTGCGGGGAGGCTGCGATGCCAGCAGCGCCCCCAAAACCGACGGCGCGGCCTGTCAAAACCTGGGCGACACCATGAGCTGCGAGGCTTCGGAGCTCCCCACATGGCTCGACAGCGCACCAAGCTGTATGCTCGCGCATGGTGTTCGAACCCCCGTGCTGCTGTACAACACCCGTGCGGCTACAGTGGGCAGCGTACCGCTGGAGCGGCGCGGCGACGAGATTGTGCACCATGGAAGCCACGCCCTCGCTCCGGTCTGGCTCTGGGATGGCGCGCAGCTTCGACGCTTTGCGCGGCTGGAGGCGGGTGTTTCGGTCCCCATCGAGAGCGGAACCAAGGTCGACACCTCGGAGATTGGGGTCTTCGCCAAGGAGCTTCGCGCTGAGCTCACAGCGCATGGCTTGACGGCGCTGGAGACAGAGCATTTCCTGCGCGCCTGGCTGCCGCTGGTTGGCCACGATGGGGAAACGCTAGATGATGCGCGGGTCGATCAGCCCGTGGACGTGCTCACTGCTGACAAGAGCATCGTTGACAGATGCTCCCCCGCCTGGCCTTGGCAGTTCTTTGCGTTTGCCAGCCAGGAAGGCATCCACGCGATGCTGCCGCTGCGGGTCGAGCCTGCACCCAGGAAAATCGTGCGGGTGCTGGCCGTGGTCGTGGAGTGAGCAAGGTTGTACTCGCGTCCTGGGTCAGTCGAGCAATCGCCTCAGACTGTCGAGGCGGGTTTCGTCCGCAGGCAGATAGCCGTGTCGGCTGTCGCAGAGCTCGAAGGCGTTGATCGCCGCCGCCCCTACCTCAGGCATCCCGTGGCAGAGGAAGAGGATTTGGGTCTCACTATTCCGCCATCCACCCTGGATGACGACCAGCGAGGTCTGCTGCCTCGCGGCGTGGTCCTTGAGCACTTCATCGGTGCTCAGCACGCAGACACCTGGGCCAAAGTCGCCGCTGGGCACCTCGAGAATGCGCCCGACGACGATCAGGTCCGCCTTGCTCGCGAGCAGCTCGAGCTGTGCCGACGCGACGCGCTCCTGCTCATAGCTCGTGGCGAGCTCCAAGCGCGCCTTCTCCTCTGCGATGCGCTCTTTCTCGAGCCTATCCGCACCGTTTTCGAGCATATCGAGCAGCTCGAGACGTCTCGCCTCGGAATACGGAGAACGCAGTCGCTGTGAGACCCGCCAAACGCCATCACGTGAGGAACCGATGACCAGCCACTTACTATCGACCTGAGGTGACGAGACCGGCTGTGCGGCCCACTTTGCGATCAGCTCCTCAGCTTCGGCACCACCCCAGTCGACGTCATGGCCCTGCGCTTCCCACACCGCCGTGAGGGTATCTCCAGCTTTTTGCGCACCGCGCAGCACCTCGTCGACCCGCACCTTGGTCTGCGGTGGCTGGCCAGCGGTCGGGCTGCCATCGTCAGCTTCCAGGACGGTGATGACCAGGACGTCATAGGAGAGGCGCAGCAAGAGCTCCGTGTCACTGAGCACATCCTCCAGTGACGCCCCAGCCCGAATCGGCTTCACGAGCCCCATCCAGAGAAGAAGCGCAACGCTCATGAATACGAAGTGATGACGCAGCGCCTGGCGTGTTGGTCTGCGAAAGCGGTCGAGCTGTGCGTTGGAATGGCTAGACATGATGCTTCCCCTTTTCGTCATGGACACGCTCTGCTCCCTGAACCAGCGTGATATCGCAGCGACGGGGCGGAGCTTACAGCCTTGGCGTGCGATGACAGTACGGCTGTAGCGGCAGCGGCCAGCTCGGCGTAGAATCAGCGGGCTGCAGGCATTCGAGCGCCTGCGCTTCGGGAGCCGAGGTCGGGATGTGCTTGATTCGCGGATGGTTTTTGTCGTGGGTTCTGGTCTTGGTGTCCTGCGAAAGTGAGCAGGCGCTGAGCCCCAAGGCAGCGGCACCCTCTGCGAGGGCCAGCCAGGGGCAAACGCCGCCCAGCGCCCCGAGCTTTGAGGAAGCGGTGGTGCAGCAGGGGAAGCTGGTCTGTCCCGACGGTCTTCGGCGCATGAACGAGGTGCTCGACGAAGGCATTCGGGACTCCTGTGTGGACGAGCAAGGGCGACGCCAGGGGCCGTGGTTGATGTGGAGTCTGCAAGGGCAGCGTCAGACCACTGGTTTCTTCCTCGATGACCAGCTTCATGGCCCCTGGAAGGCGTGGTGGGAGAACGGGGTCTTGAAGGCCGAGGGTGAATTCGAGCACGGCGAGCAGAGCGGGAAGTGGCGTTTCTTCTCTCCTGAAGGAGAAGAGATGTAGCGTGCTGTCCTACGTCGCTGCTACTGAGGCAGCGAGAACAGAGAGAAACTGGCACCCCGGCGCTCACTGAGCTTGGCCTTCAGGTCACTCGAGCATCGACAACAGCAAGCTCGAGCGTCGGGCGCGCTGACTCTACCGGCTCCCCATCAGGGCAGGGAGGCTCTGCTCGCCCCGCCTTGCCTACCCCTAGCTTGCGCCGCTGATAGCGCAAGAAAGCCAGCGAAATCAGGGCGATCAACACCAGCTCCGCGGTCAAGCCCAGCCACGCGCCCAGCGCCCCCATCCCCATTGGAATCGCCAGCCCCCAGCCCAGAGGTAGCTTCACCAGCCAGCTCACCGCCACAGCTGTCACCGCCACGAAACGCGTGTGACCCATGCCATTGATCGTCGACTGGCTGACCATGGCGACCGCGTCGAAAATCTGGAAAGCAGCCGCGAGCAGCAGCAGGTCCCGAACCAGCGCCTCCACCTCCCCTTCGGCCCCGAAGGGAAGCACCAACAAACCTGGAATCGACACGAATGCCACGCCACACAGAAACATCAGCGCCACAGCCAGGGCGGTCGCCACCCGATGCGCCTCGAACACTCCCTCCCAGCGTTTGGCGCCAACGGCCTGTCCGGCAAGCACCGATGCTGCCTCACCGATCGCATAGCCTGGCATGAAGCTGACGCTGATGATGCGCACCACGATCACGTGCGCCGCCAGCTCCGCGTCCCCGACCCGCGCCAAGACCGACCCAAAGATCACCCACGCGGCCACCTCCAGCGCCCAGCGCCCGCCCATCGGGAAACCTACTCGCCAGAGCTCTCGCAGCAGCGGCCACGACAAGCGACGCGGAACGCTCGGCACGACCCGCACGAATCTCCAGAACAGCCACGCCGTGGCCATTGTCTCGCATAAATTGCTCGCCCAGGCCGCGCCCGCCACCCCCAAACCGTCCCAGGGACCCAGCCCGAAGATGAACAAGGGGTCCAAGGCCACGTTGCCGAGGTTTGCGGCGAGCGCAGCGATCATGGGGGTGCGCGTGTCTCCTCGGCCCTGAAAGAAGGCGCTCATCCCGGCCAAGAGAAAAATCACCGGGGAGCCCAAGACCCGCACGCCAAAGTACGGAACCGCCTGCTGCTGCACGGCCTGCGTCGCGCCAGTCAGCTCCATCAGCTCCGGCCCAAAGGGGAACAGCGCGACCGCGAGCGAACCGACCGTGAGCGCCAGGTACACCCCCTGCCAGGCCAGACGGGCCGCCGACTCCTCGTCACCCGCACCGACACGCTGCGACACGGTGACCCGCACGCCGTTCATCAGCCCCATGCCGAACGAAGCGATAAGGAAGGTCATCATGCCAGCGAAGCCGACGGCGGCGAGGGGGATCATCCCGAGACGCCCGACCCACATCGTGTCGGCGACGGTCATCACCGTGTGCGACAGCATCGACACCATGATGGGCCAGGCGAGCCGTGACACCACACGCCAGCTCACAGGCTGCTGCGCGAGCGACTCAACCGAGCGCTCGGCATTCTCACATTCTTGTTCATTCATGACAGCCATCACTCATCTCATCTGCTACGCCGGACGCAGGCAAGCCTTGGCCCCCGTCAGGGCGCGGCCCCAACGGCACGGGCGAGGGCATGTGACACAGAGATGAGCATCAGGCAAGGACTGGCAACCGTAGCGAGCTCGGCTTTGACGTTTTGTCCTGCGCTGCCCACCGCGGAGGAACGAGGAACGAGGCCATGCCCATCGCTGCCTTTGCGACTCTGCGACTCTGCGTCTCTGCGTGAGACCTCGAATCCAAGGTCAACCGAAGCTTCGGTCCTGCGCTCGACCCACTCTGGCCCCGCTGGCGGCTCGCCGGCCAATCCTGAAGCCCGGTCG
>JAVFAO010000069.1:6746-23083 GCA_034002465.1 Myxococcota bacterium
TTTGCGACTCTGCGACTCTGCGTCTCTGCGTGAGACCTCGAATCCAAGGTCAACCGAAGCTTCGGTCCTGCGCTCGACCCACTCTGGCCCCGCTGGCGGCTCGCCGGCCAATCCTGAAGCCCGGTCGGCCGGCTGGAAGCCGGCCCCACGTTTTGTCCTGCGTTGCCCACCGCCGAGGAACGAGGAACGAGGCCCTGCCCATCGCTGCCTTTGCGACTCTGCGACTCTGCGTCTCTGCGTGAGACCTCGAATCCAAGGTCAACCGAAGCTTCGGTCCTGCGCTCGACCCACTCTGGCCCCGCTGGCGGCTCGCCGGCCAATCCTGAAGCCCGGTCGACCGCCTGGAAGCCGGCCCCACGTTTTGTCCTGCGCCGCCAATGCCTCCCCTTGCCGAGCGCACATTCTGTGTTAGATAGCCGGTGCCCCAGGCTGGCAGCCTGGGCACTGGAGCGCTGACATGAGCCATCGCGTTACCCTGCTATTCGCATTCGTTCGCTCTCGAGCACCGACCTCGCGCCAGCGACAATTCCTTCGGAATGGCGCGAGGATGCGTGCCCTTCGCTCACTTTCGATCGTATTCCTTACATTGGCGGGCATCTCAATGGCCTGCCGCAGTGCCGCGCAAGCCGACGAGCACCACCCCAAAGAGCCCCCCATGAGCCACGACGAACACTCTGGGCATTCTGGTCACCAAGAGCACCGCTTCGAGGATCCAGAGTCCTATGCCGAGCGCTGGAACGCGCCCGAGCGCGATGCCTGGCAACAGCCACAGGCGATCATCGACGCGATGGAGCTCGAAGGCGCGATGAAGGTTGCCGATCTCGGCGCGGGTACTGGCTACTTTTTGCCTTTCCTGAGCGCTGCCGTCGGCCCCGAGGGCGAGGTCTTCGCCATCGACACCGAGTCCTCGATGCTCTCCTACATCGACAAGCAGATGCAAGCTGCAGGGCTGAGCAACGTCACCACAGTGCAAGCCGACGCGAGCAGCTCCGGGCTGCAGGAGCAGAGCGTCGACCGTATTCTGTCGGTCAACGTCTGGCACCATATTCCGAACCGTGGCAGCTATTCTCAGCACCTCTTCGAGAGACTACGTCCCGGCGGCAGCGTATGGATTGTCGATTTCCTTGAGGACTCTCCCATGGGACCTCCGCTGGAGCACAGGCTTCCGCCGGAGGTAGTGCTCGAGGAGCTGCGCGCGGGTGGCTTCGACGCCTCGATTCACCCGCTCGCCTTGGAACGGCAATACCTGATCGTTGGCAAGCGCTGATTCTGGCTTCACAGTGGCTCACGACACCAACCACCCCGAAGAAGCAGGACGTGTCATCGGCAGTGCTGGCGCGCTCGCCATCGTCGTGGGCTCGATGCTGGGGATTGGTATCTTTCTCAGCCCAGCACAGGTCGCCACCCAGCTGCCGTCGACCTGGGGCTACCTGGCCGTTTGGCTCGTCTGCGGGCTCATCGCCTTCGCTGGTGCCGTCGCCTACGCCGAGCTCGGCACGCGCTTTCCGCGGGCAGGCGGCGACTACGTCTTACTGCGCCACGCCTTCGGCCCCTCCCTCTCATTTGCCGCAGGTTGGCTGCTCTTCGTCGGCGTCTTTGCTGGCTCCGTGGCGACCATGGCGGTTCCCATCGGGCAGTTCCAAGCCCCAGTGCTGCTGGCGCCTTGGCTGGAGCTGAGCCCTGATGAGAGCTTGTTTTCTGTCTCGCTTTTTGGCATCACCTGGCTCCAGCTCACCCAGGCGCGGGCCATCGGGGTCGCGCTGATCGTGCTGCTGACGGTGCTCAACATCCTGGGCACTCGGCTCTCGACGGCCGCCCAGCTCGTGCTCACCGCGCTGCCGGTGCTCTTCTTCGCAGCGATGGCGCTCTACATCTTCGCCTTCGTGGAGCCTGCAGCTGCGCCCGCACAGCCGCCTCCCGTGGAGGAGCCGGTCATCGCTTTCGGACGCGCCCTCTTGGCGGTTTACTTTGCCTTTGCAGGCTGGAACGCCATTGCCTACGTCGGCGGAGAGCTTCGCCAGCCTAAACGCACAATCCCCTTGTCTCTGCTTGGCGGAACGGTGCTCATCACGCTGCTCTACCTGCTGATGGCGGGAGCATTTTTGTATGTCCTGGGTATCGATGCCTTGCCGCGGGCCTTCGAGGCAGGTACGGCCACGGCGCAGATACTGGGTGGGGGACGCGCCGCGTTCTGGGTGACGGCGCTGATCGCGCTGGCGCTCTTGGGCTCGGTGAACGCCACGATCTTGGCGGGCGGGCGCGTGGGCTGGGCGATGGCCCTCGACGACGAGCGAGGCAATGTCCATGACGAGGCGCCGCGTTCCTGGCTCGCAGAGCTGCACCCTCGCTGGGGCACACCGCACCGCAGCCTTTTGTTGCTGGCGGCGCTGGCCATCGTCTTCGTGCTCACCGGCAGCTTCCAGATTTTGCTGGAGCTCACCAGCGTGGCGATGCTGCTGATGAGCGCGTTGACCATGTTGGCGCTGTTCAAGCTCCGGCGCAGAGATGGTGACGACGCGCCCTACCGCGCAACCCTCTATCCGTACTTGCCGCTCCTCTTTCTGCTGGTCAGCATCGGCGTCATTGCAGCGCAGCTCTACCGAGCACTGGCAGGCTCTGACAAGCTCAGCGTGGCGAGTTTCTATCCGCTGATGGGGCTCGGCGTATTTGGGTTGAGCTTTGGGCTACACTGGCTGGCTCGACGCGGCAGTGCTCGCATCGATTCACACTGAGGGCTTGTGCCGACGAACGCAGAGGCCAAGCAGCAGCATGAGCAGTATCGCGCCCATGGTAGAGTGCGAGCTGTCTTGGGCTGATGCATGGATGCTGCAGGAACAGTCATCGTCGCTACTGCCGAAATCGCTGGTGTCCAGGGCGTCCATGAGTTCCTCATCGTCCTCCACTGGAACGCATGCGGATTCAGTGAGGAAGGGTTCGTGCTCGATGCGGACGATGTCGTCAGAATTGATGCAGCGCGTGACCGTGGACTGCCTGCCGTCGGCGATCGAGGTGGCGACCACGGTGACACATTCTTCGCCGCTGAAGGCTTGGACCACGTTGCTATAGTACTGCTGTTCTTCGTTGAAAGGTGGCGCGTGGCGATGGCAACTGTTGAGGTCGACGACTTCGAAGTACGTATACTGCATAGCCCCAGGGTTGGTGAACATGTAGCTCATCTCGAGCTGGTAGTCGACGATGCCTTGGATACAACCACGACAGAGGTCCCCAACGCAGAGCCTCTCGCCGGTGGGGCAGCAGACGTTTTGCGTGACAGCCTCCTCGACCACGCGAATCTCAGACAAGCGAACCTGGGGCCATTCACCCAGCTCTTCGTCGAGAACTTTCAGCAATCTGCTTTCAAAAGAGTCGCACATCAGGCTGTCGTCGGTGGTCGCAACCGTCACATCGTAGCTTCCCGGCTCGAGTGGCTGAGCGGGCGTCCAAACCAACGCGTGGGTTGTTCCACCCACTGGGTTGACCCAGATGCTTGTCGTCCCGGTGAACAATGCCAAACCGTCGTTCATGACGGTCACGAGCTCGGAGGCCTGCTCCTGAATTGTGGCGAGGTCGTCGATGGTGACGGGGATCACCAGAGGCATGTCTTGGTGCACGAACAGCGTCTGTTCAGCCAGCACATGAACCGGGGGATAGCAAATCGGTCCCAGATCTGGCGCGATGGACATGTCCGGCCTCGCCACGATGCGCGTTGGCCACGACAGCGCGCTGACGAGGGAGAGGCAGGTCAGAAGAAGGAGCCATCGCTTTCCTCTCCCTGTCGATGATGATGGTGCCAAGTGGTGCATGCCAAACCTCATGGATCAGCGAAACTGAAAGCTTGCTCTCCAAGCGCTGAGACAGCCGAGCCAAGCATAGGAAATGCAGCGAGCAGAATCAAGAAGACGCTAGCGTTCTGGCCGTAGACCACGGCACACCTCGAGGGCCTCTCTCCACTGAGCAGGTGACGCATCTTCGGGCATCACGAACGAACACAAGACCGATGCTCCCGCCTCATTGGGAGCATCGATGAGCCGCTCGCCCTCGACCTTGCCTTCGGTTCGCGCCACGAGCTCGTAGGCGAGGGCGCCACTGCGCTCGACCTGGAAGAGGACCTCGACCTCTCCCAGCTCCTCCATGATGGAGAGGGCGTTGTCGAGGTCGATGGGACCTGCTCCATCCTCGTAGTAGCTGACCCAAGTGCTCGTGCGATCGCCCCAGTCGAGCTTGACCCCGCCATATTTGGTGGAGACGCGTGCCTCGGGCAGGTCGATGAGCCAGCGGCTGCCGTTGAGCTCGAAGTTCATGGAAGCAGGTTCAGGCTCCTCTGGAGCCTCTGGAATGGTGGGTGCAGTGGCGCAGGACAGGATCAAGAGAGCGCTGCAGAAGACGGGAACGAGGTAAAGGCGCATGGATCCTCCGGGACAGCTCGAAGAGCACGAAACACAGACGTTGAGTTTGGACACAACGAACGCCAAGCCCGCTTGACGAGTGGGCCAGAGCCGAGCGTATTCCACAGTCACCTACGGGACGAACGCCCAGGCGTCGGCGCGCCAGACACCATAGCCGTTGTCCTCGCCGCCGAAGAGCTCCGACAAAGCCTCAAGCTCAGAGGATGGCTTGGTGTTGTCAGTGCATCCAAAGGCAAAGAAGACAATTAGGCTCAGGACACAAATCAGGCGCGGCATACACCCTCCTCGCCAGCACTGTAGTGACGCCAGGACCGCAGGTCAAAGCTACCGTGCCTGTTCGCTTCTCGCATCGCGCTGCCACCAAGGCCGCGTTCAGTCTGCTGCGAGTGCGCGACTGCGCAAACAGCTCGAGGAGAAAGTCATGCGCAAAGTCATCGGAATCTCAATCTGCTCAGCCCTCGTCACCGTGCTCGCCTGCCAAGCCCCGCCCACCCCACAAGGAAGCCCCCAAGCACAGCACGACACCACAGCACCCGACCCCGAGCCCGTCCCGAACACCACACCCCTCGCCGACGTCCAGCCCCCCTACCCTGCCCCGACGCCGAGCACGCTCGTCGACACCGACTGGGACAAGACCCTCGCCAACACCGCGCCCTACCGCGGCCCCAAACCCCGACCCGCCGTCGCTACACCGACCCCGGTCGACAACCCAAACCCTGCAGAGCCTTCCCCGTCAGAGCCCACCCTCCCCGACGAAACCGCCATCCAAGACTACCTCGCCTTCCTCGATGTGGTGCAGCGCACCGAGCAGATGGTCAGCAACCAGGCCGCCCAGCAGCTCGCCCAGGCCAAAAACCTCTCCATCATCAACGTAACCTGGGAGGACACCGGCCGCTTCGAAGGCTCGGCCGTCGGCCCCAACATCAGCGATATGAGCATCCAGGTCCAAAGCATGGACCCGCGCAACGAGCAGACCAAACTGCACCTGATGCCGGTCATTCGCTACCCCAACTTCACCGACAAGACCGGTGACATCGACATCGACCGCCTCTACGTGCTCACCGGAAACGAAAAAGGTCAAGACCTAGAGCCGGTCTCCCTCAAAGAGCTGCTCGGCAACCTGCGCGCCTACCTGCACGACGACCAGTCCTGGGCTGGCGGCCACATGAGCCTGCTCGCCGAGCGCGACACGCACGTGCTGGTGAGCGCCCAAGCCTGCTTTCTGCCCATCCCCCGCGGCGGCGCCGTCGAGTTCAACCCAGTCCTGTTCAACTACCAAAGCTACAAAGACCACCCGGCGGTTCTCACCATCCTGGTCACGCCCGAAGGCTCCTCGGCAACCATCATCGACAACGTGCGCGACGGCTTCGCCAGCGGTGGGACCTGGGGACAACGGCTCTTTCACAACAAGAACGGACAGCGGGCACTCTTGAAAGGAGAGCGCGTCAGCGACCTGAAGGTGCGCAGCCCCCTGCCCCAGCAGAACAACGGTGCCAGCCAAGACAACGGCAACAGCGCCGCCGGTGAGAGTGGCGTCAACATGGTCATGCTCATTCAGGTGCCCCTCGTGCATGAGGCTGAGCTCGAATTGGAGGAGTGTGAGGCTAGCGTGATGGCCGCTGCGCCGATGGCGCTGGCCGAGGGGAAATCGGACACCGAGGATGCCGCGATCAGCTCTGGTCGCGTCGAAGGATCGTATACCGAGATCGACAATCTCGCCATCGAGCGCGATACCCGCTTCCCCATCCGGGTAACCGTCCAGTTCTACAAAGCCACGAGCACGGGTGAAGTGAACCCGCAAGACCTCGATGCCATCTCAGGCCAAATCGAGAGAGTCTACGCGGAGGCAGATTACGTTGGCAGCCTGGTCGTCGATGGGCGCGTTGGGCGTCCCACTGAGCATGACGGCCCTCGCTTCGAGACCGTCGATTGGTGGAATACGTTCTGGGAGCGACATCAGAGGAACACGGGCATGGACCGCGCTCAGACCCTGGCGATGCTCAGCGCCTTGTTCGGACCCATCAGCTACCTGAACCATGAAGAAGTCCAACGACTCGTGAAAGACGGCATCTTGGCTTCTGGCACTGTCGTGGAGCGCGAGGGTGAGCTGCTTCTCGCGACAGAGCACGGCGAGTGGGCGCTCTCTGCGGACGAGGCCTTATGGGCCGAAGTGGGGAAGAAGGTGGAGGCAGTGCTGCGGCCCGAGCCGAGGAAGCTGTTCGATGTTCTGCTGAACACCGACACCGCCCCGAACGCAGGAAGGCTGGCCGTGAAGCAGTGGCGGAGCGTGAGCAACTGATGCAATCGATAGTGAGCGAAGGGCACGCATCCTCTCGACATTCCAGAGAAGTTGGGGGAACAGGCCAAGCGCCCAATGGACAAGAAATCGTTGCTGTCGAGAGGTCGGTGCCCGAGAGCGAACGAATGCGAGCGAAGCGAGGCGCGAGTCTGTGTCGCTCGTGGGAGCATCCGATGCTCACAGGCAGCGCTGCGAAGGCTCGCGAGAGCGAGCCGCTCAAGAATGCCACCACCAAGGGTTGACCTGCTCGTGCAGGGCTCAGGGGTCGTACCAGTATTCGTCCATCGGGTTGGCGAGACCGAGCAGGCGACGAATCAGCCGCCGCCCTTTCGGCGACGGATGCGCTGTGCTGAGCTCCTCGAGCAACGGTCGAGCCTGCTCGGGCAAGCTGATGCAGAGCGCAGTGTAGGCGCAAGAGACGACGCGCTCATCGGCATGGCTGAACACCTTTCGCAGGGGCTCGGCGAGGCGCGCGTAGTCGATGGGTTGTTGCGGCTCATCGCGGAGCCTGCCCGGGAACTGACGGAGCAAGCCCTCAGAATCAAACAAGGTGAGGGCGTGCAGGAGGTGGGGCAGGACGGCGGGATGGGCGCGCTCGGCGATGGCGTCGAGGCGCGAGTCGTCACGCGCGAGGGCATCGTCGAAGAGCAGGAGTGAGGCCGCGGCAACGGCTGCGGCGCTGCCGCAGGCGGTGTCGTCAAGGGCGCGCAGGCAGCTTGCCCGAAGTCTGTCAGGGTTGGCGCGCGGAGCCCGTTTCAGGGCGAGGACAAAGGCCAGTCCGTTCTCGTCGAGGGTATCGTCGGAAGGCCAACAGCGGACGTCTTGAGGCAGCTCGAGCAAGCTCATCGCGAGGAAAGGTTCGTCGCAACCACGGGCAAAGTCGAGCAAGACGAGGCCGAGCTCGGGGTCAGTCTGGACCATCGCCATCAGCACCGCGCTCTCTACTGCTTGCGGCCTCGGATGCCGCAGCAGGGCTGGGAGCTCGCGTCGCAGGCGCTCGGTGAACGCTGGCGAGGTCTGAGCTCCAAGCAAGGTTGCGGCGAGCCTCGCCGCTCGCTCGCCGTCCTCACCCCAGTGTCCGATAGCCTCGCCGAGAGCCAGATTCCAGACTGTCTCGAGGCTTCCACTCGGAAGGGGCTGCTTTGATCCGACGAATCTGAGGACGCCGAAAGGCTCGACCCATGGCTGCGCGAGGAGTCCGAGGTAGGTCTCGAGGAACTGCTGCCTGGCTTCGGCGGTGAAGCACTCCGCCGTCTGCGACTCGGCCTGCAAGGCCGCTTCGAAACCACCCCCAAAGCCGTCGAGACCGTTGGGAAAGCGCTGCACGAAGCGCACGAGCCCGCACACCAACTTTGCTTCGAGCGTGTCGCGCTGTGGCGCCGGGAGAGCGCGCAGCCGCGCGAGGACCTGCTGAGGCCAAGCCTGCACCCTGGGCAGGTCCTCGCGCTGACCCGCGATCCGCTCGGGATGCCTGGACAGGGCGAGCAGCAGGACCACGAGCCACTCGGCGCTCGGCGGCGACGACCAGAGGCGAACGAACTCCTCTTCGAACTCGCTGCCACGCAAGCGCTGTAAGCTTTCCAGGGCCTCTGCCGACAGTGGTCCCTCGAGCAGCTCTACGAAGAGCCCTTGGGCTGAGTCCTCGGGACAGGCGCCGTCGAGTTTGGCCAGACCCTCTCGTGCCTTCCTGTCGACATAGGCGTAGCAGTCGCCCAGACAGCGTTGCAAGCGCTCTCGGGCATGCTCGGGAGGCAGGCGCAAGGCGGCCTCGACGCCTCCAGCTCGGCGCTCCGGATCTCGATCCGCGAGCAAGCGGTCGACGGCGTCGAGCGCCAGATGGGGGAAGGCGGCGGCAAGGGCTAGGGCGGCCCATCTGTCATCGAGCTCACTGCCCCAAAAGCCAATGGGCACGGTCTCTTTGCGCAACACGCGTAGCAGCGGGGCGAGGGCCTCTGGGGGGCGCAGCAGGACGAGAGCCTCGACCAGAGCCGATGCATACTCCCATGCCGAATGACCGCCCTTGCGGGCCTTGGGGGGCGGGTGGAGCAGAGCATCGTCGAGCAAGGCCGTCAGCTTGTCGCCCCTGAGGCTGTCGGGGAAGCCCGTCACGAGCGTCTGCATGGCCATGGCGCGCAGCATGATGGAGCGTGAGCGCAGGGCGTCCTCGAGAGCGGGCACAGCTTCGGGCCAGCGCGTGAAGCGTAGCCACCACGCCGCAGTGCTCGCCTTCAGCAGCAAGTGCCAGCGTTGCGTTTCGTCCTGGCTGCCCTCGGCCTGCTTGCGGAGTTTGCGCAGAAGTCGCAGCAACTTGGGACCCGCTTCGCTCGCTTTGGGTGCCCAATGCAGGGCCTCGGCCATCAGCGAGAGGAAGGTCAGGAAACCCTGATGACCCGTGTTGATCGCGTCGACGATGAGCGAGGTCGTCTCTGGCTCGTGGTCGAGGGTCATGAAGAACATCAGGCGCACGGCGCGAAGGGCATCCTCTTCGCTGAGGTCGTTGATGTGTTGCGCGACGAGGTCGAGGTAGAGGCCCGCGGCTTTGGGCTCCTGAGTGAAGACGCCGAGCTCCAGGCCGAGTTGCTCCATGCGACCGAGCAGCTCGATGAAGGCAAGTCGCTGGGCCTCGCCCTGCTCCATATCGTAGGTGTCGACCAGCGCCTGGGAAAACTGATACAGTGGTTGGGAACGAAGGTCCTCGCTGTCCTCTTCCTCGGAAACGGCGACATCGGTCGTCGGCACTGCGGTGAGGTTGCGCCACTGCATGGCCTTGAGCGCCTCGAGGTCGACGCCGTCTTGCCCAGAACCGGTGTTGCGCTCGTCATCTTGGCTCATCGTTGGTCCTCTCTTCAGCGCCTTCGCCAAGCTCGCGAGGTGTCGCGACGGCGGTGCATGATTCCCGCCTTCAAGATGAAGGGGCCTGGCTCGCGCGTCAATACCTGTCCGCGAGACCTTCGAGCCCCTCGGGACCACAGCCGACGCAGTCTCTCGAGGATGCTTTTGCTCGCATCGACCCTTCGCAGACGCCTCCGCTTTGGTTCAAGGACCAACGCAGTCCTCACACCCTGCGATGCTTTCGCATGGAGCATTCAAACAAAACCATACGGTAGTCAACACTTTCAGTTCAGTCAGCAAGCAAAATCAATCGAAAGGTGAAGGGAAGCAGTCCCCGGACCGCGAACTCACCTTCGGTCTTGACCTTCGGCGGTCCTCCCTACTCAAACATTCCTTGTTGCTTGATGAATATGACTAACCTGAGCATAGAATGCTCAATTTAGTCATTCTTTCTCACTTCTCGGAGTGAAAATTGCTCACGGTGTTAAGAATTGAGCGGTCCTTCCAGTGCTTCTTGGCGTGTCTATTGAGCTTTTGTAAACGGAAAGAGCGTGTTTCGTCGTAAACTTGATTCATTGTGGTCTTGACGAACGGGAGGCGAACACTTTCGACTTCTTTCAATCGACTGCAGTGCACCGCGCGGTGACGAAGCGCTAGCTGTGCTTCGCCCCGCGTGCGTGTTCTAACGGCCAGCGATGGAGCGGTTCTTGCTGTCCGCCGCGAGCAGCGATCGCTGCGTGAGTGCGGATGATCGACATCCGCCCCTCGAGCGAATACATGGCAAGGAAGAAATCGCATGCAGAAACCGTGGCTCATCCTACTTGTACTGGGCTTCTTGGCCCTCGCCTGTGACGACGATCCAAAACCACCGCCAACGTCTGACGCCGACACGACTGAGCAGAGCGAGCAAAGTGAGCTGGACCTGCTCGAGGAGCTGCCGCCAGACCTCCTCCCTGATGAGGAAACCCAGAGCGACTTGGAGCTGCTCGACGGGCTCGACGAGGAAGGCGGTGAGCAAGACATCCAGGACCATGCTGATGACGACAGCGAGCTCGAGGAACTGGCGGATCAGGAGCTCGACCTTCAAGACCTCGAGGACGAAAGCGAGCTGGAGGACCTCGCCGACCAAGACGCAGAGCTCGACGAGCAAGCAGACCAAGAACTGGAGGATGCAGAGGACGAGTCTGACGTGCAGCCTTGGGATCCACGTTTCGATCCGCTGGTGGCGGCAGTGCAGCAGGACCTGGCGGCGAGCAACGCCTATGGCGTGTCGGTAGCGGTGATGGAGAATGGGGTGATCACTTTCGCACAGGCCTTCGGAAGCAAAGATCCGAATGGTCTGGAGCCGCTAACCCCGAATACGCTGATGCAGATCGGCTCCACCACCAAGCAGTTCACCGCGGTGGCGCTGCTGCAGAAGGTCGAAGATGGGCAGATTGCGCTGGAGACCACCCTGGATGCGGCACTACCCGGCTTCGAGTTCGCCATGAACGCCGACTGGGACGACAGCATCACCCTGCATGATCTGCTCAGCCAGCAGTCGGGCATCTATGACGACGGTCCGTGGCATGGCGTGCCCGACGATTCGGAGCTGGCGGACTACACCAACGGTACCTTTGCCAACGAGTCCTTTTTGATGAACCCGGCGGGTGTCTTCTTCAACTACTCCAACCCCAACTTCTCCCTCGCAGGTGCCATCACCGAGCATCTCGACAGTCGCATGTGGCCGGATCTGATGCGTGAGGACGTGCTCCTCCCCTTGGGAATGGAACGCAGCTTCCTGCGCAAGAGCGAGGTCGAGGCCGACGGCGACTACGCCCTCTCCTACGGCATCGGCACTGACGATCTGGGGACTGGTCACACAGGCCCAGTGGCCATGGCTGACATGCCCGACCCGGCGTGGTTGCGGCCTGCAGGCTTGCTCTGGACCACTCCGAGCCAGATGATGCTGTGGGCGAAGTTTCTGATGGATGGCGACAACAACGTGCTCTCCGATGGCCTCCGCCAGAAGCTCTTTGCGCCCAACGGCAAGACCTTCTATACCTATGGCTTGCAGCACTATGGCTACGGTTTGTTCCTCGACCCTGGCTACGAAGCCGAGGACGGACGCTGGTTCGAGATGCCCGTCTGGAATCATGGGGGGAATACGCTCTCCTTCTCGAATTTCCTCTACATCCTGCCAGAGCAAAACTTTGCCATCGCCATCTGTTCGAGCGGTCAGGGGAACGACTTCTACCACAGCATCGACGCCGCCATCACCACCCTGGCCACACTTCCTGCACCGTCTACGGCCCCAGAGTGGGTGGCGGATCCTGCGCTCTTCTCGCTGCATGTGGGGCGCTATCAAGATCCCTACCAAGTGGGCGACATGAACCTCAGCCTACAAGGAAACAACCTCATGATTGCCATGCCCGACATGGTGGCGGCTGGCATCTCCATCGACCCTCGGCTCATCCCAGTCTCCTCCGACCTATTCCTCGCCATCGTTGCTGGCCAAGTCTTCGACCTCGCCATGATTCCGGTCAAGAGCGGAGGGGCGACCCAGTGGGTGCGCAACCGCCTCTTCGTCACCACGCGACGCGCCAAAGGCGAGGACACCAAGCTCCCCCCGGAAGAGCGGCTGCGCCGTTGGAGCTTGGCACAGACGCTGCGCCTTGGGCCGGGACTACCGCGCGAGCTCAGACGCTGAGGTCCAACAAAAGCAAAACGGCGACAGCCATCCATCCCTTGTTTGTATTCCATATCAGCAGTTCTGCGACACTTTCTTGACGCTTCTGCGGCTCGAGTGCTTCCCTTGACAATCAATGCAGCCTGGGGAATAGGGACCGCGGATCGAGTCGACGCTGCTGCCAAGGCAGCTCGTACCGAAGTCCTGAGCATTGTGTAATCAGACGGCAAATGAGGGCTCTATGGTAGATACGGAAACGAAGGACTGGAGTGGCACCATCGACATCATCGCGGCAGTGGTCCTGGGCATCGCGACAGTAGCGGCGGCCTTTGCGGCCTATCAGTCGTCGCTGTGGGGAGGCAATTGCCTCACTGCGTATACCCACGGTACCAACAAGCTCGGAGAGGCCAACCGCGAGATGCTACGGGGCGTCCAGGAGATGAGCTTCGACACCAGTGTCTGGATCGAGGCCATGAAGGCCGAGGAGAACGCCAAGCTCGTCGAGATCTCCGCCCCCACGCCCGTCCCCCTGCCCAGCGAGCAGCCCGAAGCCGCTGAGGGAGAGACAGGAGAAGTCGGCGACGAAGCGGAACCCGACGAAGCGGAACCCGACGAAGCGGAACCCGACGAAGCGGAACCCGAAGCTGCACCAGAGCCCGCACCAGAAGCAGCCGCCGCAACCGAGTCCGCCCCCGACGAGCTCGATGCACGCATCGAGGAGCTGGTGCTTGCCCTCACCGAACAGGAAGACGCCTCCCTCGCCGTGAAACTGCAGAAACTCCAGGACTCGCGCCGCGACCTCAGCGAGGCCCTGAAGTGGGCCGAGAAGACCTATCAGACCCGCATGGCCACCCTTACCCCCGAGTCACTCGCCGAGCGCGTCGTCGCCATTCTCCGCCTCGAAGACGAGCTCATCGGCATCGACGAGGAGCTCTACACCCTGCTCGAAAAGTTCGGCGTCAGCGAAGACTGGTCCGAGCTCGACATCCAGCAGGCCCTAGCCCAGGACGAGAGCGCCTCCAAACGCTACGGCGAGCTAGAAGAAAAGTGGAGCGCCACGCTGAAGTCCATCGAGATGGAGCTCGACAAGCTCGGCAAGCCCATGTTCTACGAGTCGCCTCAGTATTCCAAAAAGAAGGAACACGCCTTCAAGAAGCTCAACGACGAGGGCAACGCGCTGATCGTCGAGGGTCAGAAAGCCAACTCGACAGGGGACCAGTTCACAAAGATTACCGTCCTCTTCACCGTCGCCCTCTTCTTCGCCGGGCTCGCAGCGACGCTGCGCCGAAACGTCATTAAGATCGTATTCCTGGCACTCGGAATCGTGGCGGTGGTGTATTCGGCGATCCAGCTGTTCACCACGCCCTTTGCCTGAGCGTCATCGCGACCGCTCTGGGCCTGGCCAGCGACAGCGGGTCCTTTCGCTCTTGCAGAGCCGTCAAAAAGCGCGTTCACTAGGCGTGACACCGCTGCTGAACGCGAGGTGAGTCATGCCTGCTCGCTTGCTCCTGTCCCTACTCCTCTCCGTGCTATGCTCCCTGGGCTGCGACCCCGTCTCGTCTGTCCCCGCCGATGGAAGCGATGAGCAGGACACGCCGCAGGACCTGCATGTCGACGACGAGCTCGCCCCGTCCGCCTGTTCCATCTTTCCTGCTGACAACCCATGGAACACAGACATCAGCGCCTATCCAGTGCACGCCAGGTCTGCTGAATACCTCGACAGTATCGGACGAGAACGGAGTCTTCATCCAGACTTCGGCACGCAGTGGGAGGGTGCACCCATCGGTATCCCCTACGTCGTCGTCGATGGCAACCAAACCAAGGTGGCGGTTCAATTCGAATACGAGGACGAGTCCGATCCAGGCCCCTACCCCATCCCGCCCAACGCACCCATCGAGGGTGTCGGGCCCAGCGATGCTGGGGGAGACCGTCACGTCTTGGTGCTCGACCAGGAGAATTGCCTGCTCTACGAGCTCTTCGCCGCCTATCCTCAGCCCGATGGGAGCTGGGAGGCAGGCTCTGGCGCCATCTTCGACCTTCGAAGCAACGACTTGCGCCCGGACCACTGGACCTCCGCCGACGCAGCGGGTCTGCCCATCTTCCCAGGCCTCGTCCGCTATGAGGAAGTGGTGGAGCAGGGTGAGATTGCCCATGCCCTCCGCTTCACCGTCAGCCGCTCCCAGAGAGCCTTCATCCACCCCGCGACCCACTACGCCTCCTCAGACACCGACCCCAGCCTCCCTCCGATGGGCTTGCGCCTGCGGATGAAGGCGGCCACCGATTGTTCCTGGGCCTCGAACGAGGTCCAAGTCATTTGCACCGCGCTCAAGAAATACGGCATGTTCGTCGCCGACAATGGCTCCAACTGGTATATCAGCGGAGCGCCCGACCCGCGCTGGGACGACGACGCACTCCGAGACCTCAAGTCCTTTCATGGCGACGACTTCGAGGTCGTCGAGAGTGGAGAGGCACGCTTCTGAGCGGTTTCCGTCCGCGCCTGCGCACGATCCCTGCTGCGTATCCCTGCAGCGCGACAGCGAGACCAAGCTCATCCCTGCCACCGCTACGACCCTCCACTGCAAGAGAGTCCAAGATGCCAAACCGCACCCTAGCCGAAATTCCTGAGCAGGTCCTCGCCGCCGCCCGAGAGCTTGGCGCCGAGCAAAGCCCGCTCAAGCAGCTCCTCGCCAGCTTCGAGGGCAAGGCGTGGGTGCCCATTCGCCAAGCCCTCTCCGCGCTGCGCGACTTCGGCCCCACGGCCATCGGCAGCGCCCCTACGGTGCTGCGCTTGCTCTGCCAGCGCTGGAACGAACAGCTCGATGACTACGCCCAGTTCGGCCTCAACGAGGCGGCACAATTGCTCCAGGAGCAGCTCGAGGCGCTCACCAAAGCGAGCGCCTCTGGGGTTTCGGGCGCCGCAGCAATCCTCGACTACCTCCAAGCAGACGGTGCGTCGTTGCTCGTGCAACTGCTGGCCCCTCCCCTTCGGATTCCCCACCGCAGCCTGCTCTCCCTGCTCGGCCGCATTCGGCCAGTGCCCCAAGGACTGGCAGACGCCATCTCCGTCCTCATGCAGGCTCCCATTCCCGAGGAGCAGCAGGTCTGGCACCAGCTCACCCACGCGCAGCTGCTCTCCGCTTTCATCTCCATCGGCCAAGCCCCTCCTCCACTCGAGATTCCTCCGCCGCCCAGCGTCGACTCGACCGAGCCAGAAGGCGAGCCAGAGAGGATACCGCTCGACCTCGACGCCTTGCTCACACTCGAGCTGCGTTCGAATGACCCGCAGCGCCTTCGCGTCGCCCTGCAGGCGTTGTTCGGGCTCCCCAGCGTCGAAACCTTTGGCCCACTTCTCTACGAGCTGCTCAGCAACCCAGAGTGGCCAGGAGACCTCACGCTACGCTCCCTCTGCATTCAACGACTGGCGTCCCTGGAATACGAGACCGAATCCCATCCACAGCAACTCGAGGAACAGCCCTCGGCCAGTTCATCGACCGCTACCGCCGCCTTCGAGCGTCTGTTGCAGCTCGCCACGAGCGAGCCTGACACCAGCCTTCGACGCGCAGCGCTCAGCGCCTTGACCACGCTCGCCGCTCGCTCTGGCGGTGCGGAGGCCCTGCTCGAATGCGCCGAAAATGCCCTGCAGAGCCGTGAACCAGCCATCCAACGAGCGGGGATTCGGTTGCTCACCCAGCTCGCGGCGCAGCACGGTCGCTGAACTCTTTGTCGATTGGGCACTTGGCCTGTTCCCCAAGTCATGCTCTGCCCCTTCGCGCCTGAAGCCTTCGCTTTGAGGCAGCAGCTCGCCCCGCGTGTATTCGAATCTGCAAGAGAGCATGTCCTTGGTTCGCGAGAGCTCAAGGTGCGAAACGCTTCAGCCGTTGCCAGAGCTCCTGTGATCCCAGGCGGGGATGGCGGCAGACATGGATACTGATCGGCGCGAGCTGTGGGGCACCCCGCGCCCAGACGTGGGGCTCGAGCTCGCTGACCTCCTGATACCAAGCCGAGAGCGTCTTCTGGTCGAACCACAGGGCAATCACTGTGTCTTCGAGCTCTCGCTCGCGACCCCATAACCAGTAGCTCATGTTCCCGCTGATGGCCTTAGGCAAGCGTCCGTCGGTATTCCAAAAGTCGA
>JAVFAO010000070.1:0-22829 GCA_034002465.1 Myxococcota bacterium
GATGCGCTCCACACCCGCTAGATCCAGGAGCAACACCGTGCCGTTGATTTGGCTCGTTAGAGCGGCCAAACCGTTGTCTTCATCGATCACACCCTGCAGTTTGAGGTACGTGTAACCGTTCCCAGAGCGAAGGGTTGGAATGAACTTCTGATCCATGAATCCACTCGGGAAAAGCTCGCATTCGCCTTCGAACGAGCGCTCGCCCATGGGGAGTGCCCTTCGCTCAGTCTCGAACGCGAGCCAATGCTGTGGGGAGCAGGGCCTTGCTGCACCTCTCCAGCAGACAGACAACCACGTTCCGGGCTTTGGCGCAACCCTTCGAAGGGTCAGAGCCCCTTGATCGTCTTGTGCACGCGTCTGCTCCCCTGCCGGGCTCACAGCGACAGGCTCAGCCCCAACAGCGCCTCGCCGTAAAGCGCGTTGCCTGGATAACCCTCGAGCAGCAGTGATACCGCCAACGGTCCCGAGAGACGCCACCTGGCGACTCCGCTGAGAACATAGCGCAGCGTCCAGTCGTCGAGGTCACTGCTCGAGAGCCGCTCGCTGCTCAGACGACCAAAAGCCACTCCCGCACCGATCCCCAACACGATATCGTTCCAGTACTGCTGCCAACGCACCCGAAATCCGCCCAAATAGGCGTCGGGAAAGCTACCCCTCGCATACAGTCCGAGGTCATATTGACCATCGTAAATGGGGAACATCAGCTCCAACAGCGCCGTGTGCATCAAGGTCTCACTGCCATACCCTATGCCGCCTGCCACGGTGGTGTTCATCACCGAGCGCTGCTCCAAGTCGAGCGCCAGCTCGAGCCGTTGAGCGGGCTCCAAATGCAGGTCCTGAGCATACGGAAGATGACCCTCCGCGCGCACCTCGAGGTGATACGCACCCGCTTCGAGCAGGTCATCGAATGGACAGCGTGCGCTGCGCGACCAAGCCCCCTCGGCGCGACTCACTGTGACCACCGCTTCAGGCAGCGGACAGTCCACCCGCAAAAGCCCCATCCCCTGCTCGCGCTCCCAGCGCGAGAGCAGCGCCGCGCAGTCCTTCGCTCGACGCGTCGAGCCATCCGACATCAGCCAGGTGCTCAGCTCCCCTTGCTCCAAGCCCAAGCACCCATCGGAAGCCACCTTCAAGTCTCCGGCAAAGCGGTTGTCCCAGTCGTGGCTGATATGGATGCCCTCCAACAACACACGACCCTCGTCCTGGCCCGACCACCAGCGCAGCACCATGCCTTTGCTCTCGGCTCCCCAGAAATGAAGGCTCAGCGCTGCACCGCCCGGCAGCGCAAGCTGCGCGATAGCTTCGTCTCCCTCGAGCCCTCGCCAAACATTCTGTGTACCGACAGGCTGGGGCTGGCGAAGCCATCCACGACAGAGCACGTCGCCACAGGGCTCCGAAAGCAGCAGCGTACCGTCGCTCGCAGCCTGGAGTCGGGGCGCTGCGGGTGCCTGTGCAAGCTCCATCTCGAGCTGCCAAGAAGAGCGGCTCTCACGCGCCCACAACGCCACACCACCTTCACCCCGCTGACATTGCAAGAGCGCAAGCCCCGACACCGAGTCGAGACGCAGCGGCGCTTCGCAGCCTGGGGGCAGCGCCAGCAGCTCGAGCCGCGCGCCATCCAACAAGAGCACGTGTGGTGCGCGCAACCAAGGCCCGCCTGCCTCTGCACACAGGCCATCCGTCGCGAAAAGAAACGCGGGGCTCTGTGCCACGTCCTCGACCTCGTCGACCCGAGGCCGACACCAATTCCCTTGTGAGTCTCGGCCGTTGGGCGTCCTCGCCAAGCGCAAGTCCGAGTCTACCACAGCCGCGCGCGCAACGTTCTCTTCCTCAGTCAACTCCACCCAGCTCTCTCCAAGGTCGCTCGAACGCCAGCAACGCTCCAGCTCTGCCGTGCACAGCTGCAATCCCAGTGCGTCGGCCCCAAGCGTTTCCAAACCCTGAAGTTCGACTGGAGCTTGCAGGGTCCGAAGCGTTGCCGACGAGAGCTCGACGCGCTGTAACGTAGTCCCCAGCGCAAAGAGATGCTGCGCGTACAGGACAAAGGAGGATGCCCCCGCCTCGAGACGCACCACGCTCTGCCAGGCGCTCTCTGAAGCACCGGAGTCGAGCCGCTCGAGTCGCTGCAAATAGCCCGCTTCGTCGACGACGAGCACACTCGGGCGCTCGGCGCTGGACACGATGCCCCACCAGCGCGCTCGGGTCGCGAGCCTCAGCTGCGTCAAGACCCCTCGCTCCTGGTCGAGCAGGACAAAGAAGGACTCTCCGAGGCTGACGATTCGGAGCCCTCCTGCGGCTGCCTGCTCCTGGCTGGGCAGCACGGGGCCGCTTCCTGCTTCACTGCGGAGCCACGGCGCGGGCTGCGATTCCAGCTCTGGGAGCACGAACGGGCTCGATTGGGCAGAGACGACGGCGCTCAGCGCGCTGCACCACAAGAACACGAGCACGGGGATGAGCTGCGTTCGAAGCAGCTGCCCTGAGAACGAGACGGATTGGGCGAAGCGCCGGTGCGGCGTGCGAGCTGCGTGCTTCACGGGGAGACCTTGTTCCAGCCCTTCTTGATGTTGGCGGCGTGCCAATCGGCGATGAGCGCGTCCACCCGCTCGACACACGAGGCGACGCGGAGCTCTGTCTCCAGCGGTGTCTTGCGAGAGCCCGAGTAGTCCGTAAAGAAGACCACATAGGGCGGGTAGCGCTCGTCGACCTCACTCTTGTTGGTAGCGAAGGCGACAAACTTGCGTACCGCCGTGCCCCCCTTTCCGGCCTTGGCATAGACCTCACGGCGCAGGATGGTTGCGTTGGCGAGCGCCTCGACACGGTCCTGCTCCTGGCTTGCTTCGATGGCCAGGTGGCGCAGCAGCTGGTCGAGGCCCACGCAGCCCTGGTCGACCTTCTTGTCCTCCCGCTGACGCAAGAAGATGGGGAAGAGCATGGAGGGCACGGGCATCAGCCCCTCGGCCCGATAGCCAGAATCGGGGTCATAGCTCAAGCGCATGCGGCGGTTGGGCACCTCGCTGGCGTCGCTTTCGACGAGGTCGGAGAGCTTGATTTCCACCACCAGCTCTGGTCGTACGAAGCGGCACAGGGTGCCTTCGCGGTTGGCCATGCGAAAGCTGCTCTGGGTCTCGAGCGGTCGCAGGCGTTCGAGCCACTTGACGCGATCCTGCTCGGAGAAGCCGTTGCCCACGGTGCCAATGAGCTGGAACGAGTCATCTTCGCGCAGCAGCGCCACGCTCAGCTCGCGCAGCTGCTCGACGCCCTCGACGACGCGCTCACCGAAGGCGATGACCACCGCGTCGATGCTCATCGTCGGCTTCACTTTCCAGATGAAGCCTTGCTCGCTTCGCGCAACCAAGCCCTCGAACTTGCCCGATTGCACCCAGTCTTGGTAGTGCCCTGCCAATCCGCTGCGGTCCGACTCCACCGTGGCGATTGCAGCCACCCGTTTGCCCTTGGCGAAGAGCGTCTCGAAACGGGCAAGGCGCTCTAGATAGGGGCGCTGTTGCCAGTCTTGCTCGCCCTCTTCGAGCAGATCGAAGACCTTGAAACCCAGTGTTTTGCCGAGCTCTGGCTTACCCAGCGCCGAGCTGACGTGCTGCACGCGGGCTCGGGCTTCTCCCTTGGGCGGCAACGCAAAGAGCTCACCTGCGGCGATGAGCTCCTCGCTGTCCTCGAGCAGCGTTTTGGCCTCGTCCACCACAGGCACGCCCTGGAGTACCCTTCCATTATAGGAACAGAGCGCGACCTCACCCTGCCTTTTGATGATGAACCAGAGCTGACCGTCCACTTTGGGCGATAGCCAGAGCTTGCCCTCAGCGACGTAGCGGTCCACATTCTCGGGCTCACAGATGCGGTAGCTCTTCGCGACGTTGCGACGATAGCGTTGCAGCTTTCGTCCTAGCTCTGCGTCACGCAGCGAGCCGTTGGGGGCGAGTCGGCCATCGCCGTAGGCCTCGAAGGCGTCGGTAAAGATGCTGCTCATGTGGGGACTCGCTTGAGTTCGAGGTTGGAGAGGTGCATCACGAGGCGATAGCCGCTGCCCTCGACGCGGCCTTCCAAGAATCCACGAAAGGGGGCACCGTTCTTGTGTAGGATGATGGGCTTGTTGCCTTTTGCGGTGAGCAAGGCCATCTTCTCGGCGTCGTGGAGCAGCTGGGCCATGCGCTGCAGATAGTCGTAGGTGAGACCATCGACGTGCTGTAGCTGCAGCTGACGACCAAACACGAAGCGACGCACTGCATCCTTGATCGGGATGAGCTTGCCCCAGACCAGCGCATCCTCCTCTCCGACGGTGGCGGCGAGGTCGACGAAGTCCTTGCGCGACTTCTCTTCGCCTTGGATGTCGGTGACCACCTCGAGCACCCGTGCACTGTAAATGACCGTGCCATCAGCGCGCAGCCAGACACGGTCGGTCTCGCCCACGCGACGGCCAGCGAGCTCGAGATCGAGCTCTGGATCTCCTGCGATGATGGCCTGTGCCAGCGCTTCGGCATCGCTATGCTGGCTCAGCAGCACGCTGTGCATTTGCCGGTCGGTGCTGCGGATGAAGCGTTCGAGCTTCACCGCAGTGCCATCTTCCGCACAGAGTGGGACGCGTGCCTTGGAGCGGGTGCTGTTGAAGGCGACGCGGGTGTCGCGCTTTCGATCGTCGGTGATGGCGATGAGCCGTGGCATACATGACCTCGAGCGAAGGATGGGCGCAGGCCTCGATAGCCACGATGCGCCTGGTGGCTGTGAGACGGCGCCAGCGACGATGCCAAAGCGCTGCGTACTCGTCAAGCGTGGACGAGGGCTGCACCTTCGACGACTGGCTTGGCGGACAGCGCGTCAGGAATCCCTTGCATCGAAGCCCATGCTCGTCTATCAGGTTAGCATCAAGGGCAGGAGCACGTGCTCCTGGCCCCGTCGCCAATGACGATTGCTGTCGACCTCTGCGGTTTGACAGTTCGGCCCGTGCGCGTCCCTTGGCGCGGGATTTCGTGTGTTCGAGGCAGGAGGAGTGATGGAAGAACTATGTCAATTCTTGATCGGCCGGATGATTCTGGATTTCGATGGCGAGGTCGATCAGGAGACGGTCACGCGCTTTCTCGCCGATGACTCTAGTCCGCTCGCCCGCGATTTGCGTGGGCGATTGCTCGCCGAGGGTGGGCTCGAGGACTTTCTCATCGTCTTGAGCGATTGTCTGCGCGACTCGATCCGCACAGGGATCACTCCCGAGAAGGTGCGCGAGCAGATCTCGACCTACGTCGAGTCCTGAGCGCTCGGCGACTATGCACAAAAGGCCGGCTCGAAGCCGGCCTTTTGTCGTTCTTGGGCCAAGCGCCCACGAAGGGATTCCACCTATGCGCATCACCTGCAACTCCATGAATCAAAAGAGTAAATGCAGCATGATGAGCACCGAGTATGCGGTGACGACAAGGACACGACTCCAGGCGCTGGAAGGCGCAGATCAAAACGTGGGGCCGGCTTCCAGCCGGCCGACCGCGGCCTTGGGAAGGACAGGTCGTGCGCACTGTGCGCGACACTGGGGTCAGGACTCGCACAAGGTGTATGCAGAATCCGGGGAGGGCGCACACGCAGGCGCGCCCCTACAAGTCAATGTTGCGCATTCCTTTCAATGGCTTACATGTGATGCGCATCACGTGGGCCCTTGGCGGGGGCAGCGCCCCACCAAGAGTAATCGCCAAGCAAAGGATGGCGCTTTTTCGTCGAGCGGGTCGTTTACAGCGAAGGGTATTCTGCTTCGGTGAAGTGACCGCAGGCTGCCGCGTCACCATGCTCGCCGTCCTGCGGGAAGAGCAGCGGCTCGAACTCGTCGGGATCGGTATCCAGGAAGCTGACCGCGAAGAGCTCGGTCCAGCACTGCGTCGCCCGAATCTCTGTGGCGTCGATGCCAGCGGCGCTCAGATCGGTGGGGATCTCACCACCTGTGACAATGACGTCAGAGCGGCCCAGACCGTCGGCTTGCCAGCGGCTGCGCATGGTCATGGTTTCAATGAGTGGCTTGGCCTCAAGCTCGTGTATATCGTCGTTCACAGCAAACTCGAAGACACCAGAGGCGTCTTCGGCTTGCTCATAGTGGTAGTTGGCATCTGGAAGCTCGGTCTGGTCGCAGGTGTTGACGAAATCAATCCAGCGCACGTCGACTTTCCGAGTGCTGGTGCTCGCGTCCCAATCCACCTCGACGATGCCGTCGTTGCAGGGTTCGACACCCAAGGTCTTCGAGTTGTCATAGTGCAGGGTGAGGGTGCCGACACCGCCGGTCTCGCCATCACCGGGTGTGACCTCTCCCGCGATGATGGAGAGGAAGTCTCCATCAGCAGTGCTTCCCTTCGGGCGCGCATCCAGGGTGAAGGCAAAGCGGGTGTCAGAGAGCTTGTCGACGCGCATTTTCCAGGAGAACTTCTCCAAACCCTTGGGCTCGGTGGGGCCCCAGACGCGGTAGTTTTCACCACTATCGGTGGGGGGCATGAGCGCGATCAGGCTCAGCCAGGTCAGGCCCACGGCCACGCGGCCATTGATGGCGAGCGAGACCAAGCGCGTGAATTCATAGAACGTCGATGGCTCGCCGACGGCCAAGGCGCCATTGCCTTGGCCAGCAGGTACGTCGATTTCCAAGAGCTGTGCGCTGGGGAGGGCCTTGCGGTACTCCGAGTGGTCGTCTTGTTCCTCCTTCTCGAGGCAGCCCGTCAGTAGGCCAAGGGTGAAAGCCAGAATCCAGGGGAGTGTGCGGAGAGTACGAGACATGGCAAAGCTCCTTGGTGAAGGGGGCAAGGGATGCGCTGAGCGCGGCCTCGGGCTTCGAGGACGCCACCAGCTTCGCAGACGCCCGAAGTTGAAGCAAGACCAATGCCACCAGCTCGGAGCTCGTGCTCATCGGACTCTTCGACGAGCGGACTCGTTCACCAGTCCACAAGACCTGCGGCAGCCCTGCCGAGGAATGAGCTCAACTGGAGGCGTGCAGCTCGAGCAGCAAGAGAGGGACGAGGCTCACCAGATTGCACGCGATGGCGACCATGGCGGCGCGGGACCAGCGCAGACGCGCAAAGTAGCGGTAGGCGGCGAGCTCGAGTGGGATGGCGAGGGTCTGGAGGAGGGTGAAACGCAGCCATGGTTCCTGGACGGGGACGGCGAGCAAGAGCAGCAGTGCGTATTCGACGACCAGGTTGGCGATAGCGCCGACCAGCAGCAAACGATGCACGCGCCGCAACTTGAAGAGCTGCAGCCTGTGGTGCATCAACCAGAGAATCAGCAACTCGACGACGGTGACGAGGAAGACGACGTCGCGCTGGTTCATGGCGTCGCGGGGCAGGCTTTCTTCTTGCCCAGCCAGCACATCTTGAGGTCATAGGCCTGGAAACGAGCCTCCGGCAGCGAGAGAGACCGTGCAAGTTGGATGGCACGCTCACAGCTCTTGAGTTCGCCTCCTGCACAGCCGAGCTCGCACAGCTTCAACGCCTCTTGCTGGTCTTGGCTCACACCATCACCGAACTGGTACTTATAGCAGGCGTCGCTGCAGTGTTCGACGAGACCTGCGGAGCAGGCCATGGCGAGGTGTTGGACATACTTTTCGCCGTCTTTTTCAACGCCTTCGCCTTTTCGATAGATGTCGGCGAGCTCTGCGCATGCCTCGGCCGCTCCATATTCGCAGGCGTCGTTGAAGAGCGTGAGCGCTCGTTCTACATCCTTGCTCATCCCTCTCCCCTTGTGCAGCGCCATGGCGAGCTCCGAGCAGGCCGCACCTTGTTTGGCGGAGCATTGTTCTTCCAGCATCTGCTGGGCTCTGTCGCCGTCTCGTTTGACGCCGCGTCCCTTCAGCAACTGAGTGGCGATCTGCACGCAGGCCGGTGCCGCACCTGCTTCACAGGCTGTTTCGGCGAGCTCCGCTGCGCGCTTGAGGTTGCGAGAGGTGCCAGTTCCTGTATACAACATCTGCGCCTGCATGCTGCATCCTGTGTTCTCCTCTGGGGTGCAGAGGGACTCGACCAAGGCATAGGCGGCTTTGGCATCGGCAGGCGCGCCGACGCCATCGCGCAGCGCCTGGGCTTGGTGCAGGCAAGCGTTGCGGTCGCCGTTGGCGCAGGCGCTCTCGAGCAGGCTCCTGGCCTGAGTCTCATCACGTTTGGAGAAGTCAGGCGACAAGAAAGCGAGGGCGCGTTCGACGGCTGGGCCGCTGTTGTCTGGAGGTGGCGTTGCTGCGTCTTGCGGGGTTGCGGAGAGCTCCTCCTCAGGGGGGCTAGCCTCCTCGACAGTGTCGGAGCTCTGCAGCTCGCCTGCGGCTTCCTGGACATCAGCCTCATCTGGCCTGGCTTCGGCAGGGCTGGTGTCGCTGGCGCCGGAGGCATCGGCGGCGGGGTCATGTCGCGGCTCGGTCGTGGTGTTGCTCGCGCTTTCCTGGGTTGTCTCAACCGACCACGGTTGCCAGACGCCGACGCCGACGGCGGCGGCGACAAGCGCGGCGATGAGGATGAAGGGCCAGACGGGGCGCTGTCGGCGTAGCGGTGTGGCTTCGGACGGCGCTGCGGAGGCGACCAGGAGCTGTGCGCCTTCGGCGCTGGCTTGGTCTGGTTGCGTTGAGGGCTGTGCGTCTGCGGCAGTGGCGAACGGGTGCGCGATCGCCGCTGCGTTCGTGGTGCTCTGGGGCTCGAGCGAAGCGCCTGGCAGGGCTGGTGATGAGCTCTCTCGAGCCGGAGGGGGCGTCGCCGCCTGAGCCTGCTCTGGCTCGTTGTGTTCTTGTCCATTGGGCGCTTGGCCTGTTCCCCCAAGTTCTTGTGGATTGGGCGCTTGGCCCGTTCCTCCAAGTTCTTGTGGATTGGGCGCTTGGCCCGTTCCTCCAAGTTCTTGTGGATTGGGCGCTTGGCCCGTTCCCCCAAGTTCTTGTGGATTGGGCGCTTGGCCCGTTCCCCCAAGTTCTTGGTGGCTGGATGATGGTGCGCTGACATCAGCTTCTAGACTGGCGGGAGCAGCTTCGTCGTCGTCGGCTGCTGGGGCCGCTCCTATGGGCTGTTCGGGGGCGAGCTTGGTCTCTGGAGCAGTAACGGCTTCGGGCTGCGCAGTCTCAGCTTGCGCGGCAGCTGGCGCAGCGCTCGCTTCGATGCCCGTTGTACGCGCGCCTTCTTCCTGGCGAGGATGCTGCTTCCCGGGTGTTACTGAGGTGTTTCCGGCGGATTGGACAGCACCGGGGGCGCTCTTTGGGCTCGGGCTCTTCGCGTCGCTTGCCGCTGTCTTCGAAGGGACGGGAGCTGCTTCGCGGGCTTGCAGCTTGGCCTCGAGCAGCGCTGGGGTTGCCACGGGGGTGGGTTTGCTCTGGGCGTTGCTTGCGGGGGCCGGGCTTGGCTCGGGTTGATGGAGGGTGATCAGCCCGCGGAAGGGTGGTGGTGTGGCCGGTCGGGGGAGGAAGTCGATGTTGAGCGGCGGTTCGTCGAGGTCGTCGAGGTCGTTGGCGTCGATTTCCTCTTCGAGCAGGGCCCAGGCATTCTCATCGGGGTTGTCGGTACTTGCGCTCTGAGGTGGTTCCGGTGCCGAGCTATCGGTATCGAAGAGACCGCTCAGCGGGGAGGGCGTGCTCTGCACGGCGGGCACTGGGACGGTGGGAGGGGAGGCCTTCTTGTCGATTTGGCGCTTGGCCTGTTCCCCCGACTTCTTGTCGATTTGGCGCTTGGCCTGTTCCCCCGACTTCTTGTCGATTTGGCGCTTGGCCTGTTCCCCCGACTTCTTGTCGATTTGGCGCTTGGCCTGTTCCCCCGACTTCTTGGTGGCAGGCTCAGGGATGAGCGTCACGGGACGTGTCCGCTCGCGGATGAAGCCGCCTCGTTTGTTGGCCCCCGGGTCCAGCCCGAGCGCTTTGGCCAGAGCTTCTGCGCTGAGGAATCGCTGTTTCGGGTCGAGGGCCAGGGCTTGCTGAAGAACGGGCAGCAGCGGCGACTTCTTGTCGCTTGGGCGCTCCAGCTTCTCAAGCTGTCTGAAGGACTCGAGCGTGAGCTTGGGGAGCGCTTCTCTGACGGCGCTTCGACCGCGCGCGTTCAGCGGTGCTTTTCCCAGAATCGCTTCGAGGGTGCAGAGCGCCCAGGCAAAGACATCGGAGCTGGCGCTGGGCTCGCCGCCTTCGAGCAGCTCTGGGGCCAGACGGTGGGCGTAGTCGTCGAGTTCTTGGATGTCGACGATTCGCGCGAAGCCGAAGTCCTGCACATGGGCGTGGCGACCGACCCCGGAGTTGTTGATGAAGATGCTCTCCGGCCGCAGGCCGCCATGGATGACGTTGAGCTCGTGTGCGGCGGCGAGGGCGAGGGCGACCTCACCCATGAGGCGCTCGGCGTCGGCAATCGGCAGTGGACCGTCGCGCAGAACATCGCTCAGGAACTGACCTTCGAGGCGTTCGTAAACGACGTAGTAGCGCTGTTTGGGGACGACGCCATGATCGAGCACACGTGAGACGTTGGGGTGATGGAGCGCGGCGACCTGTTGCACCGTGGTCTTGAAGTGGACGATTTGCTCCTCGTCCTGACTGCCTTCGAAGAGCTTGAGGATGACCCACTGTTGGCTGCCGACGTTTCGGGCTTCGCAGAGCGTGAAGCGCTCCGAGCCGCTGACTTTTTTGAAGACGACATAGCGCTTGGCAATGGTTTCGCCAGCTTGGAAGACGGGGGGCTTTCGAGCGCTCACTGTGGCTTTCCCTCATTCTTCGGCTGGTGCGGGCACGCCGACCGTCTGGCACCGCTGCCAAGCGGCCGGGCGCGGAGCGCAGCAGCAACTCTGTGGCAGTATAGTCTGCCTTGGTGGTTGGGGCGAAAGATGGGGTTGCCTTTGGGACAGGTGTCTCTGGGTCAGGGGCCGATGTAAGTCACCCGCTGCGCAGCGAAGTTGAGGTAGAACCACCAGCCCAGGGTGAAACCATCGGGACCGACGTCACGGTCGTCATGGGGGGCGCAGGCGCTCGCTCCGCCTGGGAGCAAGGAGCTGAGGGGCTGTCCACCGATGAGGGGCAGCTTCGGTGGCAGGATGGTGGCGTCGGCGTCTGCCTCTGAAATGAAGCCGAGGATCAGGCCATCGCGCAAGGCGAGCGCAGGATCACCGAGGTAGGAAGCGGCGATTTGGGCGTTGTTGAGCGGGATGACGATGCCGCCAAGGTCGAGCTCCAGTGTGGCTTCGGCAGTGGAGAAGCAGAGCTGCGAAGGCGTGGTGACGGCCGGGCTGTAGGCGCCGGTGGTGTTGGGGATTGGGCTGAGGCAGATGGGGCTCGCCGGGGTGGAGTTGGTGTAGATGCTGGGTTCGAAGGGGACATTGGGGTGTGGACCGCAGACGGTGCTTTGGACCGGCGCCGTACAGGCACCACCGCCGACCTCGACTTGGGCCGAGGCGCCTTCATCGAGGGTGAGCGGCCGGAAGAGCAGGAGGATGCTGAGGTCGAGGTATCCAGAGCCGCCGGAGTCGCCGGTGAGGGACTGGGCGATGAGGTCGTTCATGGAGGGCGCGATGCCAAAAGGCGCAGCGTTGTCGGTGAAGTCTCTGCAGCCGAGCAGTGGGATGTCGACGAAGATGTGGGGATCGCGCAGGTCGATATCATAGGGACGGAAGGCGACTTTCTCCAGCTGGCAGAGCGCACTGCAGCCGTCGCCGTCGAGGAGGTTGCCGTCGTCGCATTCCTCGTTGCCTTCGAGGGCGCCGTTCCCGCAGACGGGGTCACAGTCATTGTCGGTGGCGACAGAGCAGGCTGTGGGGCAGCAGCCGTCGCCATCGGCGCAGACACTGATGGGGAGGTGGGCGCAGCGGAGCGTGCATGCAGCGGCGTTACCACTCATCAGGTCCTGGGTGCAGGCATCTCCATCGTCACAGCTCACCGGGCAGCTGGAGGGTGGATCGCAGCTCTCACCAGCGTCGAGCTGGCCGTCGCCGCAGACGAAGTCGCAGTCATCATCTTGGAGAGGGGTGCAGCCTTCTGGGCAACAGCCATCTGCATGGGAGCAGAGGGTGATTTCATCGTACTGGCATTGCGCGGTGCAGAGCGCCGCACTGCCGCGTAGGTTTGCGCTGAGGCAGGCGTGCTGGGCTGGGCAGCTGCTGGGGCATGAGGAGATGGGGTCACAGCTCTCCCCGAGTTCGATGATGCCGTTGTCACAGAGCGACGGGCAGTCTTGGTCGTTGACCTGGGTGCAGCCTTCTGGGCAACAGCCATCGCCATGTTTGCAGCTGCTGATGGTGCTCCCCACGCACTCGGCGAGACAGGCGTTGCCGATGAGGCTGAGGGGCTCGCAGGCATTGCTGCTGGTGCAGCTGGTGGGGCAGCTTCCTTCGCCTTCGGTGATGCCGAGATCGCATTTTTCATGGGCTTGGACGACGCCATCACCGCAGGAGAAGCGGCAGTCGTCGAGGCAGAAGTCGAGGTTGGAATCGTTGCCGTCGTCGCATTCTTCGCCGGCTTCGAGCTTTCCGTTGCCGCACTTCGAGTTGGGGAGGTCTTCCTCTTGGTCGGGGGTGTCGAGCTCGTTGTCGAGTTCTTCATCGAGCTCCTCGAGGTCGCTCTGCTCGTCAGGGGTCTGTTGGTCTTGCTCCTGTTGATCTTGGTCGGGGAACTCGGGGTCTTGTTGGTCTTGGTCAGGCTCAGGGAGCTCAGTGTCTTGCGCTGTATCCTTCTCGTCGAGGTCATCTGCGGTGTCGGTGTCAGGCAGCTCGACGACGGGGCGGGTTTCGTCGGAGCAGCCAAGTAAGATGGTGCAGGTGACGAGCAAGGCCAGGATGGCTGGCGCGACGCGCGTTGTGGAGCGATTGGGCTGCAATGACGGGTTTGGACGGGTGTGCATGGCGACCTCCAGTGGAGAACACTTGGGGGAGCATAGCAGAAGCGGGGTGGGCAGACCAAGAGGGTTGGGCAGCGGCATTGGTCGCTTTCAGATTGGGCATGCAGAGGAGAAGTGTGTAAGATGATGCAGTCACGCAGCTGCAGCGGAGTGGTGGGCGTTGGACGCCGTCACCCGTATTGGGGCTTTTGGGCGGCTTGCGTTGTGGGGTTTGTAGGCCTCATCTCGCTGAGGAAGTCCAGTGATGGCGTTTTGAGACCGTGTGAAGGGGACGGCACTCTTCTTGCGTCCCCGCAGGGTGGGGTCGTCGAAGGACCGTTTTCGCGCGCGCCTCGACATCGCGACGCTTTCAGGCACAAGGATGCAGGGAAGACGGAAGATCGGAACTGAGGCGTTTTGTCGCAGTACTGGCGTCTGCGTACACCAGGCTTGAGGAGCTCATGGCCAGCTACGATTTCGACCAGAGTTTATTGATCGAGCGGTTTGCGGTAACGCCTTCGAAGAAGAAGGGTGGCGTGGAGGACGGTGTCGACACCGAAGTGTTGTCGAGGCTGGCTGCGAGCGCCGATGCAACCGAGGATCTGGCGGGTCTGTTTCGCGACAATCAGCAGCTCTATTGGAGCGTGATGTCGTCGTTGCAGCGGGTGTTGTCGAACTCGGACATGAACGTCCTACACGCCGAGGTGAGCAAGATGGCCTCGGCGGGGCGTGAGATGGCTGAGGGCGGGTTCAACGCGGTGTCTCAGGCGACGGAAGGTCTGACCGGCGCGCTGATGAGCACGGGTCCTTCGACGGGAGCCACGACGCCTAGCGCTGGTGGTCTTTCGGGGATGGACAGCGGTGGTGGCTCGGTCGAGGTGATCATCGTCACGCCGGCTGGCGAGTTTTCGCTCTACGTGGACGCGAACGAGGCGGTGCCTGATTACAAGCCGCCGGCTTCGGATTTGTCGGTCTTCCAGATTCCGGGCATCGAGATCATCGAGGCGGTCTTGGATTTCGAGGAGACCGCATCTTCAGGGACGGCGGTTCCGAGCGCGGAAGGTGGCGAGGCGAGCACTGAGCAGCTCCCCAAGCTGCTGGGTGGTGCGCTGAAGGGTCGTTTCAAGGACAACAGCTTCGTGTCGGGCGAGTTTGGGCTGGAGCTGACGGTCAAGGGTGACGAAGGCGAGCAGCAGCGGGTCGATGTGCAGGCCAGTTTCGATGGCGAGGTGACGCTTCCTGGTCTGAGCAATCCCGTCCAGACGAGCTTCGAGATTGGTGAGTCTGGCGTGCATGCAGTGCTTTCGTTGAGCACAGAGCTGGGAGGTCCGCTGGAGGGGCTGACGCTCTCTGGTGAGATTGATTGTGTGGCTGCGGACACGATTTCGGCCAATGGCACGTTGACGATCGGCGATACTGCGGGCGAGGCTTTCAATGGCGAGCTTCGTTTTCAGTTCGAAGGGACCTGGGACAGCAAGTCTGCCACGGGTACGATCACGATCATGGGGATGGACTATCTCCTTGATCAGGAGACGCTCGAGCTCACGGTGGCGTATCAGGCCGAGGAGTTCACGGCTTCGTTGGCAGCGCCGATTTCCCACACGTCTCAGAAGGATGGTTTGACGACGACCGTCGAGGTTCGCGAGTTTTCGTACAAGACTGGTGCAGGGATTGACGGTGAGGGTGGAGTTTCCGTCGATTTTGGCGGCTACGCGCGGGCGGCGGTGCAGTCGTGTCGTTGGGTGAAAAACGAGCTGGAGTCCACAGTCCTCACGTTCGAAACGAGCGAGTTCCGGCTGCCGACGGAGCAGCCGTTGGTGACCGGGGCGGTGAACGGCTCGGTGTCTTTCGATGGTACTGCGTTCAGCGGTGCGACGCTGGGGGGCAACTTCAATTTTGCCGTGGGCGAGCAGCAGGTTCCCATCAACTTTGAAGGGACCGTGGATGCCGAGGGCAAGCTTGCTGGAACGGTGAGCTTGACAGGCAGCGTCGATGTGATGGGCGTGATGCAGGTGGACAGCCTGGTGCTCAACTTCGACAGCGCGGCTGGGATCACCTCGGCGGAGGGCGCTGCGGTTTTCCAGGCTGGAGATTTTCTGAGTGGCTCATTGCAAGCGAGCTACGCTCAGGGCAGTGGTTTTGCCTTCAACGGTGCGGGTAGTTTGTCGGATTCGCAGGGTGCGGTGGGCAATGGCACTTTTGCTTTGAACCTGACCGACGCGGTGAGCGGCACGGCGAGCTTCACGATGGGCACCGACTACGGTCTGCCTGATCGTAGCGCGGGGCCGTTGTACATTTTGCCTGGCACCACGGTGACCCTGGGTTTGGAACAGAACGCTTTGCAGCCTGCGAGTTTGCAGAACGGCAGCTATCGTTTCGTGAACCCAGTGGAGGGCGCAGGCACCATCGAGGGCAGCTTTGGCGGCACGCTGGATTTCGACTCTGGCATGCTGACTGCTGACGGAGATGCTCGCTTTACCCAGGATTGGGAAATTGGCAGCGGCAACACGCGTCTGACGATTTTGGCGGCGAGTGGTAGTCAGCTTCGGGCGAGCGTGGTGGACAGCCAGCTGCAGAATGTGGCTGGAACGATTGGTTTCAGCAGCAATCTGCCGATTGGTGAGCAGAACATCGCGCTGCAAGGCGAGGTTCAGGCGGACTACGATGCGGTTGGAAACAGCCTGACTGGCAACGCGACGGCGTCGCTTCAGGAGTCGATTGCGCTTCAGGCGGGCAGCAACAGCCTGACGATTTTGCCCGAGAGTAGCGTGCGCATGGCGATCACCGCCAATGAGCTGAGCTCGATTGGTTTTGATTTGCACGGCGAGGCGGTGTTGACGGCCTCTGCGATCGAAGGTGAGGCGCGGATTGGTTTGGAGGTTGGGGATGCCACCTACGTGCCGGGTACCGGCTTGTCGGGCACGGGGCAAGCGAACCTTGCGGCTGACGTCAACATCGTCGAGCCGCGCAGTGGCATTCGGGTCACCCTCAAGCAAGGTGGTGAGATCAACGGCACGCTGCTGAACAATGAGCTGACCACGGTGACGGGGCAGCTTGGTTTTGCGACGCAGATGCCGATTCGTGAATCACGCCTCGAGCTCGACGGCGAGCTCACGGGGATGACCCTCACCAACAGCGGTGGGCAGGTCACGGTTGGCGGAACGGTGAGCGCGCAGGTGTCTTCACCCTTTGTGTTCACAGAGGGTTCGAGCGAGCTGACCATTCGTCCCGAGACCACGATCTCGGCGACGATGACAGACAATGCGCTGAGCAACGCGAGCTTTGGTCTCAAGGCTCAGTATTCGTATTCTGGGGCTCCCTGCACCACACCTTTGGTGGCGGAGATTGACGGTCAGGTCGATTACGCAGACGAGAAGTTCAACGGCAGCGCGAGCGCGACCCTGAGCTCCGATAGCCAACTGGGCTTTGGCGAGTCGACGGTGACGCTGAAGGCGCCCGGCGCGGTGCGTGCGACCTTGGTGGACAACCAAGTCCAGACACTGTCTGGTGAGCTTCCCTTCGCGGCGACGGTGCCGATCGTGCAAGGTCAGAGCTTGCAGGTGGAAGGTCAACTCAGCGGCTCCTACGAGAACGGTGGTGAGAGCGCGACGGTTCAGGGCTCGATGAGCGCCGCGACCACGGCAGACATGCAGTTCGTGGCGGGTTCACACAAGCTCTCGGTGCTCACGGGCACAGGCGTCTCGGGCGAGATGCTCAACGGCACGGTGAGCAGCGCTCGATTCAATCTGCAGGCTGCCTACGAGTACGCTGCGGCACCGTTTACGTCGCCCCTGCGGGCGGCGATCACTGGCGAGGTGCAGTACGAGGAGGGGACCGGGATTGGCGGCAGCGCGAACGCGACGCTGAGCGAGAACGCGGTGCTTCAGGTGGGCGCCAATCAGACGAGCGTGACGCTGAAGCAAGGCTCGGCTGCGACGGCAGTGTTCGAGGCCAACGAGTTCAAGTCCTTGACGGGGAACCTTGGCTTTGCTGCCGACATCCCCATCATTCAGGAGCAGGTGGTCAAGGTCGACGGTACCTTGAATGGCTCGTATACCCAGGAGGGTGGTGCCGCGTCGGTCCAAGGCGACATGACAGCGTCCTTGAGTCAGGACATCGAGCTCACTTCGGGTGAGCACAAGTTCTCGATCTTGACGGGGACCACGGTCAGTGGGGCGATGGTCGACGCAGTGGTGACCTCGGCGAGTTTTGGTCTCAACGCGAAGTATGAATACGGCGGACGGCCATTCACTTCAGCGCTGAAGGCGGATCTCACTGGCGATGTGCAGTACGTCGATGGCGTGGGCATCTCGGGTAGTGCTGGGGCGACCTTGTCTCAGGATGCGGTGATGACCGTGGGTACGAACAACACCACGGTGACCTTGAAGCAGGGCTCGACGGCGACAGCGGCGGTCGAGTCGAACGAGCTACGCTCGGTGACGGGGCAGCTTGGATTTGCGGCAGACCTGCCCGTCATTCAGGAGCAGGTCATCAAGGTTGATGGACAGCTCAACGGTTCATACAGCAACGCGAATGGCCAGAGCACGGTGCAGGGCACGCTCGAGGCAGCCTTGCGCGAGGACGTGCGCTTCACCAGCGGAGAGCACCAGTTCTCGGTGCTCTCAGGCACCTCCGTCAACGGCGCGATGACCGATGGCGAGGTGGACAGCGCGCGCTTTGGCTTGAACGCGAAGTATCAATATGGTGGGGCACCGTTCACGTCACCGTTGATGGCCGACATCACGGGTGAAGTGAACTATGCCAAGGACACGGGGCTCGGTGGCAGCGCGACGGCGACCTTGAGCCAGGACGCAGTGCTTACCGTGGCTTCTTCGAATACGATTACGTTGAAGAGCGGGAGCACCGCCACGGCGCTCGTCGAGGCCAACGAGCTGAAGTCGGTGAGCGGCGAGCTGGGCTTCAAGGCCGATGTTCCCATCATTCAAGAGCAGGTCATCAAGATCGACGGCAGCCTCAATGGCTCCTACCGCAACGAGGGCGGCACAGCGCATGTCGAAGGCGCGGTCACGGCCGGCCTGCAGGAAGACATCGAGCTCACCAACGGGGAGCACACCTTCGCCATTTTGACCGGGACCACCGTGGGTGGTCAGATGGCCGATGGCCGAATGACTTCGGCGCACTTTGGCCTCAATGCCCGCTATGAGTATGGTGGGGCGCCGTTCACGTCACCGTTGGTGGCGGGGATCACCGGCGAGGCGAACTACGAAGAGGCGACGGGCATTGGCGGCTCCGTGACGGCGACGCTCTCGAGCGACGCCGTGCTGGCGGTGGGTTCGAGCTCGATTACGCTGAAGGCTGCGACCACGGCCACGGCGCTGGTCGAGTCGAGCCAGCTCAAGTCGGTGAGCGGTGAACTGGGCTTCAAGGCCGATATCCCGATCATTCAAGACCAGGTCATCAAGCTCGATGGCACGCTGAGCGGCTCCTATACCGATGAGGGTGGCACCGCGCAGGTGGTCGGCGACGTGACGGCCAGCTTGACCGAGGCTGTGGAGCTCAACGCGGGTGAGCACAAGTTCAGCATTCTCGATGGGACCACGGTGAGTGGTCACATGGAGAACGCGGCGATGACCAGCGCTCGCTTTGGTCTGAACGCGCGCTACGAATACGGCGGAGCGCCCTTCAGCAGCCCGTTGGTGGCAGGCATCACGGGCGAGGCGAACTACGCCCAGGAAACGGGTCTCGGTGGCTCTGTGACGGCGACCTTGGAGGCGAACGCTTCTCTGGAGGTCGGGTCTTCGACGCTGACCTTGAAGTCGGGTTCGACGGGCACTGCCGCTGTAGAGGCGAATGAGCTCAAGTCGATCGCAGGAAGTCTGCTCTTCGATGCGGAAATTCCCATCATTCAAGAGCAGCGCCTCGCGGTCACAGGAGCCATCAACGGTAGCTACGAGAACAACGCTGGTACGGCCAGCGTCAGCGGCGACATCAGCGCCTCGACCACCGCAGACATCGAGCTCGTCTCGGGCTCCCACAAGTTGGGTGTGTTGACGGGGACTGGTGTCACCGGCGCCTACGCCGATGGCGCGCTGACCGCAGCGTCGCTGCAGCTCAACGCTTCGTATGAATACAGTGGCAGCCCCTTCAGCTCGCCGCTGCAAGCGAGCATCACCGGCCGCGTCGACTACGCGGAGTCCACCGGCATCGCGGGGACCGCGCGTGCAGCTTTGACTGCCGACGCACCGATGCAGCTCGGTGAGTCCACCGTCACGCTGATGTCGGGTTCCTCGGTGGATGCGAACTTCACCAACACGGAGCTGCGCTCCCTCAACGGCACCCTCCAGATCACCGGCGCCATCCCGATCATTCAGGGTCAGGTCGCCCAAATCACCGGCACCATCGAGGGCTCCTACACCAACGCCGAGGGGGCGGCCCAGGTCCAGGGACGCCTCGAGGCACAGCTCACCAATGAAATCAGCCTGACTCGAGGCTCGCACCAGTTCACCTTGCTCCCCGATACCGGGGTGCACGGCCAGTTCGCCGAAGGTGCCGTCACGGAAGCTGGCTTCGACCTGAAGTCTCGCTACCAGTACAACGGAACCCCCTTCACGACGCCACTCGTGGCGAGCGTCGAGGGCAACGTCACCTATCGCGAGGGAGAAGGCATCTCCGGTGGGGCCACGATCAATCTCACCAGCGATGCGGTGATGGCGATTGGTCAGAATACGGTCACGTTGAAGGAGAGCAGCGGCCTCCAGGCCACCGTCGAGAACACCGAGCTCAAGTCCATCGAGGGCCAGATCAACCTCGAGGCGAGTATACCCTTCGACGGACGCGCGCTCGAGATCACTGGTCACATCGAGGGGCGCTACGCCAACGAAGGTGGCGCAGCGCAGCTCAATGGCTCCATCACCGCCGGCCTGAAGAACCCCTTCGAGATGCAGGTCGCCGGTGGTACGCTGACCCTCCAGAACGACACCCAGGTCACCGCTGAGCTCGCCGAGGGGCAGTTCTCACGCCTCGGCTTCGATCTGCACGCCACCTACGCGCGCAGCGAGAACCCACAACTGCAGCTCGACCTCACCATGATGGGGGCGGAATACACTCCCGACGGCGGCTTCACCGGTACCGGTTCCGCCACTGTCAGCAGTGACCGCTGCGAGCTGCTCAGCGTCGGCGCCTACAAGCTCTTCCTCCTCGGCGGCTCCGGCGCCGAGGTGGTCATGGAGCAGAGCCAGCTCAAGAGCATCGGCGGCAACGTCAACGTCATGCTCACCGACGAGACTGGGGCCGACTTCATCCGCGCCGGTGTCGAGGCCAACTACCGCGTCCAAGAGAACCTCTTCTCTGGCTCCGGCTCCGCCGAGGTGCTCGTCGAGAAAGAGCTCGCCAATGTCGCCGGGCTCACCCTCTTCCTCTGCCCAGGAAGCGGCGCCACCATCAACGTCGCCGACAATCAGCTCCAAAACATTGGCGGCACCATCAACCTGCGCCTCGACGACGAGCAGGGCGCCTTCATGACCATCAACCTGGAAGGCAGCTTCGACGCCGCTGGCGGCGGAACCTTCTCAGGCACTGGCGGCGCGACCATCACCCGCGACAAGGAGCTCGGGCGCGCGGGCCAATACACCTTCTGGCTCGCCGAGGGCGCTGGCGCTTCGGTCACCATCACCAACAACCAGATCGAACGCGTCGGCGGCAACATCCCCTTCAAGCTCACCGACGGCCAACCCGAGCCGCTCATCGTCGGCAGCGCCGAGGGCACCTACGTCGCCGCGAGCCAGACCTTCTCCGGCACCGGCGCCGCCTACCTCGGCCGCGACATCGAGTACGAGGTTACCTCCGACACCCGGATCGTTTTCAAAGAAGGTTCCGGGGGCAACACCACCGTCACCGACAATGTGCTGCAGAGCCTCGGCGGCACGATGAACGTCGACGTCTACAAAGACGGTGAAAACCTCGTCTCCATCAGCGGCAGCGGCACTTACGACGCCGTCCAGAACAAGCTCGTCGAAGCCACCGGTACCGCGACCCTGAACCGCGACATCACCCTCTTCGATGGCAAAGCGGTCATCAGCAACGTCAGCGGTACCGCCACCATTCGTGACAACCGCTTGGTTCAAGCCGGCGGCAGCGCACGGGCGGTGATCACCATCGAGAACAACGTCGAAATCTCCGGCACGGTCAACCGCTTCAACTGGAGTTGCGAGACCGGCACTGACCAGTACGAGATCGACGGAAGCCTCAACGTTCGCATGCTCAAACCCGAGCTCGCCGACAAGATCTCGGGCAGCGTGACCGTGCAGTACAACTCTGCTTCGGGCCTCTGGAACGTTCGCGGTGAGCTCGACTACCGCATGAACGAAATGATCGCCGGCAAGATCAACGCCGAGATCAACCAAAACTGGGAGCTCACCCTGGGAGGCACCCTCGAGGTCAACGATGTGGTGCTCATCCCCGGACGCGACCTCATCAAGTTCGGGAAGGGCATCGCTTTCGATATCCCGCTCGGCGTCCCCGGCATCAACGCCACCGCCGGCGTGGACTTCGGCATCGGCCTCTCGATGCAGCCCCTCACCTTCAGCGCCTCCATCGAGGTCTCCAACTTCAAGCCCGCTGAGATGAACGTGCCCAACTTCGAGGCACAGCTCTCCCTCAGCACCGGCCTGAACCTGCGCGCTGAGCTCGCACCCTACCTCGGCATCAGCATTGGTGCCTCCGGCGTCGCCAGCGCTGGCCTGCGCCTGAAAGGCACCGCCAGACTCGATGTTCCCCTCACGCTCAACCCCTACGGTGTGCTCCGCGGTGGCCCCGATGGCTTCAGCGGCGAAGTGGGTCTCGCCCTCGCCATTACCCCGTCCATCACCCTCATGGTCGAGCCGCAAGCCTATGCGCAGCTCGGTGATAGGACCTTCGAACACTCCTTCACGCAGTGGACCTACCCCATCCCCAATATCGCCAACTTCGAGTGGAACAAGACCTACAGGTTCGGCGATCGCGGCCCCGAAACCGCTGATGGCTCGCAAGCTTCCCCTACCGCCGATAGCTCTGCCAGCCAACCCGACATGTCTGCCAGCCAGGAAGCGCCAGGCGCTGTCTCGCAGGCCTACTCCAACCCCGTCGCGCCAGAAGGCGTACCAGGAGGACCACAGCTCGATTCGCCCACCGCCATGCAGGAAGGCGCCGCTGGCAACAGCGCCGATGCAGGTGGCATGGGTGAGCTCAACCAGAAGATGGCCGAGGTCAGTGAGCTCGCCGCCAAGATCAGCCGCGTGGCCAAGCTCGTGGGCATGGTCACCGATATCATCGCCATCGCTTCCGTCTCCGGACCGTTGGCCGCTGCGGCGATCCCCATCTACCTCGCCTATCGCTTCTTCATCAAGCAGGACCTCTCGTTCAGCGAGATCATGCAGGCCTTCCGCGACATCTGGGAAATCCTTGGGTTCCTCGCGGAGAAGGGCCTCGATCTCTTGGCGAGCGTCATCCCGCAGTGGATGAAGGACGCCTGGGAAGCCATGCAGGGCGTGCTCGCCAATCCGCAGGCGGCCATCCGCAGCGTCGTCGATTGGGTCAAGACCAAGCTGCAAGAGGCCGTCGGCGCCACCTGGTACGGCATCCTCGAGCCCTTCATGTCCTTCCTCGACGGTCAGGCTGACAAGATCTGCGAGATCATCACCACCATCCAGAGCGGTGGTCTCAACCTCGAGACGCTCATTCGTCTGGCCGCTCAGCTCATTGGCTTCGCCATTAGCAGCGTCATCGACTTCATCCGCGCCGCAGGACAGGTCATCCAGCGCTTCGGTGGGGTCGTCAGACAATGCGTTGCAGAGCGGAGAATCTGGGCCGAGCAGCACAAGAAGTATGGCGCTTTCGGCGCCGACTGGCTGTCTGCCGACGAGTGGCGATGGCAGATCGAGATCCCCGGTATCTGCAACTGGTCTGGTTCCGGTGGGGGCATCGGCGGCCTCGACGATGTCGCCATCTGCCAGGGCATGCGCCTGCTTGGTGTGCAAATCCGTGTTGTCGGCGAGCGCTGAGCGCGCTCTCCCCGGCATTCGAGTGGGGGGAACAGAGCAAGCGCCCAATGGACAAGAA
>JAVFAO010000071.1:0-22644 GCA_034002465.1 Myxococcota bacterium
CTGCTGTTTGAGTTTTGCTGTATTTTTCTTTTATTGCTGCTTCCAGTTCGGCGTTGAAGCGTTTTTTTGCTTCGCCCGATGATGATCTCCTGGTTCGCGTCCAAGCTGAACTCCCCGCCTTGGTACTTGCCGGAGATGAACTTCAAGACGTAATTGCCCGTCGATGAACGCGCCATGTTGCCCAACACGATTCCAGAGAATCAGTAGCGAAAATCCAAGCAGCCTCTCGGCTCGAGGGCAGCCGAACGATGCCAAAGCCAAGCTTGCGTGAGAATGGACCCGAGGTCAAAAAGTGAGGTCCTCCTCACTCGCCGAAGCGACTGCTGCTGAGCGCCACGAGCCGGTTTCTGAGATTGCAGTCGCGTACCTGGCGCATCGCATCAGAGCAAGGCTCACTTCGTCGGCCCAACAAGCGCTCGACCGCGCGGCCTGAGCAGATATGCTCGCGCCGACGCTGGATGCAAGTGCTACCGTGTTATGAAGAAATGTCAACGGTTCTCGTTGACCCAGGGGCACCCTCTATTCCTCGGCGAGGTACTGATTGCGCAGCAGATAGACGATGTCTTGGAGGGTTTCGAGGTCGGTGGCCAAGCTCTTGTTGAGCACCGTCTCGACCCTTCCGTAGTTGTGGACGAGTTGGAGGGTGTCAAGCAGCTCTGGGCTCAGGTTGCGTAGAGGTGGGACGATGGGGGCAGGGATACGGAGAACCGCTTGATAGTCTGGGACATCGCCGCCGATGTTGCGGATTTCATCGAGGATTCGCATCCCCTCCATCATCAAGCTCTCGATGGACTCGTTGATCTCCGTGGGGAAGGAGCGAGAGGCGGTGTGGTCGAGCAGGAAGCTCCCCGTCGTCCAACCCATCATGCGGTAGAAGGCCTTGTCGGCGGCGACATCCGTCTGCTCATCGATGATGGCGGCGTAGACCCGTCCCTCGCGCATGTAGACCCTGCCCTCGGAGCCTTTGGAGTTGACGATGAGGCAGCCGCTTTTCTTTGCATTTCCAAATAGTTGGAGCAGGTCGGGCAGGGGCAGCTGATCGATCAGACCCGAGAGCACGCCAGCAGGTGCCTGCGCGGGGGCCGCTGGAGCAGCCATTGGGTTGGGGCGCAGTGGGGAGACGGCTTGGGTCGCGGGAGACCGTCCCTGAGGCATGGGAGGTGCGGTCACCTGGGAGAGTCGTTCCATGACGGTTTGCTGCTCGCCTCCAGAGTGGCGAGGGGCACCGAAGAGCGGTGGGGGTGCTTCAGCCGGGGCTTGGTCGGCGACGCTGAGTTTGACGATGGAGGTGCCAATGAGGATGCGATCGCCGTCTTTGAGCTTGACCTTGGTGATCTTTTCGCCGTTGACGAAGGTGCCGTTGGTGGAGCCCAGATCTTCGATCCAGACTTCACTGAGGGTGGTGGTGAAGCGGGCGTGTTGGCGCGAGACCATGTCCTCGACGAGGACCATCTCCACGTCGCTGGCGCGGCCAACGATAACCTCGTGGTTGGGCTCGAGAGGGAATTCCCCGCCCTGATACTTGCCCGAGATGAACTTCAGGACGTATTTGCCGCCACCGCCTGGACGCACCATAGTCTGGTTCCATCACCCGAGTCGTGCCTCGAGGGCACAATGGAGTATTCGGAATCGAGAGGGACGCCATCGTCCGAAGCGGGCGAATAGCGTTCAGCAGTATCAGTGATATGCCAAGTCGAGGCTCTAGGACAAGTGTGTAGGCGGATGATTTTGCACTTCCCTGGGTTGCAGCGACCGTTCGAGTGTCGCAACGTCCTTCCCTTGTCAAGGGCCGGCCTTCATTCTATCTCTCTCTGAGGATGAGCGTTGTCGCGTTTGCCATGGCGCACAGGGAGGCTGCGATGGGGATTCTGGATCGGCTTCAGTTGTTGATGCGCAGTGAACTGAGTTCGCAGCGAGCTTCGGTTCCTCAGGCAGCGCACTTGGAGCTGCTTCAGAAAGCGAAGGCGCAGCTCGTGCTGCTGCATGAAGATGAGGCTCGGCTCGAAGCGCTGCTCGATGAGAGTCGTCGTGAGGAGGAAGCGGCCGAGGCGCGTGCGCTCGCTGCGTTGCGAGCTGGTGATGAGGCGAGCGCTCGAGAGGTACTGCGCCTGCGCAATCGGTCGGCCTCTCGTTCCCGGGTCAGTGTCGATGCCTTGCGCACCACGCGGGCGCAGATCGCGGATTTGGGGGCGGCCATCGCGTCGCTTTCCTCGCGTCTCGAGGCAGCGAAGGTGCGTGCGGCGGAGCAGCAGAATGCTTCGCGGCGAGCTGCTGCGAACGAGCCACCTTTGGGCAGCGCGCCACGGTCCGAGCCAAGGTCGGATCAGGGGAGGGGCATCGACCTCGGTAGGGGAGCGGCGACGAGCAGCTTTGCTGAAACGCATTTCGATGAGGCAGAGCCCCTCTTTGATCGGCTCGAGGCGCAGCTCGATCAGCTCGAGGCCGAGCTGGGTGCTGCCGAGGAGCTGGGTGGCCTGCACAGCGCTGCCGAATCCCCGGTGGAGGCTGGAGACGCCGAGCTGGAGCGACGTTTTCGGGAGCTCGAGCGGCGGCAGCAACAGTGAGGGGCCAAGCTCGCTCTTCGTGGGGCGCTGCCCCACACCCCGCCGAAGGGCTAGCCCTTTGGAATCTGTTTTTGTATCGTCGTTTCGTTTCGCGAGCCGATGAGAGCGCTCAGTCGCATGGAGGGTGCGGGCTTGGCCCGCGCAGGAAGGGGTCTCGCTCGGCGCGTTTGTCCGCCAGGGAGGGAGAGCGGTAGCCAGCGCGATGCAGCGCGTCCCGCAGCGTTCGAGCTTGAGACTCAGTTGCGTTGTGTTGGAGTTGCCAAGCCCCAAGCGGGCCATCAGCAGCGTAGAGGCGCTGCACCTGTTGTTTCGCAGCAGGCTCGAGTTTCTCGAAGCGCTGTGCCGCGATGAGCAGGGGAAGCTCGGTTGGCCGCAGCACTTGACCTTCTCCTCGAGGATCACGCAAAAAAGGCTCGAGGGCGAGCTCTACCTCGCCCAAACAAGCCTCGGCGAGCTGTGCGACTTCTTGTTGATTGGGCGCTTGGCCTGTTCCATCAACTTGCCCCTGGCCGATGAAGCGAAAGCGGTTCTCGATGCCCAGTGTGCGGGCGTGGTGTTGGAATCGCTCCTGCTTGAAGGCCCATGACACCAACTCGACGAACTGAGGGGCCTTGCCGCACACGGCTTGGAAGCGCTGCAGTGAGAAGGCGAGGTTTTCGAAGGAATCTCGGGCGAATTCTTCGGTGCTGCAGCGTTCGGCGACGTCCTGTCCCCACCACTGGAAATGCTCGGCAAGCATCCAATACGATTGTGCTTCTGAGCGCGGTCCCGCGCTTCGCCGAGTCTGCCCACCAGAGAACAGCAGCAGCGCACTGGGGCGGGCTGCGGCCAGCTCTACGCCGCAGCGGATATGTTCGAGGTAGTGGGGCGCCTCGCCGCGCTGGTGTGGGGCGAGGACCCAGCTACTGTCATCCAGGGGGCGTTGGAAGTGGGGGGCGACATAGATGGCATGTCCCGCGACGATGACGAGTTCTCGAAGTGTCGACCAGGGGTGCATTGGTCCTCCGCAGGGCGGCGTCAGGGCAGCTCTGCTGGCGCTTGGCCAGCGGGCCTACGACGCAGTGGCGCTGTGTCGTTGGGCCGTTTTTCGTCGACGTGTCGATGTGGGCTGCTGCATGGGTTTTCGTTGGGCGCCGGTCTCCACCTCGCTGCAGGGCTAGGCCTTTGGAATCCCTTTTGTTTCTTGGCTTCGAAAGGCGAAGGAGCTTGCTGAGCTCGCTCAGCTACCGTCGCAATACAACGCTCAGCAGTCTTGTGCGAGGCGCAGCGCGAAGGCAAGACTTGACAGTGTGTGCGGTGCTTGTCGAGGGCGTGGAGGGGTGATGGGGCGAGAGCGAGTGGATGTGGTGGTGATTGGCTCGGGAGCAGGTGGTGCGCCAGCGGCGTTGAGCTTGGCGCGTGCCGGGGCGCGGGTGGTGGTGTTGGAGAAGGGGCCGTTCTACGGGATTGGCGACTTCGACCATGATGAGATTCGGGTGTGTCGGCGTGATTTCTGGGTGCCCTGGGCGGAGGACGAGCCGCACACGGTGCGCAGCGCAGCAGCTCAGCTCGCGCGGCCGAGCCGTGAGGGCTGGACCTCCGCCTGTGTGGGCGGGGCGACGGTGCACATGAGCGGCTTTTTCTATCGGCTGCACGACTGCGATTTTTCGTTGAGGCGAGTGTTGGGCGAGGTTCCTGGGGCGACGCTTGCCGATTGGCCGATCACGCTGGACGAGCTCTTGCCGTACTACGATGTCATGGAGTCGGAGCTGGGCGTGTCGGGTGATGGGGCGTCGAACCCATTGGAGCGTCGCTCGCGCCCCTATCCTCTGCCTCCGTTGGCGGCGCATCCTGCGTCGCGGTTGGTGGACGAGGCTGCAGCGCGGCGGGGCTGGCATGCGTTCGCGACGCCTCGGGCGGTGTTGTCGGCAGCGTATGGAGCGCGTCCACCGTGCAATCTGTGTGCGTTTTGTGGTGACTACGGCTGCGAGAACGCCTCGAAGTCCTCGACGCTGGCGTCTTTGCTTCCGGCGGCTTTGGCGACAGAGCGCTGTGTGATCCGCTCGGGGTGTATGGCTCTGCGGCTCGAGGCGGACGCTCAGGATCGGGTTCGGGCAGTGGAGTACGAGGATGCAGCGGGTGTGCGGCGTGTGATCGAGGCGCGGGTGGTGGTCTTGGCGGCGTCGGCGGTGGAGAGCGCGCGATTGTTGTTGCTCTCGCAGAGCGGTCGTCACCCGCAGGGCTTGGGAAATGCGAACGGTCTGGTGGGCAAGCACCTGAGCTTTTCGACTTTTGGCAAGGTGTCAGCGGTCTTCGAGCGTTCGGCGCTGTCTGCGGCGCTGGGCGTTTCGCGCGGGGAGCTGGGGCATCGGGGCTTTTTGCAGCGTTCGATTCAAGATGACTATTGGTCGCCGAGCTTGGGGGCGCTTGGGAAGGGTGGCACCTACAACTTCATGGTGGCGCATCCGAACGTGATCAACGCGGCGACGAAGGTTGCATCGACGACGGGCGCCGGGATGTGGGGCGCGCCGTTGTTGGGGCAGATTCGGGCCTATCACGAAGCGCAGACGTGGTTGGAGGCTGAGATTTTTAGTGAGTATTTTCCGCACGATGGCTGTTATGTCGATTTGGATCCTAGGGTTCGGGATCGTTTTGGCTTGGCGGTGGCGCGGATCACTGCATCGGTGCATCCGCTGAGTGCCTCGGTGAACGCGACGATGGTGCAGCGACTTAGGGACTTCTTTGGGTCGTTCGAACCTGCGCCGATCTCCCTGTGGACGATGGCGCAGTCAGGGACGACGATGCATTTGCAGCACGGCACTTGCCGATTTGGGACAAATGCTGAGGACACAGTGCTGGACCCGAGCTGCCGTATGCACGGGATCGAGGGTTTGTATGTGTTGGATGGCAGCTTCATGCCGAGCTCGGGTGGCGTTCCGGCGACAGCCACCATCATTGCGAATTCGTTTCGGGTTTCGGAATTGCTGGCGGCCAGGATGCGGCGGGGGGAGTTGAATTGAGGAGTTGGAACACAAGCGCGATGTGGTTGTGGGGCGCCAACGGGTTCCGATGTCGGTGTCACTTTTCTTGCGTCTGCCTGTGTGCTGTGAGCGCTTGAGATTCTTCAAGAAAGAGGGGACGGCGAAAAAAAGTGTAGGCTGTGAATACGAATGCGAAGGAAAAGATGGACTCTGGGGATCGACTTGACTACAATCGAAATCGGCTGGGAATATCCTGCATGGATGCGCAGGCTCTGGTAGCAAACGACAAGAGGAGGCATTATGGCCAAGCTTGGAACAATCGTGGCGTTTTTAGCGGTACTTGGATGGACGGCGCAGGCGTCGGCACAGGAAGATCCGCCCTATGAGTGTGACAACAACTTCGGTTCCTGCGGGACGCCGGAGCAGAGCGGCGGCGGCTGTGGCTGCGGAGGTGGCTCGATCCTGGTGGCGATGACCGACCTGGGCGACACCTACCAGTTTGCCGATGACGTGGACAACGACGGCATCGAGGACCAGCAGGACAATTGCCCTCGGGACGAGAATGTGGAGCAGACCGACAGCGATGGCGACGGTCTGGGTGATGCATGTGACAACTGCCCGAGTGCGGCGAACGAGGATCAGCTCGACATTGATGGTGATGGTGCCGGCGATGCCTGCGATGCAGACAAGGATGGCGACGAGCAAAACAATGAGCTCGACAACTGCGCCGACGTGCCCAATCCGGACCAATCCGACTTCGACGGTGATGGCCTCGGCGATGCCTGTGACGAAGACATCGACGGTGACGGAACGGTGAACATCTCTGATGCTTGTCCTCTGGATCCTGCGATTCAGTCGGCAGAGGGCAATGACGTCTCCACCTGTCAGCCCGACAGCGATGGCGACCAAGTTCCCGATTTCGTGAACGACAACTGCCCGCTGGTTTACAATCCCGGTCAAGAGGACATTGACGAGGACGGTATTGGCGATGCCTGTGACCTCGACATCGATGGCGATGGCCTGCTCAACCACCTCGACAACTGCCCGGTGGTGGTCAACGTCGACCAAGAGGATGGCGATCGCGATGGTCTTGGCGATGCTTGTGACACCGAGTTCTGCTTCGTGGTCTATGCTGACAGCGGCTCTTGCTTGGATCCCGAATCTGCCGATCTGTCGGTCTACAGCCCGCCTCGCTTTGGCGTGACCGGTGAGCCCGAGCCCCTGCGCCTCTTCGCCAACCGTCAGAATCAACCGATGCGCTACACCTGGCGCGTCAAGTCCGCTCCCCAGGGTTCTTCTGCGATCATCGAGAAGCCCCAGGGTACGGTCACCATCTCTTCGCCCTTCGAATACCACTACATCAAGGATCGCGTGCCTCAGTTGGTGCCCGATCTGCCTGGCGTCTACGAGGTCGAGCTTACCGTGGTTACCGTTTGGGAAGATGCCAAGAGCGGAAACATCAACCAGAAGTCGCAGCACGTGACCACCATCACCGTCAGCGGCGACCCGGTCAGCTCCTCTGACGGCTCTGCCGGTTGCCAGATGAGCCAGAACTCCCGAGGTGGCTTGCTCGGTCTGGCTCTCTTTGGTGCTGCTTTCGGTCTGCTCGCCATTCGTCGCCGAAGGCGCTAAACTGAGCGCGTGCTTCGCGTCCGAGAAAGGCGGGGCACTGTTCCCGCCTTTTTTCGTCACGCCAACACGGGAGAGCGTCTCAGCACCGAGCCAAGACGCTTCGGTGTCGGGTAGGGTGTTTCGTTTCAGGAGCGGATCATGCCTCGACTCTCCATGGTCTTCTTTCTGCTGGTCGTTTGGACTTGGTCTTGCACCGACGCTGGACTGCAGCCCGTCCCGCCAGACCCGCCACCCGTCTTCGACAACCTCTTGAACATCCGCGGAGCCTACTGCGCCGAGCCCAATGTCGAGGTGCTCTTCCCCGTGCGGGTGCTCTTCTTGGTCGATCAGTCAGCCTCGCTGCAGTGCACCGATGGCCGCAACGTGCGCGTCACCGCGCTCAACCAGGCCATCGACGAGCTGCTCGCCAAGCCCAACACTGAAATCGCGATGGTCGGCTTCTCCTCTTGGTCACGAGAGCAGAGCTTCACCCGCGACCGCGGTCGCTTCAATCAGTTCACCAACCCCAGCGGCGGCCTTGGTCCGGCCACCGACTACCAGGGTGCTTTGGCCACGGCCATGCGCATCATCGAGCAGGACATCCTCGAAGAGACCGCCGCCGTGCGGGCACGCAGCAAATACATCTTGGTCTTCATCAGTGATGGTGTGCCCGAGCCACGCTGCAACGCAGGCTGCGAAGACGACCGCTCCACCTGCGCCGACGGCGAGGACAACGACGGTGATGGCGTGCGTGATGGGGCAGACCCGGATTGCGCGCAGATCAACGACAATTCTGTGCATCCCGACAATCTCTATCCCGTGTGCAACACCGACCGAGAGATTCCCGAAGACGTCTACGTGGATATGTCTGGAATCTGTCCGGAGTACAACCAGTCACCCCAGATCCTGCAGCGGGTGCAGCAGCTCCTGGGCCTCAAGGAAACCTACGCAGTCGGCGATATCCGGCTCAACACGGTGCTGCTCTTCTCACCACCCGACGTGGTGGAGACCCGCTGCCCTGGAGCCTCACAGAACTTTGGCTACAACAAACAGCAGGCGCAGGCGATGATGCAGGCCATGGCCAACGCTGGCGATGGCGTCTTCCGCGATGTCAACCTGGAGTCCAGTGAGGAGAGCTTCTTGAGCTTCGACATCAGCTCCGTCGAGGCCGAGCAGACCTTGCTCGCCATGGCCGCGCGCAACCACTTCGCCCAGGTCGAGGGCGGCGTCATCCTCCCTGATAGCGATGGCGACGGCCTCTCGGATGCGCTCGAGCTCTCCCTCGGGCTGGACAAAGACCGTCGTGACAGCGATGGCGACCGCTACTCGGACAGCTTCGAATACCTGCTCCGAAAGCAGGGCTTCGATCCCAAGAGCAATACCGCCCCGGCACAACCCTGTGGCAGTGACCGCGACGGTGACGGCGATCGCCTGCTCGATTGCGAGGAGCTCATGCTCGGCACCGACCCGACTTTGGCCGATAGCGACAACGACAACATGCTCGACAGCGTCGAATTTCTGGCTGGCACTGAGCCCTTGGTCGACGATGCGCTCTCAGACCCGGATTTCGATGGCATCGTCAATCATGAAGAACAGCGCGCCGGCAGTGAGTCGAGCCGCTCGGACGATGAGTTCTACCGCACCTACAGGATGCTGTACGGTCTCGAAGACTTGGGAATCCTGAATACAGGAACCGAGGACGATGTCGAGCTGCGCCACTGCTACAATTACTCTCTTAGCAAGGCGCAGATGGTGGTCACGCCGCTTGCCAAAGAGCGGGGGCTGAACCGATTCTTGATCTATGCCTTCGAAGGACCGGCGCGGATCTCTGGGGTTCCTCGCGAGGTCAAGGTGGCCTGTTTCGAGGCCTTCTATCTGGGTGACTCGGCCAAGATGCCCGAGAGCGGCGAAATCGACTTCACCGAGACCGCCATCCAGGGCGTACGCGAGCGCTTGCAAGCACACCTCGATGAGCTCGCCTTCTGCCCCTACTTCGACGATCCTGCTGCCGTCGTTCGTGCCGATGTGGTTGCCCTGATCCAGGAAGTCTTGCCGCGCAAGATCATCCTCGACCAGCGCATGTACCAACAGGAGGAGCTCATCGACCTGCTCGAGCGGCATGTCGCCGAGAACCTCACCCCTGCGCTCAACCAGAAGGCCTATGAGCTCTTCGTGCCGCTCGCCAATTTCAGAGCCGACCGACACTGCTATCGACCTTGGGAACTCGAGCGACTCGAGCACTTCCTTGACGAGCTCTCTCAGGCCTGCGAGGCTCACGTCGCCTCCCTACCACAGCCGACCCCGGTAGAGTGAGGAGCCGTCGAGCACCGAGCCAAGCGGGCTCATGGACGGCAGAAGCTTCACATGAGAGTGTGTTGGCTGCCTCCTTCGCCGAGCGTTGCCCCTGATCAGACCGTTGCCCGTAGATAGACCATGAAGCAGACGTGCAAGCCGCTCATTTCCGCCCCCGTCTCCTCGCAGCTCAAGGCGCTTGCTGGGTTCACCCTGATGCTCGCCTTGAGCGGGGTCCCGAGCTGCACCGACACCAAGCTCGAGCGTGTTCCACCCACCCCGGTCTATCGCGACGACAAGATAGAGATCCAGGGCGCGCTGTGCACCCGCTCACCCGAGACCCTGGTGTTCCCCTTGCGCGTGCTCTTCGTCGTCGACGCCTCGGTGTCGATGGCCGTCTCCGATCCCCCCGATCCCGTGACGGGCATCACTGGGCGCGAAAACGCCGTGCGTGAGGTGTGGAGCGATCTGCTCGATCAAGGGCCCGAAGGCGTCAAGATCGGCATCATCCGCTTCTCCTCCCAGGCGCAGTCCCGAACCGCTGTTGATCTCGACGGCGATGGACTGCCAGACACCTACTTCACCGCCGATCGCAACCTCCTCGACGTCGCCACCCAGGCCCTACGTGCCACCGACCGCACCACCAACTACGCCAACGCCCTCGGCGAGGCCTACTACGAGATTCGTAACGAACTCAGTCAGGCCAGCCAGGAATCTCTGCCCCTGAGCAAGTACGTCGTCGTCTTCATCTCCGATGGTGTGCCCGACACCGACAACCTCGAGGAGCGAGGCAACGCCACCGAGGACATCCTCGAGGCCGTGCGCAATCTCCAGGACCTCGCCGACAACTTCCGCGTCGGCAGCTTCGAGCTCCATACCGCCTTCCTCTCCAGCTCCACCATTCAAGCCTTCGATCAAGAGGCTGAGGATCTGCTCAGCAGAATGGCACGCGAAGGTGAAGGGAACTTCCGCAGTTTCCGCGCAGGGGAGGAGCTCAACTTCCTCTTCGTCGATTTCACCATCGTCAAGCGCATCTTCACCCTCAAGAGTGTGCTCGCCGTCAACGAAAACGTGGTCCTCGACATCAACCAAATGCCCGCGCCTCCACCACCACCCGAAGAACTCGAGGAGGACGAGGAACTCGAACCCGAGCCGGATATCGTGGATGAGGGTGGCGAAACAGAGGATCTCAGCGAGCTCGAGACCGAGCTGAGCGAAGAGCCAAGCCTCAACCCCATGAGCTACGTCGACGTCAACAAGTCTGGTTGGGTTGAGTGTGGAGAGGCGATGAGCGACTCCGACGCCGATGGTCTCAGCGACCTCATGGAGCTCGAGCTCGGCACCGATCCTCTGCTGCGTGACACCGATGACGATGGTCTCAACGACTTCCTCGAATGGCAGTACCGAAAGAGTGGCCTGGATCCTTTGGAGCTCAATGAGTCCTGCTACATCCCCAATGTTTGCCTCGACGCCGACGAGGATGGTTTCTGCGATTGTACCCTCGACCTCGACCTCGACGGTCGCTGCGACTGCGTCGATAACGTCGACGAGCCCTGCTTGGACGAGCTCGGACACGACTGCCTCGACGCCGATGAAGACGGCTTCTGTGATTGCCCCGACCGCAACGCAGATGGCCGCTGTGACTACAGCGATACCGATGGCGACGGCCTGCACGACTGCGAGGAGCTGCTCTACGGGACCGCCCAACGCGGCGCCGACAGCGACGCAGATGGTGTGCCAGATCCGGTCGAAGTGCGGTTCGGCACCAACCCTGGAGAACGTGACCACGCCCGCGACTCCGATTTCGACAGGATCAGCAACGCCAACGAGATCAACGCCGGCACCAATCCACTCTGCGACGACAATGAGCTGAGACCACGGGTGGCCTACCGATACCAACTCCTGGAGACGGGCCTCAAGACCAACCAGAGCTGTTACCAATTCGGCATCAGCAACATCACGCTCGTCCCCACGCTCGCTCGGGAAAGCAGCGAAGTCTTTCCAGGTAACGGGATGAACCGCATCATGGTCTATGCTGGCGAGGTGGCCTTCGACGACCCCAACTCTTTCGCTGCGTACCGTGTTGCTTGTGTGCTCGCAGCCTATCAGCCCGAAGGTGGATACAAGAACCCCCCTTCAGGGCTCGTCAAGTTGACGGAGGAAGACTTTGTTCCTGTCGACCAGTTCAATCCGCTTACGCATTGCAAGGCCCCTTGAGCTCGTCCTGCTCGTGATGCTGACGAGCTGCGGTGAAGACGAGCCCGATAACGACACCATCGACCCTGGTGTGCTCGTTTGCCAACGTGACGAGAGTGAAGGGCCCGAAAGCGCCCTCGCTCTAGCCTTCGGTGAGACCTTCGAGGGCTTCATCTGCCCAATCGAGGACGAAGATTGGTTTGCTTTCGAGCTGCCCGCTTCGGACAGCCTGCTGCGCGTACAGTTGGCGATGAAGGCCACCCTGAGCCCTGTCGAGGTGACCTATGCGCTGTGGTCCGTCGACGCCAGCGGCAACAAAGACAAGGCCGTCGCCAACCCGCTCTCGACCAACATCGGTACGGCCCATGACGACAGCCACTGCCTCGCGCCAGGTCGCTATCTGCTCGTCGTCCAAGACGACGGTGACAACGCGCAGGACCTGCGCCAAGGCTACACCCTGAGCTTGAGCAGTTCGGCTGAACCAGACCAGAATGAGCCCAATGACGATGCCGCTGCGGCCACGACCTTGCAAGCAGGACAGAGCGTCACGGGTGCCATCGCCTGTCGCGGGGATCAAGACTTCTTCGCGCTCGAGACCGGCAGCAGCAATCTGCTGCGCGTCACCTTGACCGCGCCCATTGCACAGTTCCAACCCACCGTCAGGGTCTATGCGCCAGACGACACACTGCTGATCGAGGAGAAGAGCCTCGCTGGCTCGGTGCGGGAGACCGCAATCGAGGCCAACCGCACCCTCGCAACGCAAGGCCGCTACCGCATCGTGGTCAGCGACGATGATGACAAGCAAGCCGATCCCTCGGTCAGCTATCAGCTCACCGTCGAGCTGAGCACCGACACTGATCCCAACGAGCCCAACAATTCACCCGCGACGGCGACCGCGCTCTCGAGCAACGCCGTCGCCTGTTCTGATGGGTGGAGTCAAAGCATCGTCAAGACAGGCAATTTTGGCTCAGTGGGTGACATCGATTGGTTCTCTCTGCCCCTGACGGGTTGCACCAATGCCATCATCGAGGCGGAGGTCGAGCTCGACGGGCGCTCATGGGAGCTCAATGGGCTGGTGCAAGCATCGGTGGGCTTGGTGCGGCCGCACCTCCCGAGCTCATGTGCACAAGACACGGACTGCCGCACGCTCAGCAAAGCGTGCAGCTCGAACCTGGACTGCTCTGGGCTGTTTGAGACCTGCACCAGCGAGGGTTTGTGCGCTGGCGCCAGCGTGTGTTTGCCTGGGGGTGTATGCGGCGCCAACCAAGCGCAGCGCCAGTACCACTGCGACCCGTCCGCTGACGAGTGCCAGACCAATCGCCCAGCGCTCCCCAATATCGCACGTCTCTCCGCTCCTTTGCTGGGGGACGAGCTGGTCTATCTGCGCGTGAGCGACTATCAGGCCAACGCCGCCGCACCGCAGACCTCGTATACGCTGCGTGTGAGGGTGCGCAGAGATCCCGATACTCATGAGCCGTCCAATCTCTACGAGAACGAGGCCCGAGGCGACATTCCCGCTCCGCCACAACCTGCCACCTCGCTGCCCGTGCATGACTGCACCGCCGGTGATTGCTGTGGCTCGAGCAACTGGGTCCAAGGCAGCCTCGCCTATGACGACGACATCGACTGGTTCAGCTATGGTCATCCCTGTGCTGGCACGGACTGTACGCTCCGGATCCGCTATGAGGTCGATGCCGGTCCTGTCGACGCGGTCCTCATCGCCCACACTCCCGACGGCGCGTGGTATGAGCTGCTCAATTTGGACGAGGCCGAGAACCAGAGCGCCCTGTCGGGTGCGGTGGGCGGCACGGCTCCTGGAGACAGCTGCTTCTATGCCTTCCAGGGGCACGAGGAGTACTTCCTCTCCGTTCGAGATCGGCGTAGCTACTTTCGCGATGGAGTGGCCGTGCCCGCGTCTCGCGATTGGAGTGGCGAACAGCGATATCGCATCTGCTTGGAGAAGCTAGCCAATGACTGTCTCGAACCGCCTTGTAAGGTCTACACCAGTGGTTGCGGTGTTCCGTAGTCTGATTCTGCTCAGCCTCGTGCTGCCCGCGTGCTCTGATGAGGAGCCGACGGATACGCAGGATGCGGTGCCAGAGATTGACCGCGATGAGACCTCGACCAAGCCGCAGTGGAGCACGACTGTCCTCGAAGAGGATGGCTTTGGTCTGCATGCGCGCCTGGCAGTGGGGCCCAATGACGAGCTGGGCGTCGCCTACTTTGGGGTGCGCGCCACCGCGACCGAGGCGTGTGATGAGCTGGGCGTTCCCGAGCCTCCCACCAAGCAGGAGTGGGAGCTGCGTTACGCCTACTTCGATGGTTCGCGCTGGAATTCAGAGACAGTGTTTTCGAATCCCTACGTCGGCGAGCCCCCCGGCTTGGATTTTCAATTTGCCCCGGATGGGACCCCGAGCATTGCGGTGATGCATGGGCCGCCCGTCGCGCCGATTCTCTTCTGCGGGGCAAGTGATGTGGTGCTCTTTCAACGCGATGCTGGCGGCCAGTGGAGCTCGAGCACTGCGGTGACGACCAGCGGTCAGGCGGCGACCGGCGAGCCCGGCTCGGACTACGGGGACGTCGTGGGTCACTGGCCAGGGCTTGCCTTCGCGCCCAATGGCGATATCGGCATCATGTATAAGGACGTGCACTCGGGCGGTATGCAGAGCGACGACTTTCGTCGAGCGGACCTCGAGTATGCTCGGCGTCGAGGTGGGTGGTCGGCGTTGCCCGTGCTCTGGGGCATTGGAGCAGGAAACTACAATCGTTTGCTCTACGATGCAGAGAGTCATCCTTACGTGGTCTTCTACAACCCCAGCGAAGACGTGAGCAGCCGCGTAGGCATCTGGATCGCCCGACAGATGGACGAAAGCGCAGACTGGGAGACGGTGCAGTTGTTCAACAACCGCACGCCCAGTGGGCCGAGCGCAGTGTTCGTGGATGATGCGATGTATGTTGCCTACTACGAGGCGAACCTGGGCTATCCTCAGCTCGCCCACTGCCCAGACCTGACGCAGTTTTCCGACGTCAGCGCCTGGGAGCAGAGCGACATTGGCGATTCGCGCTATGACGAAGGCTATTCGCCCTCGTTGGCGAGTGCCGCGTCGGGGCGTTTGGGGGTGGCGTATTATCGATGTGGCCGGCAGTCTGGTGGCCTGGGCGATTGTGCGTTTGCCGAAGATGCGTTGGTGTTTGCTTATCGGGACGGTTCCGCCTGGACCCGTGAGGTGGTGGACGAAGGCGATATGGGGCTGTGCGGGATGTCTCCGAGTTTGGGCTTCGATAGCTCGACGACGGCTTGGGTTGCCTATCGTTGTGAGTCTTTCGATGAAGAGACGCAGCTCTTGAAGACGCAGCTTCGGGTGGCACGGCGGGAGAAGCTGTAGTTTGGGAGCGTGATGATGTGGTCGATGATGATGATCAGAGTCAAGGCAGCTCGGGTTTCCTCCTTGCTCGTCGCGTTTGCGCTCCTCTCCGGTCTGGCTGGGGCTTGTGAGGACAGCTCGTTATCGGGCAGCCTGACCGATTACTACAACACCGATTTCGATCGGGTGCGCGCTCGCCTCTACTCGTCGGAGCTGACGATAGAGTACGTGCGCGAGACCGGTGAGGTCCCCGTTCGGGTGAGTCTACGCCGCGGTGATGCCGGCATTGGCACAGGCAGTCATGACCTGACGACGCGGGGCGGTGTGACGGGGCGCAGCGGCGACATGGATATCCCACCGTTCATCTCGGGGCAGCTTCAGCTCGATGACTTTTCCGCAAAGCCAGGGGCTGCGGTCAAAGGCGAGTTCACGGCGAAGTTTCAGACCGGCAAGGACGAGCTGAGTCTGTCTGGCAGTTTCTCGACGAAGTTGGAGGTCGTGGAGCGGGTCGAGGGCTATGAGGTGGACGGCTATCCTCCCGAACCCGAGGTCGAGGAGCTCGAGGACGAGGAGCTCGAGCAAGACTGAGCCGGGGTGTTGTTGTCTTTTCTCCAGGAACTTCGCGCGCTTCTACTCGACAATGGTGATGGTCATGAGGAATTCGGCGTTCATGTCGGAGAAGACCTCGACGAGATGATCGCCCTTTCCGGGCATGGCCAGGATGTACTCGAGGATGCGATTGTCGCCAGCGAGGTCGAAGAAGTCGATGTCACGCGGGTGCTCCTCGACGACGCGTGCGCAATCGGGGCTGCGCACCTGGATGTGCAGTTCGGTGCCTGGATAGAGCATGTTGGTGAGCAGGAAGCGGACGCGCACTTTGGCTTCATCGCTTTGGGAGCGAGCGAAGACGCGCAATCCACCTGGGAAAGAGCCTCGGTAGTAGTCGTCGTTTCCCAGCATGCAGGAGGCTTGCGTGTCGCAGACGGGGATGGCGCCATTGCAGAGGTCTTCGATGCGGCCGTCGGTGAAGACGCTCTCCTCGTCGATGCAGCCACTGCAGGTGAGGGTGAGAAAGAGGGCGAAGATGATAGAAATTTGATGTTGCTGCACGGGACATCCAGGTTTGTGTGCGAACGGCTAGCCATTCGCGGTGAAAGCATTGTATACTGCCTGGCCAGAGGACTCAACCGGCTGGCGAGAGTCAGAGCGGACGTGAAGCGGAGCAAGACCTGATGCAGAGGAAGAAGAGCCGCGGTTGCTTGGTGGGCGTTGCGATGCTGCTTCTGCTGTGTTGCGTGCCGAGCCAGGTGCAAGCGCAGGAAGCGAGCTACAGCTCGATGGTGGTGCAGAATCGCAAGCATCTTGGGACGCATGAGTTCGATGTGTCGGTAGGACTGCTGCCGCTCGACGCGTTCACGAAGGGGCTGACGATTGGTGCGAGCTACACCTTGCACTTCACCGAGCACATTGCTTGGGAGCTGGCCCAGTTCAACTACGCGTTCCATTGGGACACGGACTTGAAGGACGACCTGCGCGCGCTCGATGTGCGTGAGACACCTTTTGAGGTGATCGATTTCTTCGCGATGAGCAATTTCGTGCTCAAGCCCTTGTATTGGAAGGGTTCTTGGTTCAACGAGTCGTTACTCTATGGCGAGCTCTTTTTCGTGCTCGGTGGCGGCTACGTGTGGCGGACGGCGAGCAGCTTACCTGCCGTGGACATTGGGACGGGTTTCCGTCTTCACGTCTCCGAGCCGATTTCGTTGCGTTTCGATGCGCGCTATTTGCTGATGGTGGATTCAGCCCTCTTCGAGAGCTTCGATGTGAAGGATGACCTTTGGATATCGTTGGGCTTCTCGGTTTCCATCTAGGAGAGGTGCAACGCGCCAATGGCGGTCGACGCAGCAAGTGGTCCGGAGCGTGAGGAGATGCCGCGCTCGCGTGGCGAGGGAAAGCTATGCAGCTGGTGAACGGAGTCGAAGCACACCTTCCTCTGGGCGCATCGAGCGCTCTGGGGAGAATGGCATTGATAGTGATGCTCACTGCCTCAACGGCGAGCGCCTGTGCCTCGCTGAAGTTTCCGCAGGAGCAGGACAAGGTCTATTCGATGGCAGTGGAGGCGTCGCTCGCGGGGAACGCGAGTCTGGCCAACGCCGCAGCCTATCAATATGTATTGGGATCGACGACTGAGGATCCGCGCTATGACCGAGCGCTGAGGCTGATCGCGCGCAGCTCCGAAGAGCTGGAACTGAGCTATGCAGCGTCGATCTACTACCTCGAGATCGCTCAGGCTCGACGCGATGTCGAGTTGGTCGGAGATGCCATCCGGGGCTTGGAGCAGATTCTGCGAAAGTACCCCTATGACGAGCCGACGATCGAGACAGGCTTCCTGGCCACTGAGGAGATCACCGGGCTGCCCTTCGAGGAGCAAGCCTTCGTGGACTACTATCAGGGTTTGGACAGCATCCAGCAGAACTTCGATGATTGGGGGGCACAGCGCTTTGCGCAGATTCCCCAATCGAGTCCCTACTACGCTCGCGCTCAGTATGTGCTCGCCGTGCGTCTGCTCGCCCGCTCCGAGGTCGATGCTGCAAAAGCGGCCTTTGAGCAACTGCTCGCGCGTGAGGACCTTCCAGAAGATGTTGGCATCGACTGCAACCGCACCTTGGCGCGGTTGGCGTATTCCGAGCGCGACTTCGAGCTCGCCCTCAAGTACTACGACAAGATCCGAGCCACCGCACCCAATGACCCGCAGTTGCTGCTCGAGATGGCATGGACGCACTATCAGTTGGGACAGTCTCACCGTGCACTCGGGCTCTTGGTCGCGCTTGATGCCCCAGCCTTTGCCGAGCTCATCGCGCCAGAGCGTTTTCTGCTCGAGGCGCTCGCGTTGCGGCGCCTCTGCCAGTTCGAACCGGCGCGCCGCGCTGCCGTGCGTCTCAGGGAACGCCTTGGGGCGGCGCTCACCGACCTGCACGACGGTGTCCCCTTGCAACAGTCTGAGGCCCTTCGTGCTGCGGCTGGTCTGCGCACCACTGGTCGTCCTGTGGCAGAATTCCATGCTCGCCTCAAGGTCGAGAGGGCAATGCTCGATGAGCTCGAGGATTCAATTGGACCGGCACTGCACAAGCACTTGGTCGCGCTCTACGATCGCGCCTTGGTCGAGGCTCAGCGTCGCGAGAACGAGTTGCTGGGCGCGGAGATGGAGGCCCTTGCCGAGGAGCTCCTCGCGGCAGAAGAGGGCGTTCGCTTGATCCTGCATGAGCTCGGTGTGGCCTTGTTGAGAGGCCGAGGGCGTCCCGAAGGGCCGCCGGAGCAGGGAACCTTTGCTTTCCTGAACCTTACCGAGCCGGTGTTCTACCTCTTCGAAGGTGAATTCTGGACCGACGAGCTCGACGACCTCGTCGTGACTATCGAGGACCGATGCATCGACTGAGTCAAACACCCTGCACTCGTTCGACCGCGCCGATGGCAATGACGGTGAAGCGGGCTCATGGCGGATTGCTCGCACTCGTGCTGGCGTCGCTGCTCTTCGCCTCCTGTGGGGGACAGCGTCCAGAGCTGCGTGACCCGGCCATGGTCGAGACTTTGCGCTTCAAGATCACCAAAGTGCGCAACGCCATCGTCGAGACACGCGACACCATTGCGCTCTCGCGTGGTGCACCCTACCTGCCGGAGCTCTATTTTCGCTTGGCAGAGCTGCTCAGCGAAGAAGCACGCTATCACTACCAGCTGGCTTTCGAGCGAGAACAACGCTCGAGTCGCGTGCTGCACGTGCCACAGGTGCGCGTGCTCAAAGAGCAAGCCATCTCGCTCTACAAGCTCGTGCTCAATCGCTTCCCAGATTCGGGTCTGGGACCTCAGGTGCTCTTCAACATCGGACATGAGTACCGCGAGCTCGGCAACTTCGATGACATGCGCGCGACCCTGCAGCAGCTCATCAGCGACTACCCTGAGGCTGCGCTTCGCTTCGATGCAATGCTCGTGCTGGGCGACTACCACTTCGACCGCAACGAGCTCGATGCGGCGGGTGAATATTACAAGAAGATCGTTTCGGGTGAATTGAGTAAAATCAGTGGCTTGGCTCACTACAAGTTGGCTTGGGTCTGGGTCAACCAAGGCGAGTGCGAGAAGGCCATCGACGACTTCGATAAGGCCATCGTGCGCTCCAACGATTGGGAGGCCCTGTCCTTGGCGAGCGGTGTCGTCTCGCGTCAGGACATCGACGTGCGCCGAGAATCGCTGGTCGACATGGCCTACTGTTACGCGCGTGAACGCAAGCCCTACACCACCGTTCCTTACCTTCGCAAGATGGCCTACAACCGGCCTACCTACATCGCAGCGCTTGGGCGCTTCGCAAGCCGATACCGTGTCATGGAGCGACCCGAGGGGGCGATTGCGGTGACCCGTGAGCTGTTGGCCCTCGGACCCGCCAACAGAGATCGCCTCGACGACGCCTTCAGCCTCGTAGCGGGCCTCAAAAAGGCCAAGAACTACAACTGGATTGCCTCGGATATCAAGCTCGTGGTGGGCGCCTTGACCCGCTATGTCTCGAGGCTCGATCTGTCCGACGAAGAGCGTTCGCGCTTGAGCGAGCAGTTCGAGTTGGTGGTGCGTGACCTCTTGACCTCCGCGCAAGGCACGTTGCTCGAGCAGGAAAGCGAGAGCCAGCCCGGATTTGCCCGCGAGTTGGCCGGTGGCTACCGGGTCTTTCTCGATACCTTCCCAACCAGTAGCGCCTACTTGGACATGGTGCTCAACGCCGCTGACATGCTCGAGACAGGGGGGATGAATCTCGAGGCTGGTCTGCGCTTCGCGCAAGCCGCTGGTCTCATGGAGGATTCGCCCGAAAAGTCGACTGCGCTTTATGACGCCATCATCCAGTTCCAGAAGTCACTTGAGAAGGAAGCGGATCGCTCTCAGTTCGAGCGGGTCACCGCCCGCGCTGCGCTGCGTGAAGCCGCCAAGCAGCTGCTTGCCTTCACGCTCGAGCCCGACAAAGAAAGACGCGTCAAGTTCGCCATCGCACAAAGCTATTACGATGCCGGACGGTACCAAGAGGCCATTGATCGCTTGACCGCAGTGGCCTACGAGTATCCGAACTCCGTGGAGGGAGACGGTGCCATCCGCCTCGTCCTCGACAGCTACAACACCCTCAACGATTTCGATGGCTTGATGTACTCCTCGCGGCGCTTCATGTCGCCCGATAGTCCTGCGAGTGCAGAGCTTCGCACCGAATTGAATCCCATTCTGCTCGCCGCCGAGCAACGCAAACTCGATGAGCTCGCCTTGCAAGCGGCCGGAGAGGATGGCGGCGACATCTCTGTGCTCGAGGAGTTCGCCCTGCAAAACCCAAACTCCCCCCTGGGCGAGCGAGCACTGCTCAATGCCTTCGTTGCGGCACGCGCGGTGGGTGAGTCCGACACCCTCTACCAGCTCGCCGAAGACCTCGCCCAACAATACCCCGACAGCGAACAGCTCCCTGGCGTGTATTCCACGATTGCACAAACCGCAGTTGGTCGTTTCGAATTCGAGCAGGCTATCCGCTTCATGCAACAGGCTTCTGCTGCAAATCCGGAGCAACAGATAAGCCTCCTGATGGTCTCTGGTGACCTCAGCGAACAGCTCGGCGACTACAGCGGTGCCGAGCAAGCCTTCCTCGACGCAGCCCGGGCAGCCGAAGGCACAGCCCGCGTCGATGCGCTTGCGCGCTATTCCGCTCTGGTCGAGCTGCGCAACAACCCCAGAGAGACCATCTCCCGTCTGACGCCTTTTGAGAACGAAGGTGGTCCCGATCTCCACGCGCGGCTTGGTCTTGCCCACTTGAGCGTGGGGGACGTCGATACCGCTGAGGGCCATCTGCAGACCGCGCTCGATGACCCCAACGCCAGCCCTGATGCGTCTGCGCGCGCCCAGCTCGGCATGGCCGAGGTCATGCTCGCCACCTTCGACAGCTATCCTGATCCCAGTGATCTCGACATGCTGCAGGAGTTCGTCCTTCTCATTGAGGTGGTCGAGGATGGCTACTTGACCGCGGCGCGCTCGGGAAGCTACACCGTCGCCGCAGTTGCGCTCGGTCGCTTGGCTTTTGCGGCCAACAAGTGCGCCGATCGGCTCTCGCGGGTGGCACCTCCCTTCGGGCTCTCCTCTGAGGAGACCGACGCCATCCGCGCTGCCCTCGACCAACGCGTGAACAACCTGCGTGAGACCTCGCGGCAAGCCCTCGACTATTGCGGCCAGCAGGCTTGGTCCTCGAAGCTGCTGAGCCCCGCTGTGCGGCAGTGTCTGCAGGGACAGGCCCTGGATGGCAGCTTGAGCGTCACTTTCGACACCATGCGCGGGCGCAGCCCGGCAAGCCCCGCAGGTATTGACGAGCAGCTCAAGGCCATCTCCAAGAACCCCGAAGACGCAGCTGCGCTGCGGACCATCGGTTTGGCCTTCCTGCAAGCAGGCGATCCCCACGTCGCCCGCCTCGCCTTCGCGAGGGCGGTTCAGTCTGGCGGTGGTCCCGAAGACAGCAACCTACTCGGCATCGCGAGCTATCGTGCCGGCGACCTCAGCGGTGCCTTCGAGGCATTTTCGATGGCCGCCTCAGCGGGGCTCGATGCGGGACGGCAAAACATGATGAGCGTGTTGCGCGAAGCAGGCCTCAACGCCGCCGCCGAGCGCGTCATGGAGCTCTACCCCGGAGAGGCCAAGCCCGGTGGCCGGCTGCTCAACGAGTGAGCTTTCCCTCATGTTGTCGATGAAGAGACCCAACGAAGCCATGCCCAGACAGAGGCATCTCATGATTCGAAACGCTTTCCTGCTCTGCCTTGCTCAGTGTACGCTTCTCGCTTGTGGCAGCAGCGTCGCGCCCATCGATTTGCGCTCCAATGCCATTCCCATCGAGGCTCGCCGTTTCCTCGCAGATGCACAGGACAGCGCTTCGGTTGCACGCGCGCGCAGGGACGATGCCCGCATCCGCCTCGAACAGACCGAGGCTTGGCAGCAGGCCATCCTCGAGAGTGAGACCTGGCCCAGTGACGGCGGCGCGTCCAACGCCTTGCGTCAGCTCGCTGAAGAGCGCATGCGCCTCGCTCGGCTTCTCTTCGAACGAGCGGAGGCCGAGGTTGAGCTCGCCGAGTCGAAGCTCGAGCTGATCACCGCTCAGACGGCGATTCGAAACGATCTCGCACTCTATGATCTCGAACCCCTCCAGGAACGCGCTGATGCAGCCAGAGAGCGGGTCAAGCGGCTTGCGGCCGAGGTCGAAGGGCAGCAACGAAGCATCGATCAGACCACTACCCAGTGGTGGAGTGCCTTTGGTGCCATGGCCGCGGGCGGCGATACCGACCCGCTCTACACCGACTTCGAGCTCAGCGGAAACTAGTCAAGTTGGGGAAAACAGGCCGAGCGCCCAATCAACCAGACCTGCGCCTTGTGCGGACGACAGCGCTGAGCCAAGCCATCTCGGGTTGATTGCGCCGCCCGCCCACGTCTTTGGTTTCGACGTCTGTGCGGCCTGATCACCAACGAAGCTAGGACTGGTTTCAGGCTCCTTTGGCGCTTACCTGTTGGCGCGCCCGTTATCCCATCGGTTGCGCGCCCATCCTTCTTCGGGCTACGCGAGCCAGATGGCGAAGAAGTAGACCCAGGGTGCCGAGAACAGCACAGCGT
>JAVFAO010000072.1:0-22558 GCA_034002465.1 Myxococcota bacterium
GTCGGCACAGTTGGCGGCTGATGTGGGGACAGCGAACGAGTGTCGCAGGCCTTGGTGTGTTGTGCGTCGCGCTTCGGCGGTGGGGTTGAGCGGGTCCGTGTCGAGCGCTGATGGGGTGTTGTGAATGATGAGCTAAGATGCTGATCTCAAGGGCTTTTTATTCGTAATCAGCAATGTTCTGTGGTGTGTGGGGCAGGGTCAGTGGTCGCCAGCAGTAGCGCCGATGCTGAGGTGGAGCGCAGAGCTGCGGACTTGGAGCTAAGGCACATCGATTGCATCGCGGACCCAGATCGGAGTGCGTGGCGCTTGCCGTCGCGCATCGACTCCACGTACACTGCGCGGGGGAGCGTTGTCGAATCCCTGGAGCGACACCTCATGCAGGTAGGAGAACAGCATGCCGTCTCTGACGCTGATCAAGCCCCTCGGTTGGGGTGTGTTCATGTCCAAAGGGCACAAGCTGCCCACCAAGGCTGACTGGAAGCAGCCCCAAGGCAATCCCGACGCCGAGCAGTATCGTGATGGCGTGGGTTTGCTCAACTGGGTGGCGATACCGCAAGGTGTGCCTTTCTTCACCCCCCAGAACCCGCAGAAGTACCATCAGGATAGCTGCAACAAGATCGGGAAGGAATACAAAGACTTCCACGACAAGATGTTGGACGCCATCAAGTTCGCCCACGACATGTGGCGTCTGCAAGCCAAGTTCGATGGCCTCAAGATCATGGCGGTTTGCGCCATTGGTACGCCTGGTTGCCTGAAGGGGCCCGAGCTCGAGAGCTCCATCAAGACGGCGCCCTCGGTTGCTGCTTGGACGGGCAACATGGCCAAATGGCGCGACGCGGTGGCCAAGGGCGTGAGCCAGTGCTTCAAGAAGTGGCAGGACAAGGTCATGGTACCGGGCTTACCGTGGTACCCAGCCTTTGCGGCCTTTCCTGGGCCTCAGGCGCCGCCCATGCCCAACGTCCCGATGCCGCTCATCACCTGTCCGTCAGCGATGATGGCCGAGATGACCGTTCCTTCGAAGCTGCGCGACGCCATGGTCAATGCCCTCGACTCCGGCTGCAAGGACAAGGACCACGACAAGCACTACAAATCCCTCTTCGAGGCCATTGGGACGGTGGTCTCCCTTGGCTTCACGATTTGGCTGGTCTCACAGCAAATCAACCTAGTCCTGGGACAAGGCCCCATCCCCACCTTCGCACCGCCTTTCGTGCCGGTGGGACCCGTGGTCAACGGCAGCAACATCGCAGTGCCGGGTCACTTGATCACCTGACGTTGGGGCTCAAAACCACCGTGTTCTAGGCGTCACTCGACGGGGTGTCGACGGTTCTGGAAACTCTCGCAGCACCGCTCACTTCGCGTTCTGCAGGTCCGCTTTGATCTTCTCCATGGCGGCCTTCTGCTCGGGGGTGCCGTTTTCTTCGAGGTCGGCGCAAGCAGCCTCGAGCGCTTGTCGCGACGCCTCCTCGGCCTCCACCATTTGCTTGAACCCGAGCGCTTGCTTGATCGCTTGGGCTTCAATGATTTGCGGCTCCGTGCTGGGCATGTAGTGTCCCCGCTCCCCCGTGGGATCGTCGAGCAGGACACTGCCCATCTCAATGCCGGTCTCATCGAAGACCCGCTGACGTTGTTCTGGTGTGAGCACGACCTCAATGCGATGGACCGGCCCTTCGTTGCTCTCTGGGTAGGCGGCTTCGAGCCCTTGCGCGTAGTCTTGGGCCATGCCTTCCAAGCGTTGCGCTCCTTCTGCGAGGGCAGCGAGGATGGTCTCGATGGCGTGGGGCTCGGTGGTCTTTGGAAGCTCTTCTGCAAGCAGGTTGAGCGCCTTCTGTTCCTCGAGGATTTGTTCGAGTTTCTCGTCGGCCATGGGCCACTCCTAGGACAGCGTGGTGAGGGCGTCTGCAGAGATCGTCGGATGGTGGCGCAGAGGCTCGAGCCCAGATTCCGACGAGCAAAACGCAATTGACAGTGAGCGAAGGGCACGCATCCTCTCGCCCTTCCTAAGGAATTGTCGCTGACGCGAGGGCGGTGCCCGAGAGCGAACGAATGCTATTCGTCGTCTTCTTCTACCTCTTCGCCAGCGGCGATGGCAGCAGCCTTCTTGCGCTTCTTGCCCTTCGGATCCCAGGTGTCGAGAGCTTCGGCGCGTGCCGCTTCGAGCGCCTGGGCTTCCTCAGCGTAAAACGCAGCAATGGCGGCGGCCATTGCTTCAGCGTCTTGTTCGGCTCGTTGAGCGGCTGCATCTGCAGGCGATTCGTCTGGGGCGTCTTGCCACTCGGCGAGGGCGAGCAGATAGGCGTTGTACTGAGCGTCCCAGTCGTTTTGGGCTTCGGCTTGGCGCAGTGCAATGCGGCTGAGCTCCTCAGGGCTGCGCTCGCCCATGCTCCGCGTGAACTCCCCATCTTCATCGGGGACGTCGACCCACTCCATGTCCCGGCCGCTGTGTTCCTTCACGAATTGCTGCTGCGGAGGCGTAAGCATCACACGGCAGACGCGCTTTGGCTCAGCGGGTGGCTCGGGGGGCAGGGGTGCGGTGTCGGGATTCTTGGCCATGAACGGTACTCCCAGACGTGTGACCGTGACGCTGGAGGGCCTGCTCGCACAAGCAGGATCCACTGATTCGTGTGGAAACAGCTCGTGGACACATGGGAAATGGCAAGCTTGCCAAGACCAAGTCTGCCCAGAAGCTGTCGGGAAACGCTGGACAACCGAGGAAACAGCAAGCGGGTTTCCAAGAGGCGCTGAGCCTCTTGGAAAGAGCTTTGCAACAAAGGAAACTCAGCAATCTTGCCAACAAGAACTTGGGAAACAGGCCAAGAGCCCAATCAACAAGGCCGTTGCAGGACTGCACCTGTCGACTTCCCTCCACCGTTTGCGTGCCTTTCGAAAGATAGCCGTCAGGCATCGCGCAACGAGGCAGCTCAAGCTATCATTGCGTTCCGAGCGGTGCAAGCCGGACGAGGCACTTGCCTGGCATTCGCTCGCTCTCGGGCACCAAGCTTGCGTCAGCGGCCAATTCTATGGATGGGCGCGAGGATGTGTGCTCTCGCTCGATTGTGGCCGGAGGAGTGGCACATGGCAGAGGATTTGGCGCAGGGCACGTATGTGCAGAGCCACGAGGATGGGACTCTGGCCTTCGAGGTCAACTACGAGCGGGGCAAGCTTCACGGCAAGGTGCGGCGGTGGGCGGCCAATGGCCAGCTCATCTACGAGGCCGAGCACGTCGACGATCTGTTGCAGGGACCGTACAAGCGCTGGCACGAGAATGGAGAGCTCAGGGAAGAATGCGCGTATGTCGATGGCATCTTGCATGGGCCCTACCGGCAGTATGATGTCAAGGGCAAGCTCTTGCTGGAGCTCGAGTTCGAGAATGGAAAGCTAGTGGAGTAGCAGCGGCATCCGCTGTGTGTGGCATCGTCGTGATGGCGATCGAAACTGAGCGAGGGCACGCATCCTCGCGCCAATCCGAAGGATTTGCTGCTGGCGCGAGGTCGGTGCCCGAAAGCGAACGAATGCAATTCGCGAGAAGATGCCGAGGCCTGGGAGTTTTTCCCTTCCGACGCGGGGCACGCCGCGGCGTGAGGGGTTCGATGTTGACCTGCCGCCCACAGGGCTGCAGTGGAGGAGGAGAAGCATGGCCCAGTACCAATGTGCCGATGTAGCAGCCAAGGACCACGCCAAGATTTCGGCGCTCATTGCACCGAGTCTCCGTTATCAGACGCTGCTGATGAGAGATGCTGCCGCGCAGCCTGCGGCCGCGGGTGGTTGGTGGTATGGGGCCTGGGCGACGGGAGAGCTCTACGCCATCGCCTGGATCAACAACAACTTCGTCCATCTCTACGGTACGGACAGTGAGAGTTTGCGCAGCTTGGGCGCCTCTCTGGTGCGGGCAGCAGGCTCTCGGGTGGGCTCTGGTACGCACCAGGTTTTTGGTCCTGAGTCGATGGTGGACGCCTTCTGGGAGAGCTTCAAGCTGGTCAAGCGCACCTTGGTGGCAGACGTCAAGCTCGAGCTCTTCAGTATGAGCCAGGCTCCTGCTTGTCCCGAGGGCTATGCCGTCAACGTTGCGAGCGCCAAAGACCAGCGACTCGTGGAGGAATTCAGTGCGGAGCATGCGGTTGAGGAGTGGGCGATCGATCCTCGCCGCAGCTCGAAGGCCGTGCACGAGCAGGCCTGCAAAGACGCCATCGCTGCGCAGACTGCGCTGGTCGGAAGCCAGCGTGGGAAGGCGGTATTCTATGGCAGTCTGCAGCAGCCCAACGCCGAATATGTCTGGTTGGAGAGGGTTTATGTCCCGTTGGCCTTTCGGCGTCCGCGGGTCATGGCGGGTGTGCTCGCTCACGCGACGGCGCTCGCCCTGAGTCGTGCGCCTGAGATGATCTGTTTGCTCGATCGCGCCAAAACGCCCTGGATGGAGGCGGCACAGGCCGTGGGATACGCCTCGATGGGGAAATATCGCCTGCTCCGCTTGCGTTGAGCGCCTTTGCTCGTACTTCGGAGATGCTGCGTTGCGGCAGCGCAGTTGGCGCGTCGTTGGTGACGCAGCTTTGAGCTGTGTGGTCTCGATTGTTGTGCTGCTTCTCCATCGCCTGCGGAGACGACGTGGTCGTCGGTCGTGAGGTGAAGCGGCGGCGGCAGTGTTGGATGGGGCGGAGTTGGCATGTCTCTTCGTGAACTCGTGGTGCTTGGCACATCGAGCCAGGTACCCACGCGATATCGCAATCATAATGCATATTTGCTTCGCTGGGACGAGGAGGGCTTCCTCTTTGATCCGGGTGAGGGTACGCAGCGTCAGTTCATCCTCGCCGAGGTCGCTGCATCAGCCATTACGCGAATCTGCATCACTCACTTCCACGGTGATCATTGCCTGGGATTGGCGGGTATCGTGCAGCGGCTCTCACTGGACAAGGTCGCGCACGAGGTTCACTGCTATTATCCAGGTTCAGGCCAGGGCTATTTCGAGCGCCTGCGGCGTGCGTCGATCTATCAGGGCCATGTCAGCCTCAAAGCGCATCCCCTCGAAGCTCCAGGGCTCGTTTTCGAGAACCGCAAGATCGAGCTGCGAAGCGCCAAGCTACAGCACGGTGTCGACACCTATGGCTACCGTCTGCAGGAGCGAGACGACTGCACGATGCTACCAGAGAAGCTTGCCGAGTTGGGGGTCAAAGGCCCGGCCATTGGTCAGCTCAAGCGAGATGGCTGGATTGAGCTCGATGGGCGCACCATTCGCCTCGACGAGGTCAGCGTCGAGAAGAAGGGGCAGAGCATGGCCTTCGTCATGGACACCAGGCTCTGCGATAGCTGTTTCGAGCTTGCGAAGGATGTGGACCTGCTGGTCTGCGAGGCGACGTACTTGAGCTCCGAGGAGCGCGAGGCGCGTGAGCATGGCCACATGACCGCAGCACAGGCCGCGAGGTTGGCCGCCGAGTGCGGGGTACGGCAGCTCGTGATTAGCCACTTTTCCCAACGATATCCTAGTGCTTCAGCGTTCTTGGCGGAAGCGCAGGCCATTTTTCCGGCGACCATTGCCGCCCGCGATCTCGAGAGGGTCGTGGTGCCCCGGCGGAGCAAAGAATGAACGCGAGCCATGAGTTTTCCCCGACTTCGTTGCAGTTCGTGGTGTTGACAGCGTGCGTGCTGGCCGCTTGTTCGGGCACGGTGCAGCCGGAGGAGCGAATGCCTGAACCAACGAAGCCTTCTCACCGAGAGGCTGTGCAGGTGCTCCTCCAACCTGCGCTCGACGCGAGGGTCTTCGATGGACTGGCTGTGGCCATCATTGAGCCCAGCGGGGTCGAGACCATGTTTTGGGGCGAAGCGGCGCCAGCGAAGCCAGTCGACACCTCGACCGTATTCGAGATCGGTTCCATTACCAAGGTCTTCACGTCGATCTTATTAATGGATGCCGTGCAGCGCGGGGAGCTCGAGCTGCAGCTCTCGCTCGCTTCGCTTCTGAAGGATGCGACTGCTCTCACCGCTCAGCCGTCGGTTGATGCGGACTGGTCGTCCATCACTCTCGAACAGCTCGCGACGCACCACTCGGGCTTGGCGCGGTTGCCAGCGCCATTTGAGCCGCCAGACTACGACAACCCCTATGCCCATCTTCGAGAGGAGGACATGCTCCGCGCGCTGAGGGAGATGCCTCTGGCGCACCCGGTGGGGCAGCAGTATGCGTATTCTAACTTTGCTGTTGGCCTGTTGGGGCAGTTGATCGCGATGCAGCGTGGGCAGCCCTATGAGGAGTTACTCCAAGCACGGGTCCTCGTGCCTTTGGGGCTGCTCGACACACATCTGCAGCGCTCGGCCTACGAAGCTCAGCGGCTGGCCGTTCCTCATGATGCGGATGGGCGCGAGGTTTCGGCCTGGGATTTTGGGGCGCTGCAGGGTTGCGGCGCGCTGCGCTCAACCTTGCCGGACATGATACGTTTCGTGCAGCTCGCGATGGGGCTCGAGAGCTCCACGCTGGCGAGCGCACTGCAGCAGATGCAGGTTGCGCGATTGCCAGCGGAGGGGGGGCAATCGATTGGCTTGGGCTGGCACATCTCGCCTTCGGGTATTGTTTGGCACAACGGCGGAACAGGAGGCTTTCGAAGCTTTGTGGGATATTCGCCTGAGCACGCCTATGGTGTCGTCGTCCTGTCGAATACAGCGACGGGAATGGTGGACGCCCTTGCGTCGGCGCTCATGATGCATCTCGAAGGCGCACCAGCGAAGCTCGATGTGGACCCTTGGGTAGAGCTGCCGGCGCAGACCTTGCAGCGCTACGAGGGTCAATACGAGCTCGCGCCTGGGGTCATCTTCGACATCCGGAGAGAGGGGCAGCGTCTGTCTGCTCAGCTTAGTGGTCAGCCAGCGGTCTATGTCTACCCCGAGTCTGAGACGCTGTTCAACTATCGAGTGGTGCCGGCTCAGCTTGTTTTCGCTGAGGATGCGTCTTCGTTGACGCTTCTGCAGAATGGGCTCGAGCTCCCTGCCAAGCGTCTTTCTGAGTAATGTTGCAGGGGAGTGAATATCGAGCGTCGAGAGCAGTCGGAGCTCGTCGTTCGGACAGGGCCGAGCGCCAGTTCATCCCTCGAGCTGTCTGGGCTTGACTGCAACAGGTCGATTCGCTACTTGCTGAGAGTGCTGCATCGCGCATTCACGCGCGGTCCATACCATTTGGGATACACCAATGACGATTCGCAAGCTCTTCTTCGTATTGTTGCTCGGCCTGGGACTGCTCATCGTTGGTTGCGAAGTCGAAGGGGATGGCGACAATCCCGATACCTTTGATGCGGGTTCTGATACCGTGAACCCCACCTCCGCGACCATGACCTTCAGCGCGACCGGGGTGAATCCCCAACGCGTTACTGTTTCGCCGGGGTCCTCGGTGACGTTCACCAACAACGATTCGGACCCGCACGCGATCGATTTTGCCGATGGCACGATTGCCGACTTCGAGCTCGCTGCTGGTTCTTCGCGCAGCGTGACCTTCTCGGGCGCGGGCGAGTACTCCTTCGTGGACGAGTATAAGCCCGGAAATACGGCGTTTTTTGGTACCATCGTGGTGCGGTGAGGCCGTCATTTTTTCCTGATGAAGCGGCTGCACTGCCGCAGCTCGTGGAGACCCTGGGTCAGCCAGCAGGTCTTGCGCTGCAGCTCTTCGCCGAGGACGACGTGCCCGCCTTGGCGCTTCGGGAGCGGGGTTGGCAGGTCATCCAACAGCGCTCGAGTTGGTGTCGGCATTCGCAGGCTGGGCCGCTGCTCTGTGTGCAACCCGAACTGCTCGGGCTGCATCCCATGACGAAGGAGCTGCTCTCTGGGCGGCGTTTTGACGCGGTCTTCTGCGCGAGCGCGGTCTGGCGACACCCGAGTGGAGCGGGCAGTTTCGAGCGACTCATCGATGCCGTTCTCGACTTGTGTGCCCAGACAGCGAGATTCGTTTTTCTCGCTGCCCTCTTGCCGTTTCCGGAAGAGCCGAGCTACCGGGTTCTCGAGCATGACCCGTCGATCAAGCTCATGGAGCACAGCGTGGGCGCACTCTGTATTCAAAACCGCTATCGCTCAGGCGCCGTACCCGAGTACTTGCAAGGTCCGGCTCTTGATTGTCAGCGGATGATGGACATACTGCGACGCGCTGGTTTCGAGGGTCTGCAGATGCAGCCTCTCGCCGATGGTTTGGCTCTGGTGAGGGCTTACCCTCGTGGAAAGACTGAAGCCAGCGTGCAGACAAGCATCAAGCAGTGAGGAAGCCGTGGTCAAGCCCTGTTGTGTGAGCGCCGAGGCGTTGGAGAAGCTGGTCGATGGTCTGCTCGTGTCCTATGAACGAGATGGAGGGATCAACCATATCGACGACGTCAACTTACCGAGCCAGCAAGGTGTGCGGGCGATCATGTTGGGCATCCAGAGCCTGCTCTTTCCAGGCTTCGTGGAGACCGAGCAGGTCAACCATGTGAACTTTCGCTTTGCAGTGGGCAAGCGCGCAGCAGACACCTTCGACGCCCTCCGCCATGAGCTGGTAAAGAGCTTTCGCTATGCCTTGCGAGAGCCGACTTGTCGAGATGTGCCCAAGCTCGAGCAGGACGTCGAAGAGCACGCCTACTGCATTGTCGTAGAGCTGTTCGAGGCGCTGCCTCAGATTCGTGCGCTCTTGTCGCTCGACGCGCAGGCCGCGATGGCGGGTGACCCTGCGGCCCGGAGCGTGGCTGAGGTGCTGTTGAGCTATCCGGGAATGCACGCGATCAGCATCCATCGGGTGGCGCACTTCCTGTTCAAGCGGCGAGTTCCTCTGATCCCGCGAATGATGGCTGAGCAAGTGCATGCGCGCACGGGTATCGACATCCATCCTGGTGCCACCATTGACGAAGCTTTCTTCATCGACCACGGCACGGGGGTTGTCATTGGCGAGACCGCGCATATCGGCAAGCGCGTGAAGATCTACCAGGGGGTGACCTTGGGCGCGCTCTCGGTGCCAGCACCCGAGGTCGAAGGGGCGCGCGTGCTCAAGCGGCATCCCACCATCGAAGACGATGTGACGATCTATGCGGGGGCCACCATTCTTGGCGGCAACACCGTGGTCGGAGCGCGCAGTGTGGTCGGCGGCAGCGTCTGGTTGACGCGCAGTGTGCCGCCCGACACCAAGGTGCTCTATCAACCACCGGAGCTGAAGATCAAGACCTCGGCAGTCGTCGTCGAGTCGCGCTGAGGGGCCTTGTAGCTCTGACAGAGCGCAGACAAGCGAAAAGCCCCGATGCAGAGCGCATCGGGGCTATTGTGTCGTTGGCCGCGTCCATGCGGCCAAGCCTTCGGGTTTTCATGGGCGGCGGCTCAGCAGTTGACGCTGAGCGGGCGTTGCTTAGTGCATCTTGCGCGGGAACTTGATCTGCGACTGTGCGGCCTTGATGATCGAGCGATAGACCTTGCCCGGAGACATCGAGATGCCGGTGAGTCCGATCTCGTGCAGGCGTCCGACCGTGTAGACATCGCCACCGTGCTCGCCGCAGATGAAGATTTCGAAGTGCGGATCGACGGCGCGCGCTTCCTCGACGAAGGTGCGAACGAGGCGTTCGACGATGGGATGCATCGAGACGAAGGGGTGCCGATCGAAGAAGCGCTCGTCGACGTAGTGCGGCAAGAAGCGGTCGGCGTCGTCACGGGAGATGGCGAGGGTGGTTTGGGTGAGGTCATTGGTGCCGAAGGAGGCGAAGCCGTAGGCGGCGTGGGCTTCCTTGGCGAAGCCGGGGACCTCTTTGCGCAGGGTCTCGACCATCACCTTGCCCTGGAGGGCGGCGGCGGGGGTCTCGACCATGATGCCGAAGGCGTACGGAACCCAGACGCCCTTCTCGGCGTGAAGCTCGGTGGCGACGCGCAGAGCGACGCGCTTGAGCTCCTCGACCTCGCGAGGGATGATCACCAGGGGCAGCTCGATCTCGGGCTTGGGATCCAGACCTTCAGCGATGAGCTCGGCGGCGGCGGCGAGCACCGCGCGGATTTGCATCTCTGGGATTTCGGGGTTGGTGATGGCCATGCGCACGGAGCGGTGGCCGAGCATGGGGTTCTCTTCACGCTGCATTTTGGCGTCGTGGGAGAAGAACTCGTGCAGAGGGGCGTCGAGCAAACGGATGGTGACGCCGTGGCCGTTCATCACGCGCATGGAGTGCTTGAAGTCCTCCTTGGAGAACTCGAAGATGGTCTGCAGCGCTGCGGCGGCCTTGTCCTTGTCGTTGCCGAAGAGGACGGTCTGGATGTAGGGCAGGCGGTCGCCGAGGAACATGTGCTCGGTGCGGAAGAGGCCGATGCCGCGGGCACCCTTGTCGTACGCGGGTTGCGACTCGGTGGCCTCGGCGTTGGCGCGCACGTCGAGGCTCTTGAGCTCCCCGCACCACTCGAGGATCTTCTGGGCGGCCGGATCGAGCTCGCTGGGCACGGTGGTTTCCACGCTACCGAGGAAGACCTCGCCGCTGGTCCCGGTGATGGTGATGTAGTCGCCGCGCTTGACGGTGAAGCCATTGGCGGTGAACAGGCCGTCGGCCTTGTTGATGGTGATATCGGCGGCACCGACGACGGCGGGAATGCCCCACGCGGTGGCCATGATGGCGGCGTGAGAGACCTTGGTGCCGGTGGTGGTGAGGATGCCCTTGGAGGCCTTCATGCCCTTGACGTCTTCCTGGGAGGTCATGACGGTGACGAGAATCACCGGCTCACCTTTGCCGGCGAGCTCGAGGGCTTCATCTTGAGAGAAGGCGACCTTGCCGTAGGCGGCACCTGGGGACGCAGCCGAGCCCTTGCAGATGAGGGTGGCGGTCTTCTTGGCCTTTTCCTCGATTTGCGGGAAGAGCAGCTCTTCGAAACGCTCGGGGTTGACCATCATCACGGCTTCGGACTTGGTGATGATGCCTTCATCGTGCATGGCGGCGGCGATCACGGACTCGGCGCGAGCGGAGCGCTTGCCGTCACGGATCTGCAGCCAGAAGAGGACGGGCTTGCCGTTCTGCTCTTCGACGGTGAACTCGGTGTCCTGCATGTTCTTGAGGGCCTTCTCGAGGCGGTCGCCGGTGCTCTTGAGCTCGGCGTAGATGCTGCGCATGTCGGGATCTTCGTGATCGCGCAGCAGCTCGAGGGGCGAGGAGTTTCGGATACCGGCGACGACGTCTTCGCCCTGGGCTTGGAAGAGGACGGTGCCGTCGAGCACGTCGTCACGCTTGATGCCGGAGCTCTTGTCGCGGGTGAAGAAGACGCCCGTGGCGGAGCGGGAGGTCTTGTTGCCGAAGACCATCTCTTGGATGTTGACGGCAGTGCCCAGATCGTCGGGGATTCCCTCGAGGCGACGGGTGAAGACGGCGCGCTCGTTGCCCCAGGAGCGGAAGACGGCCTCGGCGCTACGCAGGATCTGCTCTTCCGGAGATTGAGGGAACTCGAAGCCGTACTTGGTGTAGAGGGCCTTGTAGCGCGAGATGAGCTCACGCAGCTGATCCGGGCCGAGCTCGAGATCGTTGGCTGCGGCGACCTCTTTCTTGTAGGCGTCGAGGGCGTGTTCAAAGGGGTCTTCGCCGTGTTCGTCACGGATCTGCAGCACCACATCGCCGAACATCTGCAGCAAGCGGCGATAGGAGTCGAGCCAGAAGCGCGCTGCCCAGCCATTGGCCATGCGAGCGATGATTTCGTCGTTGAGGCCGATGTTGAGGATGGTGTCCATCATGCCGGGGAGGGAGAACTTGGCACCAGAGCGAGCGGAGACGAGGAGTGGGTTCTCGGGGTCGCCGAACTTCTTGCCAGTGGCCTCTTCCATCTCGCGCAAGCCTTTGCGCACGTCTTCGACGAGGGCGTTGGGGATGCGTCCATTCTCGAGTCTGTTGGCATGGAAAGTGGGCAGGTTGAGCACTGCGGGTACGCGCAGATCGAGCACGCAGTGCATCAAGTACAGGCCGTAGCCTTTGCCGCCGAGGAGACTCTTCAGTTCGTCTTTGCTCTTGCCTTCGAATTCCGGAAAGATGCGGCCCTTGGTAAAGAAGTACGTGCTGCGGTACTCACCCATTGTTTCCTCGCTCAGTTTGTACGTCCGCCATTTCGCTGGGGAATTGTCCCGACCTGAGGGTGACCTCGGACGCGGCAGGTCACGGTCGGCGCGCGCCGACGGCGCGCTCGAAGCGGCGATAAGGTGCGACAGGGAGAGCTTTTGGTCAAGCTTTTTCGGCGCATTCTCGTGCGTCCTGGTGCGCGAAATGGCAGTGGATGTTTGACCGTGCCACGCATCTCGGGTTATTTACAGGCGTTTGCGGACAGGCGAGTCCGCATCTAGCCCAACGACGCCACGGCCAACGCGGTGGGTGCCAGGAGGTGAAGGTGAGTGAACAGGGAACGTACGAGCTCGTAAGTCAGATCGCCGCGTCCATCAGGGCGCGCTGTGCGCGTGTACCGAAGGTCGCGCTGGTGCTTGGCTCAGGCTTGGGCGCGTTCGTCGACGAGCTCGACGACAAGAGCATCATTCCGTATTCAGAAATACCCGGTTTCCCTGTTTCGAGCGTGCATGGTCACGCCGGGAACCTGGTTTTTGGTCGCATTGCTGGGCTTGACGTCGTCGCCATGCAAGGGCGCATTCACTTCTACGAGTGCGGTGAGCTGCAGCGGGTGGTGCTCCCGGTGCGAGTGCTCAAGGCTCTGGGGGCAGAGATCTTCATTGCCACCAATGCCGCGGGCGGTGTGAACCGCAACTTCGCGCCTGGGGAGCTGATGCTGATTCGTGACCATCTCAACATGATGATGGCGGCGAGTCCTTTGATTGGGCCCAATGATGAGCGCTTCGGGCCGCGTTTCCCCGACATGAGCGAGCCATATGCCAAGACCTTGTGCGACGCCATCGAGCGTGCCGCCGAGCGTCTCGGACAGCCCTTGCAACAGGGTGTGTACTGCGCGTTTCATGGCCCGGAGTACGAGACCCCAGCCGAGGTCCGCATGGCGGCGTTGCTTGGTGCCGATGCCGTTGGGATGTCCACGGTCCCGGAGGTCATCGCTGCCAACCACATGGGCATGCGTTGTGCTGGCATCTCGTGCATTACCAACTTGGCAAGCGGAATCGGCGACGAGAAGCTCAGCCATGAAGATGTGATGGCAACGGGCAAGCGCGCCGCGGCCAGCTTCTGTCGACTGCTCTCGGCTTCCCTCGAGGAGATTGCCAAGCAGCTCGACACCACGGAGCGCTGATGCGTGGCCATGCTGCTGCTCTCTGTGTGCTCTTGGGGCTGAGCGCGCTGGCTTGTCGTAGCACGCCGCCTGTTGCGCTCGAGCGGGCAGTGCTGCAGCGTCAGGCTTTGCTCTTTGCACCCAGCGGCGTGCTTCCCAACGCAGCAGTCCCTCTTCTCTGTGTTGGCTTTGAAGGGAACTGCTTGGATGCTCTACCCTTGGATGCGGCGCTGAGCTCCGAGGGGGCGTCCATTCCGATTCTGGGAAAGGTCGAGCTGTCTGCCTGGAGCGGTCGTTGTGAGGGTGCCAACGAGGCGGTCGAGCTGCTCGAGGCCCCGACCGACTGGCTGCTTTGGCCTGCCGACGCTGGACCCATCTTGAAGGCCCCTGGGCAGCCCAGCACCCGCCCTGATGACGAACGTGCCATCAGCCTGGCCTTGAGTGCTCAGTCGGTGGTGATACCACCCGTGCGGCTCCTCGGGCAACTCGACCTGGGAGGCGACAGCACGGAGGAGCGGGTGTATCTGGTGGGAGAGCCTGATGCCGCGGTGGCTGTGGCTGCGGTGCGCAGTGACGGCGTGGCGCTCTTTGCTTCGAGGGGCGGGGTCCTGCGCTTTGATGGCTTCGTCGACCTCGACGGCGATGGTCGCTATGCCCTGCTGCTCAGCGAGCGCAGTGAGAAGGCCTGGTCTTTCGATGTGCTGCGCATGAGCGAGGGCAAGTTGCTTACAGAAGCGAGCTGGGCTTGTTCGCTGTGAAGCTCTGTGCGGTCGAAGCTTCGTCGCGCCCTTGTGCTTGAAGCAGTCCTCGTTAGACTTTGTTCTGCGATGCTGGCCGAAGGCCACGAGCTTGCGCCAACAGCGAGGTTGACCATGAAGACCCTGCCCCTCCCGGATTTCTACGCGCCGTCGAACGCTGCCCAGTGGTCCTACGCGCCTTGCGCGGCACAGCTCGCCAGTGCGGCGGCGCTGTGGAGGCGATTGCATGGGGTGCAGCCGTCGGCGAGCGATACATTTCGGGCTCTGCTGTTGCTCATCGACGAGCAGAAGGATTTCTGTTTCCCGCAAGGCAATCTCTATGTTGGGGGCCGCTCGGGGGACGGGGCGGTGCAGGATAGCCGCAGGCTGGTAGAGTTCATCTATCATCACCTCGAGTTGCTGACTGAGATCACGTGCACGATGGATTCCCATCTGCCGTTTCAGGTCTTCTTCGCACCCTTCTGGATTGATGCCGAGGGTGGTCCGGTGGCACCGTATCGCGAGCTTCTGCTCGAGGAGCTAGAGCGCGGTGCGATCCGGCCAAGTCCAGCGATAGCCGGATGGCTGTGTGGGGGTGACGAGGCCTGGTTGTTGTCGCAGGTCAAGCATTACTGCGCCGAGCTCGAGCGTGTTGGCAAGTATCGGCTCTATCTCTGGCCGCCACACTGTCTGCTGGGTTCTGAGGGCCAAACCTTGGTGGGGGTGGTGCAGGAGGCGCGCCTCTTCCACGCCTACGTGCGCTACGCTCCGGCCCGCATCGAGTCCAAGGGGAACTTGGCGCTGAGCGAGAACTATTCGGTGTTTTCTCCGGAGGTGCTGACCGTCTTCGATGGTGCCGAGCTTGCGCAACGCAACCATGCGCTCTTCGAGCAGGTGCTCTCCTTCGACGCCGTGATCATTGCAGGGCAGGCTGCCTCGCACTGTGTCAAGAGCAGTGTCGATGACTTGTTGAGCGAAGTGATGCGGCGTGACCCTGCACTTGCAGCGCGCCTCTACGTTCTGACGGACTGCATGTCGAGTGTGGCCATCCCCGATGGTGGTGGAGGCTTCGTGGCAGATTTCACCCCGCATGCAGAGCGGGCGTTTCAGCAGTGGGCCGAGGCGGGGGTGCATCTGGTGAGCAGCGACCTGCCGATGGCGCAGTGGCCGGGTGCATTGGGCGCTCGACAGCGTTGACGCCGCCGCTTGCTTCTGCAGTTTTTGCGGATAGTTACGGCCATCTGTTTGGCGTGTCGGGGCAGCTTGTGGGATGCGCGGCAGTCAGCTACACTGCACTGGCCGAGCCCAGTGCGCGGCTTCTTTGGCGAGACTGGAAGGCTCGAGTCCTGGCGCTTGGTGATGCTGCGTTGTTTTCGACCGATTTTGCAGCGTCGTCGGTTTTGGGCTTCGCGTGGAAGAGGGCTTGAGACGGCGAAACTGACGGCGGGCAGTCCGACGTCGAATCGTGCCGCTGGAGGAGAGCGTGGTCATCGACTTTTTCGTGCTCTTCGTGCTCGTTCTGATGAGTTGGCTCGGGCATCGGAAAGGCTTTGCGGCTCAGGTCGCGGGCCTCGCGGCGATCGTCGCGGTCTATTTCTTGGCCATCCCAGCGGCGTCGTTGGTACGCAACCTCCTCTTTGCCCGCGAAGGCATTAGCTTTCCAGGGGTGGAGACGGCGAGCATCATCATTGCAGGGGTCATCGTCTTTCTCTTGACCTGGTTGGCAGTGCGCTTCCTCGCGGGTTCGTTGACGACGATTTCAGAGCGAATCGAGAGCATCGACGCCATCGTCGGGGCCATCTTCGGATTCCTCAAAGCGGTGTTGTTCAGCTATCTTTTCTTGTGTGTGTTGGTCTACGCAGAGTCTCCGCTGTCTTCGGCGATGCCCGCTCTTGGTGAGCAGGCGCAGTCCAGTCTTTCCGTGTCTTTTGCGCGGCGCTTCAATATCATCACCCGTTTGCGTTATCCCGAGCTGAGCAACCTACGCCTGGCGATGGAAGCGGCTGATGATCCGGATAAGGCGGAGCGCAATGAGTCGCTGCAGCGGCTGCTGGCCAATGATGATTTCAAGTCGGTGATGCAAGATGAATCGCTGATGCAAGCGGCGGCGCAGCGAAACTACAGCACCTTGCTCGCTGACGAGAGGGTGCTGCGGCTGCTCGCCGATGAGGACTTCCGCAAGGTGCTCTCGGACACTGATTGGGACGAGGTCGTTGATGAGTGAAGCGCGATGGCCACTCGAGGGCTGGTGGGTACGGAGTGACGTGCGCGCGCTTTGGATGGCGTTCGTGGTGGCACTCAGCGCGGGCTCCCTCATCTTTTTTGGTACGAGTGCGGAGGGGGTGGCGCAGGAGGCAGTGCCCGATGCGGGGGTGGTGTCCGACGCGGAGGCGGTGTCCGATTCGGAAGCGGCGCCAGAGGCGGTGCCGGCTGAAGATGCGGTGCCAGAGCCGGCTGCAGAGGCGGAATCGGTGCGAACCCACGTCGCCAAGCCCTCGGTGAAGCGTGAGCCTGCCCAACAGCAGGAGCGAGATGCGGTGGAGGCCTTGATTCGGGGCCACGTCGAGCATTGCAACCAGCGTGACTTGGCGGCGTTTCTGGACGATTTCGTCGACATTCGTTTGGAAGACGGAATGTTGCAGCGCTACGCGGAGCGCGTCTTTGCGTTGACCGCTTTTCGGCTCGAGATCGTCGATTTGAAGCTCTCGAGCGTGCGAGCGAAGCGGGGCAACGCCTCACTGCTGCTTCGCGCCTACTGGCTCGATCCTTCGGGAGTGGAGGCGAGCGCGCTGAGTGAGTTGGTGGTGCGGGTGAGCAAGGTTGACGGGCGTTGGCGCATCGAATCGACAGGTCGTGCGCGCCTCGATCAGTCTGATGCTGGCGCGACGGCATCGCAGCCGTGAGGCAGCAGCGCACCGCAGGGAAGGTCATCTCGTGGGTGTCGAGCGCGCCTTGGCTTGGGCGCGCAATGGCAAGGAGTACAGCTGTGCACAGTGGCGAGGGGAGTTGGCATTTTCGAAACGCTGTGAGCGACCTTTCGACGGTGGCAGTGTGCTTGCTTCTGCCCGCGCTGCTCTTGGGGTGTTCTTCGGTTGTCCCTGGGCGCTCAGCAACACAATCGTTGTTGCACCAGCTCTCAGACACAGGTCGTGAGCGTTTTGATAGTTATGCTAGACAGTTGCCTTGTCCTTGCGAGGTCGAACGCACGCTCGGTGAGTGTATGCTCGATGCCGTGGCTTGTGAGTCGGCGCTGCGTTTGGGTGAGAACCTGGCGTACTTTGTTTCTCAGGAAGCCCCGCCGCCTGTGGTGGCGCGGGCGATGCGGGACTTCGTGAGCGCAGGTACGAGCGAGGCGCAGTTTGCGTTGGACGACCGGCCGTCGAGGGGGAGCGTCGACGCTCCAGTGCAGGTGGTAACGTTCTCGGACTTTTATTGTCCTCATTGCGCGCGTTTTGCGAAGCGTTTGGACGGGGTGCTCGAGCAGTATGGCGCCGAGCTGAGGACGGTGTTCAAGCACTATCCTTTGTCTCAGCATGATCATGCCCTGCAGGCGGCACGTTTTGCAGCGGCGGCTCAGGAGCAGGGCAAGTTTTGGGAGATGGCGGACGCGATTTTCTCGGAGGCGGGTCCTAGTCCGGTTCGTTTGCTCGAGTTGGCGGAGTCGGTGGGGCTGGATATGCAGCGCTTGGAGACGGATGCCAACGGGGCGAAGGTTGCGGCGATCATTGCCGAGGACATGCGGGAAGCGGAGCTGGTGGACATTCCGGGGACGCCAGCGGTCTACGTCAATGGTGTGGAGCTGGGGCCGGATCTGTCGGTCGAGCGGCTGCGCTGGGTGATTGAGACGGAGCTATGGTTGCATTCCAAGCGCGTTGCCGTTGACGAGGTTTTGCTGGCGCAGTCGCAGGGTGTGGTGGGTGGCGAGGCACAGCCCAGTGGCCCTGAGCAGTATCCTGTGTTGTCGCATTTTCTCGTTCGGCTCGAGTCTGAAGAGCTCAAGCGGTTCAAGAACTTGACGAGGGGAGAGCTGTGTCCTTGCGAATCCATTTCCGACAGCTTGGACGCCTGCCTCATGCGTCAGGATGGTGGATGCAAGTTATCGATTCAGTTGGCGAAACAGCTCATGCGCGGGATAGTGGAGGGGGCTTCGGACGAGGAGCTCGTGTTGAAGCTCGACGCGATGGTTTCAGAGGCTCTGCAGGTGCATGCGTTCGAGCTCAGTGATGCACCTTACAAGGGTGCATCGCCTGAGCAGGCGCGGGTGGTGGTGGTCGAGTTTGCGGATTATCGGTGTCCGCATTGTGCGGCGGCCAACCGGATGGTTGATGAGCTCGTGGAGGAGCTTGACGGGGTTGTGGTGTACTTCAAGCATTTTCCATTGGATCCCTTCTCGGTGTCGGCGAACGCGGCACATGCCGCGGTCGCTGCGCAAGCACAGGGGAAGTTTTGGGAGATGCATGCCATGCTTTTCGAGCACGCTGATGCGCTCAGCGACGAGGACTTGCTGAGCTATGCTTTGGACTTGGGCTTGGAGCTCGAACGTTTCGAGCGGGAGCTGTACAGCTCCGAGACGGCGTATCGTGTCCGGGCGGAGCGTGCCGAGGGAAACGCGGCGGGGCTGCGTGCGACGCCGACGTTTTTTGTGAACGGCGTGTATTTCGATGGTTCTTACAGTGAGCTGGTCGAGTACTTGCGCAGCGTTTTGGCATCGAGGTGAGCCTGGGCGCCGCGAGGCGGTCTGATGGACGCGTGTCGCGGACGGCCGGCAAAGGAGCCAAGATGCTGTTGGAGACAGCTTAAGAATACAGGGGAAAGCAGCACTCTCGCGAGGACTGTCTGCGTGATGCCCCGCATTGGTCGACGAGGTGAACGTGTCGCGAATCGAGGTGGATTTTCCGAGTGCGCAGTTGGCGCAAGCGCTGATTGGGCAGCAGAACGCAAACTTGGTGGAGCTCGAGCAGAATTTGCGTCTGTCGGCGAGCTGCCGTGGGAACGTGGTGCAGCTCTCAGGGGCGGATGATGATGTGGAGTTGGCGCGTTTGGCGTTGGTGCAGCTCTACGAGATGCTGAAGCAGGGCTTTCAGGTGTACGCGCCGGACATCAACTATGCGTTGAGGATTTTGCGTGCCGATCGCAAGGCGAGCTTGCGGGAGGTTTTTCTGGACAACGTTTTCATCTCGAATTCGAAGCGGGTGATTTCTCCCAAGACGTTGAATCAGAAGGCGTATATTGAGGCGATGCGAAACAACGACATCGTCTTTGGCATTGGTCCGGCGGGAACGGGGAAGACCTATTTGGCGATGGCCATGGCGCTTTCGGCCTTGCTCAAGCGGCAGGTCAAGCGCATCGTGTTGGTGCGCCCTGCTGTGGAGGCGGGCGAGAAGTTGGGCTTTTTGCCCGGTGACATGGCTGAGAAGGTCAACCCCTATCTGCGTCCGCTGCATGATGCACTTTACGACATGATGGACTTCGAGAAGGCGGGCAAGCTGATCGAGCAGGGCACGATCGAGGTTGCGCCGCTGGCTTTCATGCGGGGTCGAACACTGAACAGCGCCTTCGTGATCATGGACGAAGCGCAGAATTCGACCACTGAGCAGATGAAGATGTTTCTGACCCGTTTGGGGTTCGATTCGAAAGCGGTGGTGACGGGGGATCTCACGCAATCGGACTTGCCCGATTATCGGCGCTGTGGTCTGGCGCAGGCTGAGCGTATTCTTTCTGGGATAGATGGGCTTGCGTTCGTGCGATTGACCCAAGTTGATGTGGTACGTCATCCTTTGGTGCAGCGGATTATCATGGCCTACGACCGCCATGTGGGCGTCAACGGTGCAGGAGCGAGTACTCCCGAGCCGAGCGCTGCCCCCGGTCGGGATTGAGAGGCGGCATGGAAGCGAAGAAAGACACTCCTTTCATAGCCCGGCGCAAATCACCCTATCGTCGCTTCGATTTGAGCAACCCCCTTTTGCTTGGGGGGGCTTTGTTGGTGCTGAGCTGTGCCAGTGTGGCGGTTTTCGTATTTGACCTGAGTGAGCAGCCGCATGAGCTGAGCGAGGAAGATGTTGGCAAGATCGCCGGCAAGGACTACCGCGCGAGTCGGGATTTCACGTACAGCCGTATCGATCACGAGTCGACCAACCGGATACGAGAGGAGGCGGCCAACGCTGTTGCGCCGATGTTTCGTTGGGAGAAGGACGTCGCCAAGCAGGCGGAGCGCCGGATTCGTGATGCGTTTTCATTTGTTCGGAGTGGTTACGATGCACAGCGGGCACTTCGCGTCGAAGCGCTCAAACGCTCTCCAGCACCGCAGCAACTCGATCAAGCGCTGATGCATGGACTGGCCTTGGGCTCGGCGGGTGTACAGGCGGAGCCCTTGCTGCTGAGCGAGCAGCTTTCTGCGGACGAGTGGGCAGCACAGTGGGCGCTCTCCAATCGGGAAGAGTTTTCGGCTCGCCTGCTCGAGTACGTCGATCCGAGCAGCTACGCGGTGCTCTTGAATGAGCGCTTCTCGACTGCGGTAGAGCAGGATCTGGTCGATCTCGTGGACACTGTGTTGCTGCGTCTGATCAGCCAAGACCGAGCGATCTTTGCGTCTTCGAGCCACATCATCGTGCAGCGTCTGGAGAATGGCGAACAGGAACAGTGGGCCGAGCGCAACCTGGCGAGCATTCTGGATATCGAGACGGCGGTGCAGGAGATCGATTCGTTTGCGCGATTTCGGCTGGCTGGGAGGCAGATGCAGCTTCGGGAGGCCCTGCTCTCATTGGCCAAGCAGTTCATCAAGCCGAACCTGATCTTCGATGCGGTGGCGACGCAAGCGGCGCGTGATCAGGCCCGACGCGGTGTGGCCGACTTGCTGGTGCAGCAAACCTTCAAGAAGGGGCAGGTCATTGTCGATGAGGGGCATGAGATCACCGCTGAGCACATCGAGTACTACCGTGCGATGTTGGGGATCTCGAGCACCACGACCTGGTTGTACAGCGCGCTGGGTATGGTTCTTTTCCTGACCCTGGTACTGAGTCTGGTGTGGTTTTGGCTGCGTCAGGAGGCGCTGCGTCGGCGACGCGGCGCTCGTGATTTGCTGTTTTTGGCGACGATGTTTCTGCTTGCTTCCGTGTTCATGGCTGGGGGCAATTCGTTGTTGATGACGGTGGTCGACGCCTGGCAGAGCGGCGCGGGCGCGTTCGTGGTGGTGCTGCTGCCGCTGAGCGCTGGCCCCATGTTGCTGCGCATGGTGATGGAGCGACCGCAGTACGCAGCGTTGTTTGCCATCGTACAGAGCCTGATGTTGGGGATGGTGGCTGAGCTGCCGAGCTTCGCGATACCGTTCGCGCTGCTGGCGGGTCTTCTGAGCGCTGTAGGAATACAGCAGGCGAAGAGTCGACTGTTTCTTTTTCGCGGTGGCCTGTTGGCTGGTTCGTTGGGGGGCGTGGCGGCGCTTGGCCTCGCCTTGCTTCATCTGCACGAGATTCAGCTTGACGTGCTCGCCGTTATCTTTGCGCTCAGCATCGGTGGTGGGGTGCTCTCTTCGGTCTTCGCGACAGCCGCACTGCCTGTTGCAGAGAGTTTGTTTGGATACACCACCAACATCAAGCTCCTCGAGCTGGCCAATCTCGAGCATCCTGCGCTGCGCGCGATGCTGCTCGAAGCTCCAGGCACCTACCATCACAGCATGATGGTCGGCAGCCTCAACGAGGCCGCCGCTGAGGCTATCGGTGCCAACGCCATCTTGGCGCGTGTCGGTGGCTACTACCACGATATCGGCAAGCTCAGGAATGCGCAGTATTTTGCTGAGAATCAGCTCTGTGACAACCCGCACAACAAGCTCAAGCCCAACCTCAGCGCGCTGATCCTCAAGACCCATGTCAAGGATGGCACCGAGGTGGCCAAACGCTACAAACTGCCCCAGGAAATCATCGACTTCATTGCCACCCACCATGGGACGAGTCGTATCGAGTTCTTTTTTCAGAAGGCCAAAGAGCAGGAGTCACCGGGTATCCCCGAGGTTCGGGAGGAAGACTACCGCTACCCTGGACCCAAGCCTCAGTCGCGCGAAACTGGGATCTGCATGATCTCCGATATGGTCGAGGCAGCGGCGCGGGCGCTGCCAGAGAAGAGCCCAGCCCGGCTGAAAATGCTGGTGCACAAGCTGATCAACCACAAGTTTGCCGACGGCCAGTTCGACGAGTGTTCGCTGACACTGCGCGATCTCAATGAAATAGCCAAGGCCCTATTGGTTATCTTGGCTGCAGTCTATCACCAACGCCCCGAATACCCCGATGCGCGCAAGGAACGAGAACGAAAGAACGATACCAACCCTGGTGCCCGCAGCGACTCCGAGACCCCCGAGGCGCGTCGGTTGATCGCTGAGAAACGAGCTGATTCGAATACGCCAGGAGAGCCGCTCCTGCTGCCGCAGGGCGATGGCGCCGATCCAGTAGCGCCGGTAGGGCGACCCCGCAGCGCTCGCTCCAACAGTGGAGAACACCGCAAGGTCGAGGTGGGGAAGGTGGTCGAGGAGCCTTCAGCACCGCTGCCCATAGAAATTGCCGCGTCCGCCGAGGAAGCGGCCTCAGAATCGCCCACTCCGCTCAATCAACGCTAGACGGCGGGTTTTCTTGACTGGGGGGAACAGGCGAAGCGCCCAATCGACAAGAACTTCGAAGCGTGCT
>JAVFAO010000073.1:0-22533 GCA_034002465.1 Myxococcota bacterium
TGAATTTGCGCTGGGACCCTTCGATGGCTGGGGGGCGAAGCTGAGCCTGGATCTCACCCCGAAGTCTCCTCATGTGCTGATAGGGGTCTATTTTCAGCCCAATCTTGGGGTTTCGTCGCAGTGAGCGCCCAACGGTCGAACGAGACGCTCAGCCAAGCCTGGGCTCGTCCTTGCCAGCCACGACCACAAAGCTCCGATTTTTGCCTCGTGCGGTGCTCGTCCTAGGCTGGAAGGGTCGCCGAGCGTATCGGCGAATGACGGCAGGGAAGCCGTGCTTGACGTCGCCTCGTGGCCAGGATGGCTGCCAATGGCGCGATTCTTCGTGGACCCGCTCGTCATTTCGTCAGCGCCCAGGCTTTTCGCTCTCAGCAGGGAAGGGTGGCACGATGCGAGCAACAATCGATATCCACGATGCGATCACACAACCCCCGATGCCGCGCGACGAGTCTGCGGCTCGGCTGCAGTTGCCACAGCCCAAGCTGAGCGCCGAGTGGGGTTTGCAGGGACGCCGCACGAAAGGTCAGACCATACTGCGCCAGGTCTCGGTGGCCAGCGTTTTCGCGCTGCTCGGCCTGCTACTGCTGCTGTATTCTCTCTCGAGACCACTTCTCTCGACGAGCTTTTTCGTCGACGCTCTCGCACCCTCCGTTTTTCCCTTCACTGACGATGAGCTTGGGGTGGCGAGCGGGGCGATGGCGGAGCCCATCCGCCCGGTGGACACTTCTCGTGTCGATGCGGCGCGCGCGCTCATCGAACGCAGTCGCAGCATGGGAGCTGGCATGTCTCCGACCGAGCTGACGGCGGTGATGTGGGATGTACAGCAGCTCAGTCCCCAAGACAGCGCTCAACGGCGTATTGCGCAAGGGGTGATCGCGAGCTACGCCTTGCTCGGCATCATCGCGGTGCTGCTCGCCCTCTACCTGCTCTCCCGACGCTTGGCGGGGCCTGATCGGATGCAGGCCGCGACTCAGCTCACACTGGGAAGCTGCGGTCTCTTGCTTTTCGGGATCCTCTCTCTGTTCTGGGCGAGCGATCCGACGATGGCGCAGCAGATCGTCGCCGAGGGCGCCCTGCTGGGGCTGCTGGGCAGCGCGCTCATCTTCGTCACAGCGCTCGGGCTGCGGGGACGGGAGTGGCTCTTGACTCCGGCGAGCGCGGTCTGCATGCTGGCGAGTCTAGGGACGATGGTGACCCTGACGGCGACGCTCTGAGCTTTCGAGCGCAGCGAAACACGAGAAGACAGCTCCTCAGACGGGATGAGAACATGGCTCACTTCGGTCGGCTCAAGTCTACGGTTCTATTTGTCTTTCTTGTGATTCTTGGGGTGTCCTGTGATGACGAGGACACTGGTGTTGAGCTCAGTGAGCAGACGCAGACCGATGCGCCAGACGGCGCTGATGATGACAGCGCAGACGAAGAGGGCGAGTTGAGTGTTGTCGTCTGTTCGGGCTTGGAGGAGGCAGCTTGCGGTCAGCGGGCTGGCTGCTATTGGTTGGTGGCTTCCTGCCCTGACGAGTTCATTGCTGCGGCTTGCTTCCAGGAGGGCGAGCGTCCTCAGCCACCTCCGTGCGCTCCTCAGCCTTGTCGAGAGTACCTCGACGAGGCGAGCTGCGCCGCAGAGTTTGCGTGCAATTGGTGGCCGAGCGAATGTTTGCCCGAGGGTGTGGTCGAGAGCTGCCGCAACATCGGGCTCGGCTCGCCGAGCTGTGCACCCTAGGTTGGGTGTTTTTGAGAATGGAATACGATTGTGGGGCTCTACCCCACACCCCGCCAAAGCACTGTGCCCTTTGGAATCCCTTTGATTTCTTGTCGATTGGGCGCTTCCCCTGTTCTCCAAGTTGTCAATCGATACGCTTGACGCATCGGCGAGGCTCGGCATGATGGCGGCGATGCGCAGACGCGACTGGACATTCGCATCGCGAGCCTCGATTCTCTTCGCCTTGCTTGCATTGCTGGCCTGTGCCAGCTCTGCCGAGCTGAGCGCGTGGCATGCGGCGCTGCTCGAGGCAGATCGGCTCTTCGACCATGCTCGGGACGATGACGCGGCGCGGCTTGCCTACCTTGCGCTGCAGAAGGAGGCCCCCGCTCCAGAGCTCGAGCGCTACATCCGCTATCGTCTTGCTGCCTTGGCTTTGCGCAGCGGCGAGCCGCAACGAGGTGTGCAGCTCGCTCGGGAACTGGTCGAGGAGGACAGCGAGCCTCGAGACGAGTGGTCGAGCCAAGCGCTCGAGCTGCTCGTGCAGGATGCACAGGCCCGCGGAGGCGCCGATGAGGCGGCGCGACTCCGCTCGGAGCTCATCGCTCGCTTTCCTGAGAGCAGCGCGGCGCTCGACGCGCTCGAGCAGGTACTGGCTGCGTTTCGCGCAAGAGGCGATGCCCTTGGAGCGGTGCAGTGGTTGGCAGATGCGTATGTGAGCCTGTCAGAAAGCGGTATCGGAGACAATCTGCTCTATGAAATGGCGCTGCTTCAGGCCGAGCCGCTCGCCGATCCAGAGGGAGCGCGGCAGAGTCTCGAGGGGATGCTGGCCAGACACCCTCATTCTCCGCTTTGGGACGATGCTCGCTGGCGATTGGCTGGATGGGCTCAGCAAGCAGGTGAGCTGAGAGAGGCGTTGCGGCAGTATGAGAAGATAGCCGAGCAGCATGACAGCTCGTGGAGCCTTGGAGAATACGATTCTAGCCTGCGCGACGATGCCATGGAGCAGCGTGCCCTCATTTTTGTGCAGCTCGGTGAGCTGCCCGCCGCCGTCGAGGAGTATGATCGGGTGCTTGCGGCCTACCCCGAGCACTGGCGTGCTGCGCGCTTTGCCTATGCGCGTGCGCAGCTTCTGCGAGAGCTTGGCGAGGAGCAGGCCTGGGCCGAGGCGCTCGAAGCACTCCTGCAGGCGCATCCGGAGAGCGTTTTTGCCGAGCGTGCGCGTGAGTGTTTGGCCGCGCGTGGCGGCGCGCCATGAGCGAGGCCGAGCTCATCGTTCGCTGTGAGGGAGTGTCAAAGCGATTTCGGCGCGCTTGGGTACTTGAAGATGTCGAGCTTCGGCTCGAGCGGGGGAGCATGCTCGGTCTGATTGGGCCTGGAGGGTGCGGCAAGTCATTGTTGGTGAAGATGATCTGCGGTTTGGTGCGCCCGGACAGAGGGCGGATTTGGGTGAATGGCCAGGAGTTGGGTGGACTTGGCGAGCGCCAGATGCAGGCTTTGCGCGCGCAGATTGGGATGGTGTTCCAGAACTATGCGCTCTTCGATTTTTTGGACGTTGGCGAGAACATTGCGCTGCCGCTACGGGTGGAGGGTTTGCTCCCTCCGAAGGAGATTGAGCAGCGGGTGGCGGAGATCCTGGACTTGGTGGCACTGCCTGGGATTGAGCGCAAGATGCCACATGAGCTCTCTGGGGGCATGAAGAAGCGTGTGAGTTTTGCGCGCGCGGTAGTACGCCGGCCGCCGTTGGTGATCTACGACGACCCCACTGCTGGCTTGGATCCGGTGACGAGCGCGAAGATTTACCGACTCTTGGCACGGATGAAGGAGGAGGGGACGAGCAGTATTACCATCTCTCACGATCTCGACGGAATCCGTCCTTTGTGTGAGCGTTGGCTGCTGCTCGACGGTGGGCGCAAGCTCTTCGAGGGCGATTTGGCAGCGTTGGAGGCATGCAGCCTGCCTCGGGTGAGAGAGTTCTGGCATGGCGATTGAGTCTGCGAAGCCGAGTGAGGAAGAGAAGAGCTGGTCGATGGGCGTCGCCGACGCGACCTTGGGGGCGCTTGGAAGGCGGACGTTGAGCTCGTTCGGCGTGTTCTGGGCCATTCTTCACATGTCCTGGGAGATCCTGATTCGCTTTTTTCCTCCTCGCATCGACGGTGCCGAGTTGATGCGCAACCTCTACAACGTCGGCGTGCGCAGCTTCTCGATCATCGTCGTGACGGCGCTCTTCGTTGGCGCGATCATGGTGATTCAGGCCGGGATCTATGTGGAGCAGTATGGCGCCACTGGGCTCTTGGGCTGGGGCGCGGGTTTTGCTACGGTGCGTGAGCTGAGCCCCATCATGATTGCGTTGATGTTCAATGGTCGGGTTGGGGCGAAGAACACCGCTGAGCTCGGTACGATGAAGGTGACTGAGCAGGTCGATGCTCTGAGGGCGCTCGCCATTGATCCGATTTCCTATTTGATCATGCCTCGTTTCGTGGCGATGGTGAGTATGATGACGCTGCTCGTGGTGCTCGGAGATGCGACGGCCCTGTTGGGGGGCGCGGCGACGAGCCAGTTTCTGCTCGGGGTGGATCATCTGGTCTTCTTTCGCTCGTTCGTCGAGCTGATCCATGTTTCAGACCTCATGCTCGGTGTATACAAAGCGACGACTTTTGGTGTGGCGATGGGGATCATCTCGTGCCACTATGGCTATGCGGTGAGTGGTGGCGCTGTGGGGGTGGGGCGCGCGGTGAACGATTCGGTGGTGAGCAGCGCCATCGCGATCTTCGTCCTCAACTACCTGGTGACCTACATCATCACTTGAAGGTGCAGATGGCGTCGAAGACAGCACAGGATGTGTCGAGCGAGCCTCGAGGCTTCGAGTTGCTGTTGGCCTATGTAGGCGAGCCTCTGGTGTTGGCGTTCTTGGAGCTGCGAGGCATTGCGCAGACCGCTGCGCTGACCGTTGCCTATGCCATTCGGGGCCAGCGGCGGCGCGAGGAGACCTGGAGCCAGGCGCTGCGCATTGGGAATCACTCACTCCTCTTCGTTGCGGCGGTGGCAGCCTCTCTGGGGACGACCCTGGTCTATCAGGCGGGCTTGCAGGCGCAGCGGATCCTGGGCGATCTGACGCTCTTGGGGCCTCTCTATCTACAGTTGTTGCTGCGCGAATTCGGTCCGACGATCACGGCTTTGATGCTGGCGACGAGGGTCGGAACGGGGATCTCTGCAGAGATCGGCTCGATGGTGGTGACCGAGCAGGTGGATGCGCTGCGGATGAGCGGGGTGCATCCAGTGGAATACTTGATCGTGCCGCGTTTTTGGGCGAGCACGGTGATGATGTTGTGTTTGGTCTGCTTCAGTGTCTTGGTGAGCTGGGTGGCGGGCATGTTGACGGCTCAGCTGGCCTTTGGCGTGAGTCCCTTGACCTTCGCGAAACTGACCTTCATCATACCCGGAGATGTGGTGCTCATGCTGCTCAAGTCGCTGGTCTATGGCATGACGATCCCCATTGTCGCGGGGGCAAGCGGACTGGCTGCTCATGGTGGTAGCGAGGGGGTGGGCTGGGCGACCACACAGTCTGTCGTGAACTGCTCGCTGATCATTTTGTTCGAGGACTTTTTGCTGTCTGGCTTTGGCTACCTTTTTCTGCTGCGTTGAGAACCGGTGTATTCTCGAGAGCGACCGTTTTGACCGTTTTGATCGAAGCGCAACGAACGATTTTTCCCCCTGCGTCGCAGTGTCGCGAAGCGACCTGTTCGCGGGGCAGTTTCACGCTGAGCCCTTCCCGGCGCGGTGCGGCCGCTTCCTTGTCGTTCGTGATGTCGTCGTGTGTGTTCTTCGCGCTTTGCGGGTTTGCCATCCCTTGGGCTCGCGCAGAGCTGCCCGTCCAGGACAATGAGCTGGTGCTGGGGATGGGGGGAGGCGTGGCCTTGCTCCCCGAAGAGGAGCAAGGGGGGGAGCGCTATTTGACGATAGGATACCAGCTCGAGCTCTATGCGGGCTTGCTGGAGCGGGCGACGAGCTGGCTCGATGTGGAGATGGTGCTGGGGCTGTGTGCCCTAGGCAGTCGACCTGGGATTGCGCAGCCGCTGCACGGTCAGCAGCAGCGTTCACAGTTTCTGCCGGGTGCCTTTCTTCGTGGAGGCCTGCGGGCGCTCTGGGACCAGGGAGGGGGGCCCACACTGGGGCTGGGGGCTGAGGCGCAGGTCTTGGCTGCACCCGCAGTGGGTAGCGTGATGCGGGTGTTGCTGCAGGCAGGGCTCGGCTGGGAGCTGTGGCGCGTTGCGCGGAGCCGCGTCGGACTCGAGCTGGTGTATGGCTATGCTATCGTCGATGACCTGGCAGAGCGCGAATTTTCTGTTCATTCCGCGGTACAGGGGGTCTCCTTGAGGCTCAACTATTCGTTCTAGAAGAGGAGCACGTGAGGGCAGTCGTGAAGACAGAGCGTCGGGGAGGATGGCGAGGCCTGAAGCAGCGCCTTGTCGACTCTGCTGCTGCACGGCGCTTGCAGCAGCTCTGCCGTGCTCCTCGCTACGAGGACGCGCTGCAGGACAGGCAATCGGGGATCCTCAATTCGCTGATCCTGGTCTTTGGCTTGGTGTTGGCCTTCGCGTTTTGCGTCAGCTTGCCCTTCATTTACATCGTGAAGCTGCCCTCGGCGGTCGCGCTCCTGGCTTTCTCGGCTTTGCTGTACATGATCTGGCGGCTTCACCGCGCCAGACAGCTTCGTCTGGCGATGGTGTTGATGCTCTCGGGGTTGTATACCATTTTTGCGTGTCTGGCGGCCCTGTCGGGATCGGTGTACAGCCCGAATCTTGCCTATTTCCCTGGCCTTGCTGTGGTGGCTGGGCTGCTCTTCGGCGTCCGTGGCGCTTGGCTGACGGGCTTCTTTGGGTTGCTCGTCGTGGTCGTCTTGGTGCTGCTGGAGCTATTGGGCTTGGGGCCTCCCCGGCTATTCCCGGTGCCGCCCGTCGCCGTGATCAGCACCTACCTCTTCGCGACCATCTTTACCATCAGCCCTTTGCTGCTGAGTGTAGGAAACCTCAACAAGGCGCTGCGGCGAGCCAGAGCGGAGTTGCGCCATCGTCAACGTAGCGAGCTGGCCCTGCGCTGCAGTGAGGAGCGTTTCCGGACGATCTTCGACTCGCTCGATGAGCTCTTGGTCATTCACGACGCGAAAAGCGGTGCGATCATCGATTCGAACGACGGCTCGGTACGGCTGCTCGGCTACACTTTCGAGGAGGCAATGCGCTTCGCTCCGGATGCAATCTCTGAGGAGGACGACGCCAATAGCCGTGCGCTGGCCATGGTACACGCTGCAGCCCGCGGTAAGTCGGTGACCTTCGAGTGGCGGGTGCGCAAGCGCAGTGGTGAGGTACTCACCCTCGAGGTGCAGCTTCAGCCTATCGAGCTCGATGGTCGTTCTTGCGTGTTGGCTTCCGGGCGGGACATCAGCCAACGAAAGCGGGAGCAAGCGCAGAGGGAACAGCTCGAACAGCAGCTACGTCACGCACAGAAGCTGGACAGCATTGGCAGATTGGCAGGAGGGATAGCGCACGATTTCAACAACATGCTGACGGGCATCTTGGGTCACGTCGCCTACGCCCGGGAGCGGGGCGTGAACTCAGACGAGCTATTCGAGAGTCTTACTGCAATCGAAGAGAGCACCCTCGAGGCAGCGGCGTTGAGTCGGCGCCTGCTGGCCCTGGCGCGCAACCCCAGCTATTGCCCTGTGTTGGTGGAGCTGCCCGCTCTGGTGGAGGCTGTCGTTCGTATTCTGTCTCGAAGTTTTGGGTCGTCGATTCGTATTCGTGTCAAGTTTGATGAGGGCTTGAGCCCGGTGCTCTGCGATCGTCATCAGCTCGAGCAGGTCTTGGTCAACCTCGCTTTGAACGCACGTGATGCCATGCCTCATGGGGGCGTGTTGTGCTTCGAAGGGCGGCAGCGATGGGTGGAGCACCAGCAGAAGCTCAGACATGGCTGTCTGAGCGAGGGGCATTGGGTCGAGCTGTGTGTTCGAGATTCGGGCGCGGGCATGAGTGAGGCCTGTATGTCGCAGCTCTTCGAGCCCTTTTTCACCACCAAGGCTCAAGGCAAGGGCACAGGGCTAGGGTTGACCACAGTGCTCGGCTTCGTCAAACAGGCCAAGCTTGGCCTGGAGGTGCGCAGCCGCCGGGGCGAAGGCAGCAGCTTCTCGCTCTTCTTTCCTGTCGGCTCGCCCCTGCGTTCATCACAGCGGATCGCCGTGGTGGAGGAGGACGAGCTTTGCCGCTTGATTTCGAGTGTGCTTGGGCGGCGAGGGTATGAGTTGTGTTGCTTCGCGTCTCGGGAGGCATTGTCCCGTGCGCTGGAGAGCGAGCAAAGCGGAGAGGGTAGCGCCTTCGCGCTGCTCATCCACGGGGATGCCTACGGTGGAACAGAGTCAGAGCTCGGCGCCATGCCAGTGCTGCGTTTGTGTCACCGTCCTTTGGGCACTGAACCGGTTTATGACGCGACCCAGCGGGCTTGGTTGTTGACCAAGCCCTTCGACGTGACGCGTTTGCTCCGTGCGGTCGAGCTCGCGCTCGAGCACCAAGTGCCTGACGCCTCAGGTGTCACATCGCCAGAACTGTGAAGCGCCGCCTAGTCTCTAAAGAAGATGATGTAGGCGACCACCATGCGTTTGACGGTCTCGTCGGCTTCGACCCCCTTGACCTCGAGCGTGCGGGTTCCTTGGTAGTAGGCATAGTCGTTGTCGAACTCCCAGGCTCGACTGCCATTGATGTAGAGGTAGTTGCCGTCGATCTCGGCCACTCTGCTGCCATCCTTGTATACATAATCTCCATCGATTTCGCCCACGCGGTTACCATCCTTGTAGACGTAGTCTCCGGAGATCTCACCGACTCTCGAGCCGTTGAGATAGACATAGCCATTCTCGAATTCCCCGATCCGGCTGCCTCCCTCGTAGATGTAGGGTTCGGCGACTGCGGTGGACGCGGCGAGTGCGAGGAGCGCAGCAAAGGCAAAGGACAGGCGGCGATGCATGAGAGACCTCCCAAGGAACGGATGGTGCGGCCAGGCTTTTCGGTGATGGCCGCAGCGCGGTCGGGTCGGACGAAGCGCTGCGGTCAAAGATTCAGTCTTGGAGTCAGTTTTTTCGTTGCGGCCTGGCGGCTGCTGAAAGAGCGAGGCTCTCGCTGCTGCTGCTGGCGCGCAAGCGGCGGGGGTGTTAAAGTGCTGGACCATGGTGTCGTGCACCTGGCCGAAGGCCCGGTTCGCGCCCTCGGCTCGCTGCCTTGGCTCGCCTCGAATCATCCAGGAGTCTGGAGTGAAAACATCTCCTTGCATGCTGACTTGGCCCCTGCGCGTTGGCGTCTTTGTGCTGCTGCTCTCGACGTTCTCTTTGCCTGCGGGCTTTGCCCAGGACTGGGACGTCGAGCGAGGTGACCTCAAGGACAAAAAGATCGACCGGTACAAAGAGCTGGTCGAGCGCAGCGCCGAGGAGTCCTACGCCTTCAAGCAGCTGATGAAGACGGTCGGTCGGGGTCCGGACTACGACAAGCTCGTTGCAGAGTATCGCGCGAAGGTCGACAGCAAGCCCGATGACTACATTCTGCGCATGCTGCTCGGGCACATGCTGCGCTATGGTGGACGGGCTAGCGAGGCATTGACGGAATACGAGGCCGCGGTCAAGCTCGATGAGACCGCGCTGGCCTGGGAGAGCGTCGGGCTCGCCCATGAGGCCAACAAATCTGCTGACGATGCAGTCAGCGCTTTCGAGAAGGCGCTCGGTCTCGCCAAGGACCGCGAGCAAAAAGAGCGGCTGCTGCGCAGCCTGGGCTCAACGGCCTTGCACCGACGCCACCTCGACAAGGCCAAGGAATACTTCACCAAGCTCGTCGAGCTCGACCCCAAGGACCTCTTCCTGCGCAAAGAGCTGGCCCATTTGCTCATCGAGAACAAGTTTTACCCCGAGGCCCTCGAGCAGCTCCAAGCCGCCGTCGACATCGCCGGTCGCAACGTGCAACAGCGCACGCAGCTCATGCTCGACATCGGCGAGGTCTATGAGCTGCAGGGCAAGGACGACGAAGCCATAGAGATCTATCGGGATGCCGCGGGCAACGCCTCCGGTGACAGTTGGCTTCAGACCGAGGTCGAGGAGCGCGTGATCGGCATCTACCGTCGCCAAAACAAGATCGACAAGCTGGTCGCCTACTACGAAGAGAGCTGGCGAAGCCCCAGCTTCGAGCAGCTCATGATCCTCGCCCGCCTCTACGAGGAGATGGGCAACGATGCCAAGGCGATTGAGCTCGTCAACAAGGCCATCAAATCCAGCCCCAAGAACCCTGACGCCCGCGCCAAGCTGCTGCAGATTCTCGAACGCTCGGGCGACACCAAGGCGGTCATTGCTGCCTACCGTGACACCATCAAGGCTCTGCCCGGCGAGAGCGGCTACCGCTTCGAACTCGCAGAGCTGCTCTACCGCACCCAGGATCAGGAAGAGGCACTCAAGGTCTTGTCGCAGCTCAGCAAATCCTTCAAGAGCGATGTCTCGGTGCACGTCAAGCTGGCTGACAAGTATCTCTCCTGGGACAAGCGAGAGTTGGCCCTCGAGGAATACAAGCTCCTGGTGAAGATCGCCCCCTCCGATCCTGTTCATCTGGAGAGTTTGGGCGAGTTCTACTACCAGACGGGAAAGAAGGATCTGGCGCTCGAGACCTGGAACAAGATCCTCAAGGTGGTGCAAGGTGAGGCGGAGGCAAGGGCATACTTGGGGCGCGTGCTGGGTGACCACGGTATGATGGATGATGCGGTGAAGGAATACAAAGCCGCCATCGCTTTGCTTCCCGACAAGCTGCAGTTGGTGCGAGACTTGGCCGAGCTCTACGAGCGCGGCCGCCAATTCAACGACGCGATCAGCACCTGGGAGACCGTGCTGGAGAAGAGCAGCGACAGGATGCTGCGCCGAGAGGCACGTCAGCACATCATCTCTATCCTTCATCAACAAGGGACCTTGCGCGCCAGCTTGTACCAATTCGAACGCCAGTTCGAGGGGCCCACGCCCGACCTCGAGGCAGGCTTCTTCCTCTCCGAAGCCTACCTCAAGCTGGGTGAGCCCGATGAGGCCGCGCGCATCCTCGAGAGCATCCTGCAGAGCAAGCCCGACGAACTCGACGCGCTGCTCGCGCTCGAGAAGGTCTACGACGACCAGGGCAACCACGAGAAATCCATCGCGTTGCTGCAGCGCCTCGTCGAGCTCGACAGCGCGCGCTCCCGGGTCTACCTGCAGAAGATCGCCGATGCCTACCTGCGTCTCGGTAAGCCCGACGAGGCCGAACAGTTCATGATCGAGACCCTGCGGGTCAACGCCAATGACTCTCGTTCCTACGCCAAGCTCGGCGACGTCTATCGGAAAAAACAGCAATACGAGAAGGCTGCCGAGATGTATGAGCAGGCGATCGACGTCGACGCCCGTGCCTTCGACCACTACCTGGTGCTCGCCGAGATCTACGCGCAGATGCATCGCGACCTCGACGCCGACAAGCTCTATCGCATCGTGGCACAGCAGGCCATGGATGAGGCGATGGTCTTGCGTGCTGCGCGCCGCTCCATCGACTTCAACGCCTTCATGGGCAGCTTGGATGGGCTCGAGACGGACTTCGCTCCTTTGCTCCACAAGACGCCGCGTCGCCCTGTCTACGGCAAAATCATGGTCGAGCTCTACGTCGCGCGTTGCCAAGGGCTCATCGCCTTGGCTCGCTCGGGGACGCGCGAACAGGCCGAGGCCGCCCGCGCGGAGCTGCAGGAGATTGGTCGGCGGGCCATCAAGCCGCTGCTCGATGCACTCAACGAGGACGACCAGACCGTGAAGCTCTTGGCCCTCGATCTCTTGGGCGAGATCGGGAACGCCAACGCCACGCTGCATCTCTCGTTGTTGCTCGACGATCCCGATCGCAAGCTACAGGCCCGTGCAGCCCTCGCCTTGAGTCGGCTCGCCGAGGCGCGCACCCTGCCTTTCCTGGTGAAAGCTTCGTCTGCCAGCTATGAGCGGCGGATCAGGGAGCTCGCGGTGTGGGGCTTGGGGCGCATTGACACGCCCGAGGCGCGTGCGGAGCTCGAACGGTTGACCTCTACCAACTTCATCTCTCTCAGGGCTTTGGCGGCGCTGGGACTGGGAAGGGCAGGCGAAGGGCGCGACAGCCTGTTGAAGCTGGTCAAGAACGACAGCGCGACGCTGGTGCGCAGCGCGGCTGCCTTTGCGCTTGCTCAAGCGGGAGACGCCACCGCTATCCCTGCGCTGCTCGAGATGCTGCGCTCCGAATCCGAACCCCAGGCGGCGGCCATGGCGGCGTGGGCATTGGGTGCGGTGGGAGACGAGCGCGCGTTGTCGCCGCTGCTGGAAGCCTACTGGAGTGAGAAGCCAGAGCTGCGTGAGGTTGCCGGGGCCGCCCTGCTGCGCTGGGCTGCCAAGCCGAGCCTCGCGGTTCCAAGGAGCCTCTGGGAGGAGAACGCCAGCTTCATCAACATCAACGCAGAGGATAGCCGCTTCGATGTGGCAGCCTTGCTCCAGGACCTGCTGCGTGAGCAGATGCGACAGGTCGACACAGGTGCCGCCCAGCTCGTCAATGCTCATGCCGACGCCTTACGCTCCGCCATCCGTGCCCAGCTCACCAGCGCCGAAGGCCGAACGGCGATGTTGGTGTTGCGTGATCTGGATCAAGGTGGGGGCATCTTTGCGCAGCTTGGCGATGCCGAGTTCAAAGCGTTGCTCTCGCCGCTGAGCAGTGAGCTTCGGTCGTTGCTTTCTGGCAAGGACAATGCGCTGCGAGGCCATGCTGCCAGCCTGCTCGGTCGTCTGGGGGCGAGCGAGGCGGTCCCAGAGCTGCTGGTGCTTCTGAGCGGCGAGGCGAGCGCCGAGACCAAGCGGCGCGTGATCCTCGCGCTTGGCCAAATTGGTAGCGCGGACGCCTATGCTCCGCTCGCTTTGGTGCTCTCCAACGGCAGCTTCGGAGAGCGTGCCTATGCCGCGTGGGCGCTGGGCATGCTGGGTGAGCTGAAGGCCTACGATGCGCTGCTCGATGCCCTTGACGACGACTACACCTTCGTGGCTGCGATGGCAGCCCGCGGTTTGGGTGAGCTGGCTGATCCGAGGACGGTCGAGCTCTTCGTGTCTCGCATCGAGAAGGTGCCCCCCTCGGTCCAGGCCGAGATGGTGAAGGTCCTCGTCAAGCAGGGGGCTGCAGAGCGCATCGAGCACCTGCGCAGCAGCGTGCACGTCGCGGTGCGTGAGGCTTTCGACGCGCCCGAGTGAGCAGGGCTGAGGGGAGAGCCCAGTTCTGTGCTCGTGGCTCGTGCGACAGGCCAAGCTGTGGAGCCAAGACTGTCCTCGGTGTTCGCGCGTCGGCTCGGTGAGCAGAGCAGACCATGGGTAGCTGTGGGGAACCATTGTCAGGCCTTCGAGGCCAGGTGAGCGGGGTAGGGAAGGAGTGTTTTGATGACCCAGACGTCGGCCACGGTGCCAGCACGGGCTCCAGTGAAAGTGCCCATGGTGCTGATTTCCATTGTTTTTTTGTTTTCCGGCTTCTCTGCCTTGCTGTATCAAATGGTTTGGCAGCGCAAGCTTTTCACCATCTACGGGAGCAATATCGAGTCGATCACGGTAGTGGTGACGGCGTTCATGATGGGCTTGGGCTTGGGCAGTCTCTTTGGAGGGTGGCTGAGCAAGCGTCCAAAGGTGCCGTTGTTGATTGCGTTTGCGCTGATTGAGTTGGGGATTGGTGCATACGGTATGCTCTCGATCCCGCTCTTCGACTGGATTGGTGGTTACACGCTCGTCATTTCCGTGACCCAGACTGGCCTGCTGGCGTTTGCGCTGGTCTTGGTGCCCACGCTCTTGATGGGGGCGACGCTGCCGCTCTTGGTTGCGCATCTGGTGTTGCAGACCTCGAATGTGGGGCGCTCTGTCGGGGCGCTCTACTTCATCAATACCCTGGGAGCGGCAGTGGGGTCGTTCGCCTCGGTGTTGCTGCTCTTCAGTCTCTTGGGGCTGTCGTCGACGGTGTTGGTGGCTGCTGGGATGAACGTCTTTTCGGGCACGCTGGTGTTGTTGGTGGGCGTGATGGGGCGGAGGGCGAAAGCATGAATTTTTTCATTGCGGCCGTTCTGGTGGCCCTGACGGGGTTCATGGCGCTCTCGTACGAGATGTTGTGGGCGCGCCTCTTCTCGTTCGTGTCCGGAGCGCGGGCCAACAGCTTCGGGTTGATGTTGGGTGGTTACCTGCTGGGCTTGGCGCTGGGTTCGCTCCTCGCTGCGCGCTTGTGCCGCAAGGACGACGAGCCCGAGCGATATCGGGGGCTCTTGGCGTTGGTGGTGCTGGTGGCCGCGCTGGGGGGCTATGCGTTGATTCCCTTGAGCGCTGTGTTGGTAACAGTGGTGCATTACGGCTTCCTGCTTGTGCCGTTGGTCTTGGCGGCCACGTTGTTGGGCACGACCTTGCCGCTGATCAGCCACCTGGCCATTGGTCCGGACGAGCGGGCAGGGGCACGCTTGAGTTACCTGTACATCGCCAACATCGTGGGCTCGAGCGCGGGCAGTTTGCTGACTGGATTCTGGTTGATGGACCACTTTGGATTGGTCGAGCTCTCGACGGCGCTGGCCGTGCTGGGCATATCCTTGGCGATGCTGTTGCGCAGCACAGCGCAGGTCGAAGGGGAGTGGCGCTGGTTGGCAGGGGCGGCCGTGGCCATCCTGGCGGTGATGCTGCTCTCTCCGATGCTGCATGATCGACTCTATGAACGATTGCAGTGGAAAGAGGAGCTCGCCGAGAAGGACGCCGAGCTCGGGGCTCCCTACCGTTTTGCCAAGGTCTATGAGAGCAAGAGTGGGGTCATCGCCATTGGACCTGACCTGTCCATTCACGGCGGGGGCATGTACGATGGCTATCTCACCTTGGGTTTGCACAAGGGGAGCTGGTTGATTCGTCCATACTCGGTTTCTCTCTTTCATCCTGGCCCCAAGCGGGTCTTGGAGATTGGCTTCTCTGGGGGGGCGTGGGCCAACATCATGGTGAACCACCCGCAGGTGGAGTCTCTGGTGGGGATTGAGATCAACAGGCAGTATTTGGACGTGATTGCGGAGCATCCGACGGTGAGTCCCGTCTTGCAGAGCCCCAAGGCGACGCTCCTCATCGATGACGGGCGACGCTGGATGATCCGCAATCCAGACGCTCGTTTTGACGCCATCGTGATCAACAACACCTTCCATTTCCGCGCCTACACCAGCAACCTGTTGTCCGTCGAGTTCATGGAGATGGTGCGCGATCACCTGGCCCCGGGCGGCATCTATCTCTTCAACGCGACCGGCTCGAAGGATGCCCATCAGACGGCGATGTCGGTGTTTCCCTACACGATGATGGTGATTAACAACGTCGTCGCCAGCATGCAGCCCTTCGACTACGACCCGCAGCGGTGGCTGTCCGTGCTCGAGCAGTATCGACTTGGCGAGGCGCCGCTCATCGACCTGGACACCGAGGACGGGCAGGCGCTGCGTGCGTGGTTGGAGTGGGTGGCCACGAACATCGACGTCGAAGACGAGGTCACTGGACAGGTGGTCATCAGCAGCCGCGAGCGGATGCAGGTGCAGAGCGCCGATGGAGAAGTGGTCACCGACGACAACATGGAAACTGAGTACTGAGTGGGAACCCAAGAGGGCGGCCGCACGGCCATGGCACTACGTGACGCCCTCGACCGTCGTGCTGCTCAGGCGTTGCGGCGCGAGCCGCCTTCGGCTTTGGCTTGCTGTGCGCTCCGGGCTTTGAGCATGGCTTCGCGCACGATTTCGAGGATATCGCTGCGCAGGGCTTCTTCGTAGAGGGGGCTGATGGCGGCGCTGCGGATTTCGAGACAGAGCTCGTCGCTGCGCTTCGCACGGAAGAGCACCTCTGCCTTGCTGCTCGGGGCGGCAAAGGGGCTGATCACGGCTGCGCGAAGCCCAAGACGTTTGATCCAGGCGGTGTCGGTGTCGGCGGGGAGCTGCAACTCGACGCTGATCGGATGGGCTCCGTGCGCGTTGCCGAGGCTGACGACGGCCTGCTGGGTGATGCTGCTGTTGGGGACTTCGATGGTGTTCCCGTTGGCGGTGCGCAGCGCGCAGGCACGCAGCCCGATGCGGAGCAGCTCGCCTTCAAAGCCCAGGACGCGGAGGTGCTCGCCGACCGCGAAGGGGCGACGCAGCACGAGAACGAAGCCGGCGAGCAGATCGCGCAGCAGCGGTATCGCCGCGATGGACAGACTCAGGCCAGTCGCAAATAGGGCCAGCGAAAACAGCAGCGGGTTGAGCTCGAAGAGCAGGTAGCCGAGCAGCAATACTGTGCTCAGGAGAAGGAGCAGCGTCAAGATGGGGGTGCCCCGAAGCAGTGGATGGCGCCAGCGTCCGTGTCCGTCTCGAACCCGCCGCTGCAGTCGCGAGAGCGCGCGCCAGGCGAAGTGGACCAGGGTCAGCAGGAGGATACCGAGCAGCAGCCCGAGCAGGAGCGAGGGCCAACGCCAGGCGCCCTCCAGCAGATTGTGGAGCGGTTCTGAGTCCATGGTGGCCTAGAGCATCCTTGATGCGAGCAAGCGTTGCCGTAGGGCCGGCGCGATGACGCGGTTGGTGGAGTAAGTGTCGACGCGTCCGTGCTCGACCAGCAGCAGGTTGGCGTGGACCAAGGAGGAGAGCAAGAGCTGAGCTTGTTCGTGGGGCAAGCGCAGGATGCGTGTGAAGTCGGCAAGGCTGAGTGCGCCATGCATCATGATGCAGGCCAAGCCGAGTCGTTGTTCGTCATCAAGGGTGTCGAGGAGCGAGTCGTCAAGGGGACTGACGTGGTTCAGTTGGATGACGTCGTCCTTCAGTCCCCGCAAGGCGCGAAGGTAGAGAAAGAGCGCTCGTGTGGGATGGCCGAGCGCCTGTTGGGTGATGCTCTTCTCGAAGTCTCGTTGCAGTCGCGCTTGGGGTGCGTTCGAGCGGGCGCTGAACTGCCGTTTGAAACCCGAGACGGCGTGGCGGGCCTCGAGGAGGCGAACGATTTCGGCGTCGTGGAGTGGGCTCAAGTCGATGTGCGCATCGAAGCTGCGCAGCAGTGGTGTGTTCTGAATCAGAACAGGGAGTGTTTCTGAATTGATGGCGATCAGCCACCAGTAATGGGGCGCGGAGTCAGCGATGAGGGGGAGCAATCTGCTGATGCCATCGAAACCGTCGAGGGTGCGCTGGAAGCAGCGGTGCAGTCCATCAATGAAGATGATGCGCCGTCTTTTGGCCCCGCGGCTGCGCAGGCGGGAGCGAAGCTGTGACCAGTCGCGGACGCGTTCACGGAAGAGCTCTGCGAGCTCGGCGAGGAGCTCCCGCTCAGAGCGAACGGAGTGGTTGAGGCTGAGTCGTTCGATCGCAAAGCCAGGGGCCAAGCTGCGTAGTCCGTGTTCGACGAAGCTGGTCTTACCGGCAGCGATGGGGGCGCTGATGAGGACGTTGGCGGCGCGCTGGTTTTCGAAGCGTTGATAGGCCAGGGCGAGTCGCTGAAGTTCGGCCTGGCGCCCGACGAAGAGCTCCTCGAGTTCGACGGGTAGGCAGGAGAAGAGTCGACGATAGGCCGCTGGCACCGCGTCATTTTGGACTGCGGCGAAGCTGGCGTTGTCGAGGGCGATGGCCTGCTCGAGAGGGTCTTCGCTGGCTCCAGTGAAGCCGTCATGTAGTTCCTTCAGGCTCCTGCTGAGCAAGGGAACCACCTGTTGCTGGACCTGCTTGGAGACTTGCTTGGAGACGCTGAGCAGCATCCCTTGCAGTCCCTCTTCAGTTTGGCGGGTCCGTTGGCGTTGGACCTTGGCCTGGAGAAAGCTGCGCGCCTTGGCTGGCTTCTCGTGCAGGGCCAGGCGCTGCAAGCTCGAGAGCTGCTGCTCGAGTTCGCGGCGAAGCGTGTCGGCGATGCTGGCGTTGGTGCTCTCGAGTTGTTGAGCGAGCTCTTCACATCTCTCGACGCCACGTTGTAGACCCCCGAGGGCGTAATCTCGGAGCAGAGAGAGAGGGTGGTTGGGGTCAGTGAGGGCGGCGGCACCGTCGAGGGATGTGGAGGGATCAACATCGGCGATGAGTTGAGCGGCCTCGATCTGGGCGGCGTCCAGATTGAAATGAACAATGCGAAGCGTGTCCGAGAGGTTGGCGATGGTTTGTTCGAGGGCGCGCGAGATGCTGGTGTTGATGGGGGCGAGGTGCAAGGGCAGGTCGCTGACGAAGAGCACGTTGGCAAGCTCGCGAAGCGGCAGCTCCTCTGTATTCAGAGCAGGAGGGGTTTGGCCTTCAGATTGGTAGAGCGCATCGGGATTGAGGAGCTCGAAGCTAGGGCTGAGCTCGGCGCAGGCCATCTCCAAGCGGGTGAAGAAGGGCTCGAGCACGCCATCGAACTGTTTGCGTCGGCGGGCGTTTTCGAACGAGGCGATGGTTCCGGCGAGGGTGGAGTCGCAGAGCTGATCCCGATAGCGGTCTAGTTTGTTGATGAGCTTTGAGATGATGAACGTGGAATGCAGCAGGTTTTCGAGGCGAGCGCTGGCTTCGCGCAGGTCGACGCGGACGCGGTCGAGCAGTGGCAGGACCTCGATGAGCAGTAACTGCTCGAGCTGGTGTTGCGCTTCGAGGCAGTGTGCGAGCGCCTGCTGCTCGAAGTCCGAGTATTCCAAACCCAGCAATGAGCGCGCGATGGAGACGCGACGCAGCAAGCTCCATCGCTCAGTGGCGAGCTTGCACTGGGCGGCGGTATCGTTGGCGTTGAGCTCTTCACTGAGGTCGACAGAGGCGAGCAGGAAGGTGTCGGCGACGAGGACATCCTGGCGAAGCTCGACGAAACCTTCGTCGATACGGCTGCGCAAGCGCCCGAGCAGTTCCTCGCAGAGCAGGTCGAGGTCCTGTTTTGCGATGACGAATTCTTGCGCGCTGTCGTGCCGAAGCGCTTGTACTTGCCGCAAAATGAGCGATTTTTTGTCGATTGGGGACTTGGCCTGCTCCCCCAAGCTTTTGTCGATTGGGGACTTGGCCTGTTCCCCCACGTTGGACTGAAGTTCTTGTCCATTGGGCACTTGGCCTGGTTTCCCAGGTTGTAGGTCGGCTTCCAGGCCCGTTTCCAACACAGTCTCGGTGGAACTACTGCTGTTCTCTCTCTGTTCGAGGGGGCTTGGTGACGGACTCGGAGCCGCGGCCTGCACGGCACCTTGGTGAGTGGTGGCAGGTGGCTCGTCGCCCACTTGCTGCAGCAGGTGTGGGTCGCGGCTGGCTTGCAGCAACGAGAGCAAGGCGTCGTCGACGAACCGGGTCGTGAGCTCGGCTTTGCGCGCCGTGAGCAGTCCTAGGTAGCCTCCCATGTTGGTGAGAGGCAGGCTGAGCTGGGCGACGGGCTGTGCGAGACGAGCGACTGCCAGCGCTTGCAGCTGGACGATGCGTTCGTCATGTCGGAAGAGGCGAGCAAGCAGTCGGGCCCAGCGCTTGCGCACAGCGAGCCAGGTGCTGTCCGTTGCCGTTGGGGCAAAGATATCGACGCTCAGGGGAACGCTGATGGCGACAGGTAGGGCGCGATGCAGGGCCAAGATTTGGGGAGCGAGCTGGGCGATGCCGTCGAGCTCTGTCGGAGTGACGTCGAAGAGCGCGGTGCGGAGTGCATTGTTGACCGCTCTGTTGAGCTCGGTTCGGGCGCGCCGCAACCAAGCGCTCGCAGCGTGTTCGTCTGCGCAGGTCTGCAGATGTGTGAGCAGCTCATCGAGCACATGGAGACAGCGCTGTTCGATGATGTCGATGAGCTCTCTGCTGGCGAGGCGTGCCGGTTCGAGCACGCTCCAGCCAAAGAAGGTGCTTGCTTGCTCGAGCTGTGTATGGAGCTGGTCGATGAGGGCGTCGAGCGCTTCTTGTCGATTGGGCACTTGGCCTGTTTCCCCAAGTTGTGGGGTAGGTTGCGCTTGCGGGTTCTCGGCATCGCCGAGGGGCTCAAAAGGAGCCGAGCCGATTGAGTCCTCAGCGGGAGGCGTCTCGTCGCTGTGCTCGCTCACCTGCAGTTCGTCGGAAGGCGCCATGCTTCACCTCCTCCAGAAAGCAGGGACGAGCAAGACGAGCAGGGTGAAGAGCTCGAGGCGTCCAAGGACCATGAGCAGGGTGAGCATCACCTTGACTGGTGGTTCGAAGGCCGCGAAGTTGCCATACGGGCCGACCTCGCCAAAACCGGGTCCCATGTTCGAAAGACAAGCCAGCGCGGCGGTGCTGCTGGTGATGAGGTCATGACCGTAGGCTGCGACGAAGAGGGCACCGGCGATGAGCAGCAGTACGTAGATGGCAAAGAAGACGGCGATGCCGTGAACAATCTCGGCACGCACAGGGTTGCTTCCGATGCGCAAGGTGCGGACGAACTGCGGTCGAAAGGTGCGGAAGAGCTCGTTATACGAGGCTTTGGCCAGCACCAGCAGGCGAAAGACCTTGATACCGCCTGCGGTGCTCCCGGCGCTGCCGCCGACGAGCATGACGAAGACCAGCAGCAGCGTGGTAAATGGCGGCCACAATACGGAGTTCGAGTTTCCAAAGCCAGTGCTGGTGACCAGCGAGGCGGTGGTGAAGGCAGCGTCACGTAGGGCAGTCAGAGGCTGCGCGTAGGTGTGCTCGTCCTGTGGACTGGCCGCGATGAAGAGGCTGAAGGCAACGGCCAGGCTGACGAGCACGAAGCAGGCGGTATAGAGCCAGAGCTCTCGGTCACGCAGGGCTCGGCGAAGGTTGCGCTGGAAAACTGCGAGGTAGTAGAGAGAGAAGTTGACGCCAGCGAGCATCATGAAGACCGTGGTGATGATGTCGACTGCGGGGTTGGCGTAGAAGTGCCCGATGGAGGCGTTCTTGGTCGAGAATCCGCCAGTCGAGAGGGTCGTGAAGGCGTGGCAAATGGCGTCGAAGAGGGTCATTCCCCCAGGGCCCCAAAGCAGAAGGGCGTTGATGAGGGTGAGGCCTGCGTAGAGGATCCAGAGGACTTTGCTGGTCTCTTTGATCTTCGGTTTGAGGTCTTCGGCGATGGGGCCAGGGACCTCGTTCTGAAAGAGGTAGCGTGCTCCCATTTGTGGGAAGACGGCGACGAAGAGGACGATGATACCCATGCCGCCGAGCCACTGTGTGAGAGAACGCCAGAAGAGGATGGCCTTCGAGCAGCTCCCTTCAATGTCGGTCAGTACGCTTGCACCGGTGGTGGTGAAGCCAGAGAGGGTCTCGAAGAAAGCATCGACGAAGCTGGTGAAGGTGCCATCGAAGAGGTAGGGCAGGGCGCCGAGCGCCCCAGTGAGCAGCCATCCCAGCCCGACGATGAGCAGCGCATCTCGGCGCGAGAGCTGCCCGAAGGCTTTCCACCCAGCGAAACGCAGAAGCAAACCGGAGACGAAGGTGATGCTGGCTGCTGCGGTGAAGGCGATGGTGGCTCTGGCTTCGTCGTAGAAGACGGCGACAGCGACGCCGCTGAGCATGGTCGCAGCGAGGGCCATGAGCAGCATGCCGAGAACTTTGCTGACGCGGCGAGCGCTGAGCGGGATGTAGCCAAGCTGTTTGACCTCAGCCATCAGAAGAGCCGCTCGACAGCCGCGCGAACGCGGGGTGTGGTGAAGATGATGGCGCGCTGTCCCGCTTGGAACTGCGTATCGCCGCGGGCGATGAAAGCGCCTTCTGCGCCAAAGCCGGCGCAGATCATGGCTCCCCTTGGAAAGTCCAGGCTCTTGAGTGGGCGGCTGGCGATGCGCGCGCCGGCTCGGACATCGAACTCCATGAACTGCCCTTGTCCATCCATGACGGTGGTGACGGCGAGCACCTTGGTGGGGCTGACATACTTGAGGACCTCTCTGGCGACCAGGAGTCGCGGTGAGAGGGAGGCGTCGACGCCGAGCTGCTTGAGCAGCGGAGCATAGTCTGGGCGTTGGATCAGGGCGATGCAACGAGGGGCGCGCAGCTCCTTGGCGAGCAAGCTCGCCATGATGTTGACCTCGTCCTTGTGTGAAGCGGCGACGAGCACGTCGCAGGCGCTGACGGCGAGTTCTTGGAGGAAGGCACTGTGGGTGCCGTCACCGTGTACCACCTCGATGTGACGTTCTGGAAGCATCTCCCGCAATTGCAGGCAGGTAGGCGCGTGTTGTTCGACGATGCGCACGTCGATGCCGTCCTCTGCCAGACGGCGCGCGAGGGAGACGCCGATATCACCGCCGCCGACGATGATGACGTAATGGGTGCGGGATTTGCGGTCGCGGCCGAAGAGCTGCTCGACGAGTGGGATCTCATCGGCCTTGCCGATGCAGATGACATCGTCCCCGACCCGGATTTGGTCTCCACCGTGGGGAATGATGAGCTGTCCAGCACGCACGATACCAGCAATGCGGACGTTTTGTGGCATCTTGACTTCGTGCAGCGGGCGATGTGTGGCGCGTGTGTTTTTCTCGATGGGGAGCTGGATCATTTCGATCTGGTTGTTGGCGAAGTCCTCGATGGCGGCGGCGACGGGTGAGCGCACCAGCTTGTGAATCTCGAGGGCCGCGAGGAACTTGGGGTTGATCACCAGATCGATGCCGAACATATCGTTGTAAAGGCCGTATTCTCCCTCAAAGTAGACAGAGTTGACCACACGGGCGACGGCGCGCTTGGCACCCAGATGTTTGGCGCGTAGCGCCGCGATGATGTTAATTTCGTCGCTGTTGGTGACGGCGACGAAGAGGTCGGCGTTGGCGGCCCCCGCCTTTTTCAGGGTGCCTTCGGCGACAGCGTTTCCAGAAAGAACGATGGCGTCGTTGTCCATTTGAGATTGTTCGAGGGCCTTTTCGTCGGTGTCGATGAGGATGAGGTCATCCTTT